>NZ_JAUTXY010000050.1:0-1084 GCF_036327795.1 Rhodococcus artemisiae
CCCGTCTCGGGCAGGGTCAGCTCGACGCGGGCGGCGGCATCATGATCACCGGCCAGGGCGGCGGCGATGCTGCGGACCTGCTCGTAGCCGGTCATCGCCAGGAACGTCGGGGCCCGCCCGTAGCTCTTCATCCCGACCACATAGAAGCCCGGTTCGGGGTGGGTGAGCTCGGCGGCCCCGTGCGGGTAGACGGTCCCGCACGAGTGCACGTTCGGGTCGATCAACGGGGCGAGCGCGGTCGGGGCCTGCAGCACCGGGTCGAGGTCGAGGCGGATTTCCGAGAGCCACGACAGGTCCGGCCGGAAGCCGGTGGAGGCGATGATCTCGTCGACTGCCTCGATGCGGGCGCCGGTATCGGAGACCAATGCGACCTGACCGTCGGTGGCGGGTTCGACGGCGGCGGTGCGGAACCCGGTGACCACGGTGAGCAACCCGTCGTCGACGGCCTTCTTGGCGCGCAGTCCCAGGGCGCCGCGGGCGGGCAGTTGGTCGTCCTGGCCGCCGCCGAACGCGGCGCCGATCTCGCCGCGGCGCACCGCCCAGGTCAGGCGGGTGCCGGGGGCGGTGCGGGCGAGCTCGGCCAGCGCCACGATTGCGTTGAGTGCCGAGTGGCCGCTGCCGGCGATGACGGTGTGGCGGCCGGCGTAGCGGGTGCGCACCGCATCGTCGCCCAGGTCGGGGACGCGGTAAGTGATCTTCTCGGCTGCGGCGCGTTCCCCGAGGGCGGGCAGGCCTTCGCCGCCGAGCGGGTTGGGAGTGCCCCAGGTGCCGGAGGCATCGAGGACGGCGCGGGCGAGCAGGCGGGTGTCCGTGCCGTCGCGGTGGCGCACGTGCACCGACAGGGGTTCGGTGTCGCGGCCGGCGTCGACGATGCGGTCGCGGCCGCGGCGAGCGATGCCGACGACCTCGTGATCGAGGCGGACCGCGTCACCGAGAGCATCCGCCAGTGGGGTCAGGTACTGCCCGGCCCAGTCCTGGCCGATGGGGTAGGCGTCGTCGTCGGGCGCGGTCCAGCCGGTGGTGTCGAGGAGGCGGCGGGCGGCGGGGTCGATCAGTTCGGCCCAGCGGGAGAAGGTGCGGACGC
>NZ_JAUTXY010000051.1:0-1051 GCF_036327795.1 Rhodococcus artemisiae
CTAGGCAGTGTTTCAAAAGTGATCTTGAACCGCGTTCCCGCCGGAAGGGGTGTCGCAGTCGTTGAGTGAGTGAGGTCTCCGGTATCTGGGTTTAGCGACCAAGCAAAACCTGAAGATCTCGGAGACCTCGTGCCCAGCGTAGCGGTACCAGGGCGAGCGGACCTGACCGACGCGCAGTGGGCTCGGTTGGCTCCGCTACTGCCTTGTGTAAAGAAGACCGGTCGTCCACCGAAGTGGACAAAACGGCAGCTCATCGACGGAATCCGGTGGCGCATCCGTGTCGGTGCGCCCTGGCGGGACGTCCCGGACCGGTACGGACCCTGGCAAACCGTGTACGGGCTGTTCCGTCGCTGGCAACGCGGCGGGGTGTGGGCTCGGGTTCTGACCGCACTGCAGACCGTGGCCGACGCATCCGGCGGGATCGTCTGGGACGTCAGTGTCGATTCGACCGTCATGCGGGCGCATCAGCACGCCGCCGGTGCCCGCCGCGATGGTGACGAGCAGGTCGAGCCTCCCGGCGGCACAGGGACCGAACCCGACGACCACGCTCTCGGTCGCTCGCGGGGAGGATGGACCACGAAACTGCATCTGGCGTGCGAGCAGAATCGACGTCCGCTCTCGCTGGTGCTCACTGCCGGTCAATGCGGTGACAGTCCGCAGTTCGCTGCCGTTCTGGACGCGATCCGGGTGCCTCGATCGGGTGCCGGCCGGGCGCGGACGCGGCCGGATCGGGTACTGGCGGACAAGGCCTACAGTTCGCGGGCGAACCGTCTCTATCTGCGGCGACGTCGGATCAAGGCCACGATCGCGATCCCGTCCGACCAGCTCGCCCACCGCCGCAACCGGGGTTCCGGTGGTGGGCGACCTCCGGCGTTCGATCGAGACGTGTATCGGCAACGGCATGCGGTCGAGTGCGGGATCAACCAGCTCAAGCAGTTTCGGGCGGTGGCCACGCGCTACGACAAGCTTGCGGTGCGGTACCTGGCCACCGTCCAGGTCGCTGCGATCAGTCAGTGGTTGTGAGGGAGCGGGCTTTTGAAACACGGCCTAG
>NZ_JAUTXY010000052.1:0-969 GCF_036327795.1 Rhodococcus artemisiae
CCTCGTTCGGCCAGCCGCTGCTGCATCTTCCGTTCGGCAGCACCGAATTTCACCGAGATCGCCTGATCGAACAACGCCACGACCTCATCGAGGACATCGGTGCCGGACTGGGCCAGCACCGTGAGCAGGATCGGATACCGGCGTTGCGGATCCCGACGTTGCAGCGCTTGCGGACTCAGGCGCCGGCCCATCGTGGCCAAAAACCGGCGCCGCTCGGCGGGCAGCACCGACATATCCAGCCGATCAGCGCCCAACCCGCGCAGGAAACCCAGCTTGTCGACCTCGGCGCGGACCGCGGCCGCCGAGGCCTCCACCGGCCCGGTCGACAGCCACCGCAACCGCGAGATCCCCAGCGAAGCGTCGGTGACAAGCAAGCCGTCCAACTCCGCGCACCGCGCCGCAGTGAACTCGTGAGCGAGCCGGTCATAGGTTTCGGTCTGGGCCTGGTGGCGGGCGTGGGCGACCCGCTCGACCACGGTGACCGGGCCTGGCCGGATCACCTTCGCCGAGATCAGATACTCACACGCCAGCCGGAACAGCAGAGTCGGGGAATCGTGCTCCATCGCCCGCGCGAGCAGGAACTCATCGAGCTCCTTGAACTCGAGCGCACCGACCGCACGCCATCCCAGGTACCGCGCGGCCAGGCGCACATGCTCGGTGCGGGTCTTGGCTCGCCTGCCGTAGGCACCGATCACCACCGGATCCAACCGCAACTGCTCGGCGACACGAGCCACCGCCACCGGCGGAGCCGTGACCAGCCGATCCGGCACGAATCCCAGCCACGGCAGCGTACACAACGCGATCGCCAAGCCCAGCCGCTCGGCTGGGCCCCGGCCCCGGCCCGGATCCACGAACGCCAGATCCGCAGGCGTCAGCGTGAAGTACCGGAACAGCTCCTCGCGGCTGATCTCCGGGAATCCCCGCAGTCGTTCCAACTCCTCGTCCGCGAACATCCGCGTCGCCACGACC
>NZ_JAUTXY010000053.1:0-752 GCF_036327795.1 Rhodococcus artemisiae
CGTGAGGTCGGGGTCAACGAGCGCACCGCCCGGGACTGGCGTCGGGGAATCCGGCATTCCGGCTCAGGCAACAGGCGGGTCCATCCGGACGGCCGAGTCGTGGACTACAACCGCCGAAGCGACTACACACAGTGTGTGACCAGTGTGACCTGTGATGACACCGCGCAGCCAGGGATCAGCGACCGGTACCTGTCGGTCGAGGACCGGATTGCGATCGCCGACGGCCTGCTCATGCAGGATTCGCTGCGGACGATCGCGGCACGGATCGGCAAGAACGTCTCCACGGTCTCGCGGGAGGTTCGTCAGCACAGCATCGAGGGCCGATATCTGCCGTATCAGGCGGATCGGGCAGCGGCCGCAGCCCGGGTACGGCCGAAGCAGGCCAAACTGGTGACGAACGCGGTCCTGCGGGCAGCGGTCGAGGAAGGCTTGTCCCGGAAGTTGTCACCGGAGCAGATCTCGCATCGCCTGCGCCGGGATCACCCCGACGACGAAAGCATGCGGGTGAGCCACGAGACGATCTACCAGGCATTGTATTTCCAGGCCCGCGGCGGCCTGAAACGCGAAGTACAGAAAGCGCTTCGAACTGGTCGAACGAGACGTAAACCGCAGCGCAGAGAGGGCGAACGGTATCAGCGGTTCACCGATCCGATGGTCATGATCAGTGATCGGCCCGCGGAGGTCGCCGACCGCGCTGTGCCCGGGCACTGGGAAGGTGATCTGATCACCGGTGAACAGAACAAGACCGCGAT
>NZ_JAUTXY010000005.1:0-392361 GCF_036327795.1 Rhodococcus artemisiae
GGTGGAGGCACGGTCTGATCTCAGGACTCGGTCGGGGTCCAGCCGACGAGAGTGCTCATCCACCAGCGGCTACCAGGTATCAAGTCTGCCGGATCGGCCAGGCTTGATACCTCCCATTAGCCGACGGTGATGTCGGCGAGCAATTCGTCGACGCGACGACGTGCCCGTTCCACGACACCGCTTCCCGGCGCAGCGTGAACGCGTCCCGCCTCGATCGCCGCGAGAGCGGACTCCGCGACTTCGCGAGGTGTGAGGACATTGCCTCCGCCGATACTGCGCATGGATCGCTGCGCACCGCCGGTGGGTAACGAGATCGCGCCGAGCGCAGCGGAGTTCACACCGAGCGCAGTGTCGACGAGGCCCGGGCACAGCACCGTCGCACCCAGCCCGGGAGCGGCCTCCTTCAGCTCGATATCGAGGGTTTCGGTCAATCCGACGACCGCGTGCATCGTCGCGGTGTAGGGCGTGCGACCGGACAGCGGAGCAAGACCGCCCGACGACGCGGTGTTGAGGAAATGGCCCGTACCCCGCTCGAGGAACAGTGGCGCGAAAGCCGTGATTCCGTGGATCACACCGCGCACCTTGACGTCGATCATCCGCTGCCATGTCTGCGCGCTCTGCTCCCACAGTGGCGCCGCCGGGCACACTGTTCCCGCGTTGTTGCAGACGAGGTCGACGCGTCCGTACACCTCCATCGTCCGCTCGGCGAGCGCACGAACGGAGGACTCGTCAGCGACATCCGCGAGCACGGCCGTGACCTCACCGCCCATGCTCTGCAGGGAGGATTCCGCTTCCACCAGACCGTCCGACCGAATATCGGAGATCACCACCGAGACACCTCGGGACACGAGGGTTTCCGCGAGGCCGTACCCGATCCCACTCGCTCCGCCGGTGATCACGGCGACTTGTCCTTGTTCGATGTGCATCGGGGCTCCACCTTCTTCATCGATTTCGGCCTCGACCGGCCAGGGAAGCCGGCGACCTTGATTCACCAGCCTTCGGAAGTATAGTTCTGCATATGGAGAATACTGTTCTTGGCCAGGTTGCACTCGTTACCGGAGCCAGCCGAGGCGTCGGAGCGGCCGCGGCCCTCGCACTGGCCGATGCCGGCTACGCGGTGGCCTGCGCCGCCCGGTCCACGCGAGACAACCCCCGCCGCACCCCCGGCACGCTCGACGACATCGTCGACACGATCCGGGCCCGAGGAGGTACAGCGATCGCCGTTCCGGTGGACCTGTCGGACCGCGAGCAGGTCGGTGTCATGGTCGAGCAGACCGTCGCGGAACTCGGGCGGCTCGATGTCCTCGTCAACAATGCGGGCGTCACGTTCGTCGGCGACATCGACATCCCGTTGCGTCGGCACGACCTCGTGATGGCGATCGACCTCGACGCTCCGCTGATCGCAATCCGCCACGCCGTCCCGCACCTGCGTGCAGCCGGAGAGGGCCGCATTCTCAACGTGTCCTCACTGGCAGCCCTCAAACCGGTACCGGGTCTGATGTCCTACGGGATCGCCAAGGTAGGTCTCGAGCGGATGACAGTCGATCTCGCCCGCCAGCTCGCGGCAGACAACATCGCGGCAAACTGCTTCCGCATCGACTCCCCGGTCGCATCGGAAGGCACGCTGGCCAACCTTCCGGACGTCGACCACAGCGACTTCGCACCGAGCTCCGAAGCAGCGGAGGGCATCCTCTGGATGCTCGATCAGCCCACTGACTACTCCGGGCAACTCGAGAGCATGACCCACCTCGCTCACCGCGAGGGGATCATGCCCACGGCGGCCTCGCGACCCCTGACCCCGATCGAAATGTTCACCGGTGTCCACGACGACCAGCCGAATGTATTTGTCGACGGGTGACTCTCCGGATCCCTACAATGACCGTGCGATAAGGGATTTCATCACTTCGTTCGCGCCGGCGTAGATCCGCTGAACCCGTGCGTCCTCGTACATCCGCGCGATCAGGTACTCGCGCATGTACCCATATCCGCCGTGCAACTGCACGCATCGGTCGATCACTTCGCACTGCTTGTCGGTGAGCCAGTACTTGACCATTGCGGCGTCGGACGCGTCCAGCTCTCCTCGCAGGTGCTTCTCGATGCAGTAGTCGAGGAATACACGGCTGGTGCGCGCGATGGTCTGGCACTCGGCGAGTTCGAATGCGGTGTTCTGGAACTCGAACAGGCTGTGCCCGAAGGCCTCCCGCGCCTTGGTGTAGCGGACGGTTTCCTCGACCGCGCGTTCCATCGCACCCGCGGCCTGCGCGCCGATGATGAGTCGCTCCTGCACGAGCTGTGCCATGAGCTGACCGAATCCGAGACCTTCGGATTCGCCGAGCAAGTTCGATACGGGTACTCGGACGTCGACGAACGACAATTCGGAGGTGTCGGCCGCATGCTGGCCGACCTTGTCGAGCACACGGCCCACCGAAAACCCTGGGGCGTCGCGGAGATCGACGATCAGCAGCGACACGCCCTTGGCACCGGCCTTCGGATCCGTCTTGACGGCGAGGACGATGACGTCGGCCGACGAGCCGTTCGTGATGAACGTCTTGCTGCCGTTGACCACGTAGTGGTCGCCGTCGCGAATCGCGCTGGTCTTGATCGCCTTGAGGTCGGACCCGGCGGTCGGCTCGGTCATGCCGATCGCGCCGAGGATCTCGCCGGTGGCCATCCCTGGCAGCCACGCCCCCTTCTGTTCTTCGGTGCCGTACTCGAGGATGTAGTGCGCGACGATGCCGCTGTGCACCGAGACGCCGAATGCGAGGTCGCCCGAGTACCCCTGCGCTTCGAACACCGCGAGGTCGTGCGCGAATGTCCCTCCCCCGCCGCCGTATTCCTCGGGCACCGAGCACAACAGCAGGCCGAGCTCGCCTGCCTTCGACCACACCTCGCGATCGATACGACGCTGCGCGTCCCACTTCTCGGCGTGTCCCATGACCTCGCGTGCGAAGAAGTCGCTCGCGAGTTCGTGCACGGCGCTCACTTCGTCGTCGTACCACGCGGGCACATGCTTGTTCACCATGGACTGTTCCGATCTTTGTGGCCGAAGGCGATGGACTATTACGAACGCAGCTCACGCTTGAGGAGCTTGCCGCTCTGGTTCCGCGGCAGGGTGTCGACGAATCGGACCGCCTTGGGCACCTTGAACGGAGCAAGCCTCTGCTTGACGTGGTCGATGAGCTCACGCTCGGTGGTGGACTGTCCGTCCTTGAGCACCACGACCGCGGTGACGGCCTCGATCCATTTCTCGTCCGGGGTGCCGATCACTGCGACCTCGGCGACCGCGCTGTGCAGATAGAGTGCGTCTTCCACCTCGCGGGACGCCACCAGGATGCCCCCGGTGTTGATGACGTCCTTGATGCGGTCGACCACCGTGATGTAGCCCTCGGTGTCGCGCGTGACGAGGTCGCCCGAGTGGAACCAGCCGTCGCGGAACGCTTCCGCGGTGGCCTCCGGATTCTCCCAGTAGCCGAGGCACAGCTGCGGCGACCGGTACAGCACCTCACCCGGTTCACCGTCGGGTACGTCGTTGCCGTCGGTGTCGACGACCCGGGTTTCGACGAACAGGATCGCCTTGCCGCACGACGACGGCCGTGCCTCGTGATCCTCGGGTCGTAGTACGCACGCGAGGGGGCCGATCTCCGACTGGCCGAAGCAGTTGTAGAAGGCCAGGTCCGGATAACGTTCGCGTAGCCGGTTCAGCACCGTGACCGGCATGATCGACGCACCGTACTGGGCCTTGCGCAGCGACGACAGGTCGCGGGTGTCCAGATCCGGGTGGTTGGCGAGCGGCACCCACACTGTCGGTGCGAGGAAGAGCGATCCGACCGACTCCTCCTCGACGATGCGCAGGATCGCCGGGATGTCGGGTGCGGGCAGCAGGCGGATCGTCGCCCCGATCGCCAGGTACGGGAGCATGAACACATGCATGGCCGCCGAGTGGTACAGCGGCATGCAGATGAGCGGGTTGTCGTCGGGTGCGAGGTCGAGCGCGACGATCGACGACGTGTACTCGAACACGAGTGCACGATGGGTCATCATGGCGCCCTTGGGCTTCGACGTTGTGCCGGATGTGTAGAGCAGTTGCACGAGATCGGTGTCGGCCACGTCGGCCTCGACGACGGGGACATCCCCGGCGGAGGCGAGTGTGAGCAGCGAGTCGTCCGTATCGCGCAGACGTAGGACGATCCGGGCGGGTACGTCCGGGAACACCTGATCGACGTTCGCCTGCAGGGCAGGGTCGACGAGTATCGCCCGGGCACCCGACTGCCCGAGCAGGTAGCTCAGTTCCTCGCCGCGCAAGGCGTAGTTGATGGGTACGTGCACCAAGCCCGCCCGGGCCGCGGCCAGGTAGCCGATGACATAGGCGTCGGAGTTGGTGCCGTATGCGGCGACGCGATCTCCCGGGCCGAGCCCGAGCGACAGGAGGTGTGCAGCAGCGCGCGACACCGCATCGTCGAGTTCGCGGTAGGTGACCGTGCGGTCCTCGAACCGCAGTGCGACACGATCAGGGAAGCGTCCGGCAGAGCGTCGGACGATTGCATCGACGGTGCTCGAGCGGGGATCGGGGCTCATATCGACGAGGTTATAGGACGTCCAACAATCGGTCCAGACCCAGCTGTCGAGCGGGGCCGGAAATCCCTCAACGGCCCTGCCACACCGGCGCCCGCTTCTCCACGAAGGCCGTCATGCCTTCCTGTGCATCGCAGATCATCGCGTTCTGGGCCATCGTCTCGCCCATCGCCTCGTACGCCTGATCCTGAGGAAGGTCGATCTGCTGGTAGAACGCTTCCTTGCCGATCTTCAACGTCGCAGGAGAGGCGCCGACGATCTTCGAGGCCAGCTCCGTCGTCGCGGTCTCCAGTCCTTCCGGGTCCACGACGAAGTTCACCAGACCCCAGTCCGCGGCGGTGTGTGCGTCGATCGTCTCGCCGGTGAGCAGCATCTGCAGTGCGCGCTTGCGTCCGATTGCGCGGCTCACCGCAACCATCGGTGTCGAGCAGAACAGACCGATCTTGACGCCCGGAGTACCGAACACCGCGGTCGACGACGACACCGCGAGATCGCAGGACGCGACCAGCTGGCACCCGGCCGCGACCGCCGTGCCCTGTACCGAGGCGATCACCGGTTGCGGGACCGACTGCACCGTCTGCATCATCTCGGTGCACGTATCGAAGACGGCCCGCTCTTCCTCGAGTGTGCGACCGATCATCTCCCGCAGATTGTGTCCGGCAGAGAACACCGGCCCCTCGGCCCGGATCACGATCACCCGAACTGCGGGTTCGGCCGACAACGTCTTCAGCCCGAGCGTGACCTCGCGCATGGCTGCCACCGACAGCGGATTCCGCTGCTCCGGACGGTTGAGGGTGAGCACACCGATAGCGGTCGGTTCGTCGACCGCGATCAGCACGGACGCGGGCAGGGTCTCATCGGCAGAGCGGCCGTTCGCGTGGTGATCCGTCACAGCCCTTTCCTACACGACGCGAGCGGAGAAGAACCTCACATCGCACGGACCAGCTCGGCAACGCCGAGGGGCGCACGCCCCAGGAGCCCGCGTAACTGCGCACTTCCGGCCACGAACCCGTGGCGGTCGTAGAAATCGAACATCGCTGCGAGACGCGTGCGGGCGTCTCCGCTCAGTGACTGCGCGTACCGGTCCTCCCACTCGGCGACCGAGATGCGGGTCGGGTTCATCGGGCGGAGCGCTTGCTCACACAGCTGCCGGACACCGATCGCCTCGGGTCCGCCGAGTTCGTAGGTGGCGCCGTGATGGACGGCGGCGCCCTCGACCAGAACGCGCGCCGCCGCTTCTGCGACATCGGCGAGCGCAACGAACGAGAACGGCGCGTCGAGGTCGTACGGCACCTCGAGGGTGTCCACCGACCCGTCGAGTACAGCACCGAAGTTCTCCGCGTACGCACAGGGTTGCAACACCGTCCACCGCACACCGCCGAACGTGTGCAGCATGTCCTCACAACGCGCCTTGTCGAGATGATGGGGCATCTCGGGTGTGTACGGCCACGCAACGGAGTGGTAGACGACGTGTTCGACACCCGCCTCCACGGCAGCGACGAGAACCCGTCGCAGCAATGCCGGCTCGTCGGGGTGCACGTTGGGCGCGATGAAATACACGCCCCGACATCCCGACAGTGCGTCGATCAGACCGGCGCCGGTCTCGAGATCGACGGCCCGATCGCCCGTCCGCCGGGCGGTATGCACCACCCGGCGGACGGACGACCGCCCCGCGAGGGCCGACACGAGTGCGGTGCCCGTCTTCCCCGCAGCGCCGATCACTGCGAGATCGCCGCCGGAGGCAGGTGCCGAAGCCACGGTCTCAGTTCCCGATGAAGTCGTACTCGGCGAACTTCGCTCCTCCGGAAAGCCTTTCGTATCCGGGTCCACGATCGAAGAACGGCTCTTCCGCGGCGCGACCCGTTCGCATCCGGGCACGCAACGCCTCGGTTGCTTCGGTGTCCGCAGCCGGGCTGTCCACCGCGCCGCCCTTCAGGACGACACCGTAATCGTCGCGGGCACCCTCGACGGACACCTTGCGCCACAGGACATCCCGAACGACCTCGTCGACCGGCCGATCGAGCGGGTCGCCCCAGCCGCCACCACCGGTCGTGCGGATCCGGACCACTTCGCCGGCCTTGATGGGTTCGGCGTCGGTGAGTGCGTCGAATTCGCGCTCCTCGGCAGTGCCCGGGTTCAGGACGACGGAGAACGAGCGCCCGGCCTTACCGCCCTTGACGCCCCAGCACGCGAGGATGGAGCGGTCGGCGATGGACATGAAGTGCGCATCCTTGAGCATCCGGATGTGCTTCTCATATCCCAGACCACCGCGATACCGTCCGGCTCCGCCGGAATCGATAGCCAGAACGAGCTTTTCGACAATGAACGGGAATCGGCTCTCGGTGAACTCCGTCGGCAGATTGCGGGAGTCGGGCACCACGTGGATGGTGTCTTCACCGTCTGCATAGTTGCGTCCGCCGGAGCCACCGCCCAGCACCTCACGCATGAGGTACGAGTGGCCTTCGAAGTCCTCGCCGTACACACCGGTGTAGCGGATCGTCTCCTGATCGGCGGGCATGTTGCCGTCGACGGCCTTCGCGACCACGCCGGCCAGCACACCGAGCAGCCGCAGGATCACAAACGTGCGGGCGTTGGTGGGCGCCGGGAAGATCGGTGTGATGAGCGTGCCCTTCTCGGGGAACTTCATCTCGATCAACGGCACGACACCCTCGTTGACGTCGAGTTCGGCCATGCGTTCCGGGGTGTCGGCCAGGTTGCGGAGGATCGGGGCGAGCCACTTGATGAGGAAGTTGCCGTCGGCGTAGTCACCGCAATGATTGATCGGCCCCTTCGCCTGGGGTCCGGTGCCGGTGAAGTCGAGGATCAGGCGTTCCCCGCCCTCGTCCTCGGGGCCCGTCTTCGTCAGGGTGATCCGCTGAACGTGCAGCATGGGTTCGTCCACGCCGTCGTGTTCGGCGTAGTCCTCCCAGGTGTACTCACCCCTCGGGATCTTGCTGAGGATCTCGCGCCGGTAGGTCTCCGTCGTGGCATCCATCATCGCGTCGAAGCAGGACTCGACGGTCTCCACGCCGTACCGCTCGAACAGTTCCGTGAGGCGACGCGCACCCATGAGGCACGCCGAGCATTCGGCGTCGAGGTCTGCGGCCAGCGCGTCGGGTGTCCGCGAGTTACGGGTCATGATGCGCAGCGCCGCCTCGTTGGGAACACCCTGGTCCCACAACTTGATCGGCGGCACCATCAGGCCCTCCTCGAACACTGTGGTGGCACCCGACGGCATCGATCCCGGACAGCAACCACCGATATCGTCGTGGTGACCGAACGCCTGCACGAATGCCACGACCTTCGGCTCCGTGTCACCGGAGCGGGTCGCGAAGACCGGCACGGTGACGCACAGGTCCGGCAGGTGGCCGATGCCGCCTTCGGACAGGTACACGTCGTTGTGGAAGAAGACGTCTCCCGGTTTCATGGTGTCGAGCGGGAAGTCCCGCGCCACCGGGTGCACAAGAGCCGAATACGAACGGCCCGTGAGCTTGCGGAGGTTCCGATCGTGGATGCCCGCACGGAAGTCGTGCGCATCTCGGATCATCGGTGATCGCGAGGTTCGCGAGATCGAGGTCTCCACTTCCATCTCGACACTTGCGAGGTAACCGGCCACGATCTCCACGAGTACCGGATCAGGTGAGGCACCGTCGGCGTCGGTCAGCCGATAGGGCTTCGCCGCCTGCGCTGCGGCGGAATCGAGGATCGCGGTCATCGGTTCGCTCCGTTCGTGTCGGACGTCTTGGTGATGCGGATGTTTCCGAACGCATCGATGCGCGCGCGGAAACCGGGGTGGACGGGAATGGTGGAGCTGAACTCCTCGATCACTGCGGGACCGTCCAATTCGTCGCCGGCGCCGAGCAGGGCGCGGTCGTAGACCTGGGTGGTGACCCACTCGTCGAAGTACGCCTCGCGGGTGCCGGTCACAGCGACGTCGGCGCCGCGGCCAACGGCGATCTGCTTCAGTTCCGGACGCTTGATCGGCCCGATACCGCTCACGCGGAGATTGACCCACTCCACATGCTGATGCGGGTCGCCGCAGAAGTCGTAGCCGTAGAGTTCGCGGTGGGCCTCGTGGAATCGCGCGGCCGCCTCGTCCATCAGTTCCTGGGTGACAGGCCCGTCTCCGAGCGGAACCCGCACTTCGAATGCCTGTCCGAGATACCGCAGATCGGCGGAGCGCGCGTAACGACGCTCGTCGGGAGCGAACCCTTCGTCGGCGAGCGCGCGCTCGGCCTCCACGGCCAGCGCGTCCAGCCCGGACTGCAGCTCCGCTACCTGCAGCCGGTCGTGCCGGCTCACATGTGTCTGCACGTAATCGTTGCGGACGTCGACGGTGAGCAGGCCGAACGCCGAGACATTGCCGGGGTTCGACGGCACGAGCACATCCTTGAGACCGAGGATGTCGATGAGGCGGCACGCGAGCAGCGAACCGGAGCCCCCGAAGGTGACCAGTGTGAAGTCTCGGACGTCGAGACCTCGTTTGACGGTGACCTGCCGCAACGCATTCGCCTGGTTCCACGCTGAGACTTCGAGGATGCCCGTGGCGCACGCTTCGAACTCGAGACCCAGTCGGCGTGCGAGTTCTTCGACACCTTTACGGGCGAGTTCGGTGTCAAGGGGGATCTCACCACCGAGCAGGTGCGGCGGGATGCGGCCGAGCAACACGTGCGCGTCGGTGATGGTCGGCTCGTCGCCGCCCTTGCCGTAGCACAGCGGACCGGGGTCGGCGCCGGCCGATTGCGGTCCGACACGGAGGGTGCCCTCCGGAGTCATCCACGCGATCGAGCCGCCGCCGGCTCCGACGGTGACCACATCGATCATCGGGATCTTCGACGGGTACATGCCCACTCGGCCCTCGGTGGTGAGCGCCGGTTCGCCGCCGACTACCACGGTGACGTCGGTCGAAGTACCGCCGCCGTCGCACGTGAGCACCTGGTCGACCCCCGCGACGCCCGCGATCAGGGCGGCACCGAGCGCACCTGCCGCAGGCCCGGACAGGACCGTCGTGATCGGCTGATTGACGACCTCTTTCGCCGACAGCACGCCGCCGTTCGACTTCATCACGTAGAACGGGATGTCGCGCGATTCGCCCTCGAGCGAGGAGAACTCTCGCAGACGGTTCGCAATGTTGCTCACGTAGCTGCGGATGTTGGGTTTGACCGAGGCGTCGACGAGCGTCGTGATGGACCGCTCGTACTCCCGATACTCGCGCAGCACCTCACTGGAGATACTCACGGTCGCGTCGGGGTACTCGTCGAGCAGGATGTCGTGGACGCGGCGCTCATGTTCCGGGTTCGCGTACGAGTGCATCAGGCACACACCGATGGTGCGTACCTCGCTGTCCCGGAAGAACCGGGCCGCGGCGCGGACATCGTCCTCGTTCAGCGGGCGAATCTCTTTGCCCTCGAAGTTGAGTCGTCCACCCACCGTGCGGACCCGGTCGGCCGGGACGATGCGGTCGGGCTTGACCCAGAAGTAGGAGTTGCCGTAGCCGTCCGGAACGGACTGACGCGCGATCTCGAGGACGTGCTCGTAGCCCTCGGTGGTGATGAATCCGAGGTGTCCGACCTTGCCTTCGAGCAGTTTGTTGGTCGCAACGGTAGTGCCGTGACTGACGGCCCCGATCGCATCGCCGGTCTCGCCGAGCTTCGCGAGCACCTTCTCGACGCCGGCGAGGAAGCCCACCGCCGGGTCCGACGGGGTGGACGGGGTCTTCGTCGTGACGATCGCACCGGACTCGTCGTCCACGGCCACGATGTCGGTGAATGTTCCGCCGGTGTCGATACCGACCCGAATCTTCCTGGATCCCACACTTCCTCCTGGGTTCGTTTCGCCGGTTCCTGCCTGACTCTTGGTGATATTCCACCCGCTGCGCGACGCCGATTCTTTGTCACATATCGCCGAACTCACCGCCGCAGGTTGGGGGGCCGTGTACCTCCCGCCGCAGATGCAACGACACCCCAGGTCCACAGACCCAGGGTGTCGTCGTATTCGTGCCGGCCGGCCGCTATCTGCGCGCGAGAATCGCGCCCACGACGACACCGGCGAGAGCGATGCCGGCACCGACCCCCACGGACGTGAGCACCGTGACGCCCGACGTACCGCCGCCGGTGCACGCAGGCACTGCAACCGCGGGAACCTGCCTCGTCGACGCCCCGGCCACGTCGGGAACCGCGGCCGGAATCGTCTCCGTAGGAGCTGTCTCTCGGGTTACGGCTTCCGGGATTCCGTTCGCGATCACCCCGTCGATACCGTTGAAGAACACACCGGCCATCTTTTTCGCGACACCGGTGATCATCCGCTGGCCCACGCCACCCACCATGCCGCCCACGACCGCGTCGGCGTCATAACTGAGGACCGTGCCACCGTCACGTTCTTCGAGCCGGACCGTCACGTCGGCCTTCACCGTTCCCGGCGCTCCCGAGCCTGATGCGGTCATCACGAACGAGTCCGGCCGATTCTGCTGGGACAGAAGCACTTCGCCGTCGTAGGTACCCTTGATCGACGCGACGCCCGCGGTGATCGACAGCTTGTAGTGGTTGTCGCTGATCTGTTCGAGCGACTGCACACCCGGGATGGTGGCCGCGAGGACACGGCCGTCCTGCAGGCTGTCGTACACGACATCCGGCGGTGCCAGCAGTTGTGCAGTACCGGCGATTCTCATTCGTTCTCCTTGCTTCGGGTCGCCGCGTGGGTCAGACGCAGCTCGAACAACTCCGAGGGGGAAATCGGCATGGACGTGATCGGGATGCCCTCTGCGTCCTCGATCGCGGCGGCGATGACGGCCGACGTCGGTATCACGCCCGCCTCGCCGGCGCCCTTCATACCTAGGGGGTTGAGTGCGGACGGAGTCACGGTGTGGTCCATCTCGAGGGAGTCGGGCATCTCGGTGACGAACGGCATCAGGAAGTCCATGTACGACGCGTTGAGCATCTGACCGTGCTCGTCGTAGACGATCCGCTCGTACAGCGCACCCCCGATGCCCTGGGCCACCGCGCCCATCACCTGACCTTCGACGATCCGCGGGTTGATCACGTTGCCGCAGTCGTGCACCACCGCGTACTTCCGCACGTGGATCTCCGCGGTCACGGGGTCGGTTTCGACGATTGCCGCATGGACACCGGACGCGAAGGTCGATGTGGGCGGCGAGTAGTAGCCGGTGGCCTCGAGTCCCGGCTGCTCCCCTTCGGGGACGGGCGGCACCGTCATGTCGGTGTCGGCCTTGGCGAACCCCGTTGCTTGCCGGGATGCATCGTCGAACGCGTACCGCAGCGGGTTGGAGAGCACGGCGACCACTCCGAGCGGAATCGACGTCCCCTCCGCGCCGGGTTCGGTGCCGGCGACACAGACGTGTCCGCCGCGCAGTTCCAAGGTTGCCGGGTCGACGTGCAGGTGTTCGGCGGCGATCTTCTTCGCCTTCTCCGCCACCATCTGTGCCGCGACGTGGAAGGCCGATCCGGACATGACCGCGCCGCGCGAGGCGAAAGTGCCCACGGCGTAGCCGAACCGGCGGGTGTCACCGGTGACGATCTCGACATCGGACACAGGGACCCCGAGATCGTCGGCGACGATCTGCGCGAACGACGTCTGATGCCCCTGGCCCTGGGTCGTCAGGCCGGTTGCCGCCTTGATCTTTCCGGAGGTCTCGACGAGCACGTGCGCGCCTTCGTACGGGCCGGGTCCGGTGCCTTCGACGTACGCGCCGATACCGATGCCGACGGTACGTCCGTCGGCCTTCGCCTGTTTCTTGTACTCGGCGAAGCCGTCCCAGTCGATGAGTTCCTTGAGCTTGTCGATGCCGGCCTGGTAGTCGCCGGTGTCGTAGATGAGCGGGCGGCCGTCCTGGAAGGTGAGATGGAAGTCGTACGGCATCTCCTCTGGCCGGATGAGGTTCGCCTCCCGTACCGCGATGACGTCCTTGCCGAGGTACTTCGCGATCGCATCCATCGACCGTTCCATCGCGAACACCCCCTGCGGCCGGCCCGCACCACGGTAGGGCGTGACGATGACAGTGTTGGTGTACAGCGAATAGGCGTCCACCCGGAACGATTTCGGCTTGTACGGGCCGAGAACCTGAGTGGAGGTATTGAGGATGACGATGATGCCGTACGGCAGGTAGGCGCCGTTGTCGTGCCAGAGGGAGAAGTCGAAGGCCAGAAGCCGGCCCTCGTCGTCGAACCCGATGGTCACCTCGTGAACCTGCCCGCGTTCGTGCGCGCTCGAGATGAAGTGTTCACGCCGGTCTTCGACCCATTTGACCTCGTCGGAGATGCCGGCCTGCCCGAGCCTGCGAGCTGCCCACGTCACCATCACTTCTTCGGGCCACGGGTGCACGATCTTCACACCGAAGCCGCCGCCGACGTCGGGGGCTATGCAGTGCACCTTGTTGTGAGCCAATCCGAGCCTCGCGGCGATCGCGGCACGCGCGGAGGTGGAGGTCTGCGTGGAGGTCCAGAACGTGAGGGCCTTCTCGTCGTCGTCCCAGCGCGCGTAGACGCCCTTGCCCTCCATCGGCATCGACGCCGACCGCTCGATCTCGAGATTCAGCGTGAGGCGGTGTGGCGCAGCCGCGAGTTCGGCGTCGACGTCCCCGAAACCGTGCTGCAGGTGTGCGGCGACGTTGTCGGGCACATCGGGGTGGACGCTGTGCTCGGCCCGGCGGGACACGTCGATGCCCACCACCTCGGGCAGCGTCTCGTAGGTGACGTCGATGAGGGCGCATGCGTCCTCCGCGATGTACCGGTTGTCGGCGACGACCATCGCGATGGCTTCACCGACGTGGTTCACTTCGTCCTTCGCGAGCGGATATCCGTTGCGGGGAGCGGTGATCGCCGGATGCGGAATCAGCAGTGGCAGATTTTCCGCCATCTCCGGGGTGTCGTCGACGAGATCGTCGTATGTGTAGATCGCGTGGACACCGGCCACGTCGAGGGCGGCGTCGATATCGATGCCGGTGATGCGGGCGTGGGCGTGCGGTGACCGGACGAAAGCCGCGATGAGCGCGCCTTGCCCCAGGTCGTCGAGGTAGCGGCCCTGGCCGCTGAGAAGACGGCGGTCCTCACTACGCGGGATGGGCTTTCCGAACGACTTACCGTCCTTGTCGGCCAGGAGGTCCGCTGCGGTGCTCGCAACATGGGAAGTGGTGGCGTTCATACGGGTCCCGCCTTTCCATCCACCGGATGGGTGGTGCCGCGGACTTTGCCGTCGAGCGAGGCGCGCGCCGCTTCGTCGTCGGGCCCGAGCGGTGATCCCCCGGCGCGTTCCCGGGTGATCTCGGCGGCACGGAGGACTGCGGCGCGGATGTTCTGGTACCCCGTGCACCGGCAGAGGTTGCCCGCAATCGCCTCGGTCGCTTCTTCACGGGTGGGCGAGGGATTCTCCTCCAGATAGGCGGCGATCGTGGTGACGAAACCCGGTGTGCAGAAACCGCATTGCAGACCGTGGCAGTCGACGAAGGCCTGCTGCACAGGGTGCAGTGTGCCGTCGGGTTCGACGAGACCCTCGACCGTCGTCACCGAACGTCCTTCGAGACTCGCGGCGAGGACGAGGCAGGATCGGACAGGTTTGCCGTCGAGCAGCACTGTGCATGCACCGCACACGCCGTGCTCGCATCCGACATGGGTGCCGGTCTGTCGCAGATGGTGCCGGATCGCGTCCGAGGCGAGCGTTCGGGACGGCAGCACGACCGTCTGTGTCACCGCATTCAGTGTGAAGGTCACCGCCACGTGCTGCTCGCCGGTCTCGGCCTCCAGGTCGTTCACCTGCTCGTCGAGGGTGCGTACCGGCGCGCGCCCCCTTGCGCCTCGCGGCATCGTGCTCGTCATGATCGTCCTCCTGTCGGCATCGGCATCCGCGTCCCGTCGTGTGCGGCGTCCTGTGCGGCGGCGAAACCGACTCGCCCTGTCAGTGCCGCGACCAGTTGTGACCGGTAGCGGGCGGTGGCGTGGATGTCGGCGTCGGTCTCGACGTTCTCGCGTGCGATCTCTGCGAGTTGCTGCCACAGGGGGTCGCGGTCGTCGGTTGCCGATGCTCCGCGCAGGGTGTCGCTGTAATCGACGACCTGCCCGAGCTCACCTGCGGACACGTAGGTCATCCGAGCGCCCACGACGAAGCCGTCCTCGACCTCCACCTGTGCTACCACACCCACGAGTGCGTAATCGCCGTGACGGCGGGCAATTTCGTCGATTGCGGTGCCGACACCGGGCCGGGCCGGTGGCACCGTGACACTCGTCGCGATCTCGTCGGGCCCGAGAGTGGATTCGAGCGGACCGGCGAACAACCCGTCGGCCCTGATCTCCCGTACCCCACGCACCGATCGCGCCGTGAGTGTGCCACCGAGCAACGCCAGCACGGCGGGCATCTCCGCGGAGGGGTCGGCGTGGACGATCGACCCCACCGTGGTGCCGCGGTTGCGAATGGTCGGGTGCGCCACCAGGCGCAGCGCCCGGCCCAGGAGCGGCTGCACCGTCGCCGCCGATGCGTCTGCTTCCAGTGCGCTGTGCGTGACCAGGGCATCGAAGGTGACCCCCAGCTCCGGCGACGCCGTCACCGCGTCGAACCGCGGTATCGATCCGATGTCCACGACGTGTGCCGGCGCGGCGAGCCGCATCGACAGCAGCGGTACCAGCGACTGACCACCGGCGAGCACCTTGCCCTCAGGGGTGACCCGCGCAAGCATCTCGCAGGCCTCGTCGATCGACCGGGGCCGGTGATAGGTGAGTGGCGACGGTTTCATTCTGTAGATCCTGCCCGCATCGTGCAATCGTTGATTGGTGAAGAAGTGACAACGCTCACGTCCATTCTCTGTCAAAAGTAATCGGCGTCACGCCGGCTGTTCCACCCGCTCCCGGGTGGTTCCCCCGTCGGGGTCGGTGTCGGGTTCACGATCCGCTTCGCCACTACCGCCGGCGGGACCTGCGCCGTCCTTCGGGGCGATTACTCGACACACGTGGTAGAGAACGATGACGACGATGGTGCCGAGCGCGATACCGCTGAGCGAGAAGGTGTCGGTGAAGCGCAGCGAGGTGTCGCCGATCGCGATGATCAGGCCCGCCGCGACCGGCATGAGGTTGAGCGGATTGCCGAAATCGACGCCGTTCTCCTTCCAGATCTTGGCGCCGAGAAGGCCGATGATTCCGTAGAGGACGACGGTGATTCCACCGAGCACACCTCCGGGAGTAGCCGAGATCACGGCACCGAACTTCGGGGAGAAGCCGAGCAGCATCGCGATCACACCGGCGGCGGCGTACGCCGCGGTCGAGTACACCTTCGTCGCTGCCATGACTCCGATGTTCTCCGCGTACGTGGTGGTGGGCGAACCACCGACACCTGTCGCCATCGCGGTGGCGAAGCCATCCGCCGCGAGGGCGCGTCCCATCATCGGGTCGAGGTCGGTCTTGGTGATCTCGGCGACGGCCTTGACGTGACCGGCGTTCTCCGCGATGAGGGCGATCACTCCGGGGAGCACAAGCACGATGAACGTGAGACTGAACGACGGCGCATGGATGCCGACGATTCCGTTCGCCTCGTCGGTGAACGGCGGCAGGCCGACCCACGACGCCGACGCCACACCATCCCAGTTGACGCGGAAATGCTCGGTGACGGCACCGGCGGTGGCGTCGTACGACGTGATCGGTCCGGTGACCAGGTCGAGGACCCACGAGAGCGCGTAACCGAACAGCAGCGACAGGAAGATCGCGACCCGGCCGAGGAATCCGCGGAGTACGACGCTGGAGACGACGAGCACCACCATGACGATCAGCGCTACCCACTGATCCTGCGGCCAGTAGGTGCCGGCCACCACGGGGGCGAGATTGAATCCGATCAGCATGACGACCGCACCCGTGACGACGGGTGGCAGCACCTTGAAGACCACCGACCCACCGAGGAAGTGGATCGCCACGCCGATGGCCGCGAGGACGAGGCCCGACACCATGATCGCGCCCGTCACCTCCGCGCTGGTACCGCCCTGCGCATGGATTGCGGCAATGCCACCGACGAATGCCGCCGAGGTTCCGAGATAGCTGGGGATCCGCCCTTTGACGACGAGCAGGAAGAACAGCGTGCAGAATCCTGAAAGCATCACCGCAAGCTGGGGATTGAGCCCCATGATGATCGGGAAGACGAAGGTGGCCCCGAACATCGACACCACGTGCTGACCACCGAGTCCGATGGTGCGGCCCCAGGTCAACCGTTCGTTCGGCGCGACCACCTCCCCCGGTTCGATGGTCTTTCCGTCTCCGTGCAACGTCCATATGGCCATGGCGGACCTTTCAGGAAGAGAGTGTGGTGCCAAGAGAGTCGACGTGGATTGTTACGGTTGTGTTGCCGCTCACACATGCACCCGGATAGGCGGAAACGTTAATTGAGAGGGGGCGTTCCAGGGTGGGAACAATCTGCCAGTGCGGGAGGGCAGATATTGGCAATATTAGGAATTGATCCCGCGCATGGCGATGATCTTGAGAGCGAGTGAGAGGTCGAGACGCAACTCTGGATGCGCGGTGAACAGGCCGAGCATCTTCTCGAGCTTCGCGACCCGGTATCGTAACGTGTTGTAATGAAAATGTAACTGGCGCGCGGTTTCTGCGATGTTGATATTCGTCGCGAGCAGCACTTCGAGGGTGCGTCGCATGTCCTGGGCTTCCGCGGTGTCGTCGGTGAGCTCCTTGAGCGTCTCCCTCGCGAACGACTCGAGTTCATCGGTGTCCTCGACGAGACTGAGCAGCCGGTACACACCGAGGTCGTCGAAGTGCGTGACCGCCCATGCCCCGGATATCTTGCGCCCCACTTCGAGTGCGGTTCTGGCCTGGCCGTAGAGCGCCGGAAGGTCGGCCGTCGAGGACGCCGCCCTCGACACCCCCACTCCGAACGGACGGCGTCCACCGCCCCCGGCACCTCGCACCTGCGCGACGAGTTCGTGCACGAGTGTCATGGTGTCGCTCCCCTCGCCCATGATGATCACGATCTCGGTCGCGAGCGCTGTCACGGCGGCTCCGGGGTCACGCCCCGCAACGGCACCGACGAACGCCCTCGCCTGCCGCTCGACGACAGGCAGGCGCGCGGGCGCAGGCGGCGCATCGTCGTCGACGACGTCCGGCTCGACAGCAACGACCACCATGGGCCGGTCGAGATTCCAACCGAACATCTGCGCATGCACGATGACCTGCTCGGGATCGCCACCGCGCCCGCGCAACAGGTCGCGGACGAAGTTGGCGCGGTGCTTCTCCTCGACCGCCGACACTGCCAGTTCCCTACTCACCACGAGCGCACACACCGTCGCGGCCTGCTCGACGAGGTACAGGTCCGCACTCGTGAGAGTGCGCCCCGGACAGAACAGTACGAGTCGGCCATGGTCGATGCCGTTCGCCGAGATCGCTGCGATCGCCACGTACTCGTCGTCGAAGCGATGCAACCCGAGCCCGCCGTCGAGGGAATCGGTGCGGACCCGGCCCGTCGGGTCGAGCGCCGCAGTCGACGCCAGCCAGCAGAAATCCGCGTCCGTCCCGGAACGGCAGGTCTGCCGACCATCCGGGGTGGTGATGAGCACTGCTCCGCCGAGGCTCTGCGCGACACCGTCGGCGAGTGCTTTGTGTCCCCCGCCCGCCATCACGATCTCGAGCAACCCACGGCGTAGATGATCGGCTCTCAAGACCGAGTCGACCTGCGTTTTCGCCATCTCCGCGAGACCGTGTGCGAGCTCGTGGCCGGCAACGATGTCGCCGGGGGTCGTCACGATCGGAAAGGCGACAGCGTCCGCGATGCCGTCCGGAAGCGCGCAGCCTTCGTCGAGCCGCACGACGAGACCGGCGATCTCGTTCCGCGCCAACCGCGCCGTGAAATCGCCGATCGTTCCTCCAAGGCGCCGGAGCACGGTGGTCGAGGTGACGAGAAGCTGGTTCGGACGCAACCACGGGCCTATCTCCGGAAGCATCATCACGGCGATGCCGGTGACGTCGCGGGCGGTTGCCACGTCTCCCGCGATCACCGCCGGCGCATCCAGAAGTCCCGACGCAACGACGTCGACGAACGGAGTCGGGGCGACGATCGCGTGATGAGAGCAGCCCGAGTCGGCTTTCGGGGAGGCTTTCATCTTCCGCACCGTCACAGCAACACCCGTTCACCTGCCAGTCGTTCATCCCGCGGGCGCGAGACCATGACCATAGATTCCCGAGACAGCGCCGTCAACACCGACACCCACAGGGGTGGCCGACACCGACGTCAGACGTGAGACCGGGGAGCACCAGCCACAGAATACGCCGAAATCATGGGCATCCACTTGTACATTGTCGCCGTCGCGGTGTGGTACCCCACTGGACCATCGTCGTGACGATGAAGCCTCTACTCCACGGTGTCCGCGTTCTCGATCTGTCCCGAGCCCTCGCCGGACCGCTGTGCACCTCACTGCTCGCCGACTTCGGCGCCGACATCATCAAGGTCGAATCCATCGGCGGGGGCGACAGCTCGCGCCAGTGGCCTCCGTTCGACGGCTCCGACAGCCTCTATTTCGCATCGGTGAACCGGAGCAAACGGTCTGTCGCGCTCGACATGCGCACAGACGAAGGTCGGAAACTGCTGCACCGCATGGCTTCCGATGTGGACGTCATCGTCGAGAACTTCCGGCCCGGGGTGCTCGCCGCAATGGGACTGGACCAGGACACACTGCGGCGCGACAACCCCGGCGTCATCGTGATGAGTGTCAGCGGTTTCGGCCCCACCGGGCCCGACCGATTCGCACCGGGCCTCGACCAGGTCGCGCAAGGGATGTCCGGTCTCATGTCCGTGACCGGCGGCGGCGACAACACACCCATGCGCGTCGGCGTGCCCATCATCGACACGGTCTCGGGAATCTATGCGGCACTGGGTATCACCGCCGCACTCGTCGCCCGGTCACGCGACGGTGAGGGCCACCACGTGCAGACATCTCTGATCGAATCGGCCTTGTCGATCATGACTTTCCAAGCGCAGGACTATCTCAGCACGGGAAGGGTTTCCGAACCCAACGGGAACACCCACCCGACCATCACCCCGTACGGCTGCTTCGACACCGCCGACTACCCGATCATCATCGCGACCGGTTCCGACAAGCATTGGGAAGCACTGTGCGCCGTCCTCGGCGACCCCGAGCTTGCGGAGCGACCCGACTACGCCACCGGCGTATCCCGCCTCGAACACCGCGACAGGCTCACCAAGGAACTGCTCGAACTACTGTCACACAGGTCGGCGGCCGAATGGGTGACGGCGATGCGGTCGGCCGGAATTCCCTGCGGTCCAGTTCATTCGATCGACCAAGCCTTCGCCGATCCACAGGTGCAGGCGCTGGACATGGTGCAGACGGTGACCACGCCCGACGGCAACGATCTGCCGCTGTTGCGCGGGCCGTTCTGGGTCGATTCCGAAACACTGCCGATTCGGAATGCGCCGCCGATGGTCCTCGGTCAGGACACCGACGCGGTACTCGCCGAATTCGGTGTCGGCGAAGCCGAACTCGACGGATTGCACCGGGCGGGGGTCATCTGACCCGGGCGACCCGGCACAGCCGCGCTGCCACGGCCAGCGCGACGTGTTCGTGGAACGGGCGGGCGACGAGCTGCACGCCGATCGGCATGCCGTCGCCCGTCTCTCCCACCGGCACCACCAACGACGGAAATCCCGCGACACTGATAGTGCGGCAACTCGCCAACGCCTCCTGCCAGGTGAGGGAACGCCCATCCACATCGAACCGATCGCACCCGAGAAGCGGAGCGCCGATGGACGCAACCGGAAGCACCAGAAGATCCCCCATCTCGGCGAGCAACCGCTGCACGAACCGGGTGCGGGTGACCCACAGCTCCTCGACCTCGGCACTGGACTCGGCGCGTGCCGCGGACAGCATCTGCCGGATGCTCGCGCCGAACATGTCCGGCGCGGACGACGCGATGATGTCGGCGTGCGTCTGAGTTGCCCGCAGTCGTCCGAACAGGCCGTTGCCCTCACCGAGCGCCGACCCTCCGTAGCGGCGCGCACCGAGCCTGCCCGCCACCTCCGTCACGGCCGCGACGATGTCCGCCGCGACCGGCACGGTTCCTTCACCGGGCGCCCACGTGAGGTCCAGCCGATCCACATCCACGGAGGCCGGATCGACCCACGCGATGTGCGGCTCCGAGACCACCCGCAGGACGAGGGCAGCCTCGTTGAGGCTGCGCGCCATCGGACCGATGGTCTGGAGCGCGCCGTGCACGGTGACGGGATTCGCCAGCAGGTGATCACCGGCGACCACCCCGGGATACTGACCGTCGGCGCAGACCCGGCCTGCCGTGGGCCGGATCGACGCCAGGCCTGTGCAGTGCGCGGGCCAGCGCACAGACCCGCCGAAGTCCGTGCCCAGCCCGAGCACGCTCATACCCGAGGCGATCGCAGCCGCTTCCCCGCCGCTCGAACCGCCCGGCGATCGAGGCAGATCAGCGGTTCCGAGGGGATTCACCGTAGGTCCGAACAGCTCGTTGTCGGTGAGGCCGGACGTGCCGAACTCCGGTGTGTTCGTCTTCCCGATCAGGATCGCCCCTGCTGCCTTCATCGCCGCCACCGCAGGTGCGTCGACGCCGGGCACATTATCGGCGAGAGCCCGCGACCCGGCGGTGGTGCGAAGACCCGCCGTGGTGACGAGATCTTTCACGGTGAACGGGACCCCGGCCAGCGGACCCGGTGGCTCGCCGCACGCGAGCCGGTCGTCGAGCACATCCGCGGCGCGGCGGGCCTGCTCGGTCGCGACGGTGACGATCGCGTTCAGCTGCGGATTTCCGTCGTCGATGTGCGCGAGATGCTCCTCCACGACCGCGCGCGCCGAGACTTCTCGCCGGTGCACCGCACGCGCAATCGCGTGTGCGTCCGCACCGACCCAGGTACCCGTCCTCACACGACCGTTCGTCTCCACGAGTCCTCCTTCGCTCCGATGGACGTGAACGCTAGGTGTGGGTCGGTGGGCTCGCCAACGTTCAGTGTCCACAGGATCGCGCACGCCAGGCTGTGAAGAGTTGATACGCCGATGTGTGGGCACACCTGACAGGATCGGTCCATGTTTGCGCCGTGGGCCCGTCTGTCGTTCGCTGTGTTCGCGGTGAGCTGGGGCGCCAATCAGTTCGCCCCCATGCAACTCGTCTACCGCGAGCATCTCGGTCTCGGCAGCGGGTCGTTCACCGCCATGCTCGGCTCTTACATCCTGGGGCTGATTCCCGCGCTGCTGTACTTCGGCCGGGTCGCCGATCGGATCGGCAGGCGTCCGGTGATCCTCGCGATGGTCCCGGTGAGCATCGTGTCGTCGGTGGTACTGCTTCTCGGCGCCGAGTTACCGCTGTTGCTGTATCTGGGCCGGGTCCTCGCCGGCCTTGCATCGGGGATGGCGTTCGGCGCGGGCACCGCCTGGATGAAGGAACTGAGCGTCGACGCGGGCCCCGGCGTGGGTGCGCGGCGCGCCGCGGTGTCACTGTCGGCGGGATTCGGATGCGGAGCATTGTTCGCCGGGCTCATCGCACAGTGGCTGCCGGCGCCCGAGGTGCTGACCTATGTCGTGCACATCGCGCTGATGGCAGTGGCTCTGGTGTTGGTGTGGCCGGTCCCCGATGGCCACGTGCCCCGAACCGAGCAGGGTTCGTGGCGGCTGTCCATCTTGTCGAACCCGCGGTTCCGGTGGGGTGTGATGCCGTGGGCCCCATGGGTGTTCGGCTGCGCCACAGTCTCATTCGTCACTCTGCCGCCGCTCGTATCCGACAGCGTGAGCGAGGTGTCCATCGCATTCACCGGCATGATCGCCGCGCTGACCTTGCTCACCGGCGCCCTGATCCAGCCGTGGGCGCGGCGCATGGCCCGACATGACGAGACCCTCGGTGTGCGGCTCGGGGTCGGGATCGGCGTCCTGGGATTCGCCGCGGGCGCCGGTACCGCATACACCGACGGGCCGTGGTCGGTCGTGGTGATCGTCGCCGCAGCTGTTCTCCTCGGCGCAGGCTACGGCATCCTGCTCATCTCAGGCCTCGTCGCAGTGGAGCACATCGCACCTGCCGACGAGTTGGCCCAGAGCGTGGCAGTCTTCTACTGCCTGATCTATCTCGGTTTCGCGGTGCCGTTCGTCATCGCGCTCGCCGCTCCGCACATCGGATTCGGTGCGTGTTTCGCCGCTGCCGCGGTGCTGATGTGTGCGGCGCTGATCTTCGGTCGCCGTGTCCGGATCAACCCGCCGGGGCGAGCGCACCGTCGCGCACACGTGTGAGCAACCGGCCGACTGCTCCCGCGACCGCGTCTGCGCTTTCGGAGAGCACGCGGTGTCCTGCGCCGGGGATCCGGACCAGTTCGGCGCCCGGGAGGTGCGAGACGATCGCTTCCGAGTGGGTGATCGGCACGAAACGGTCGGCGGTTCCCGCTGCCACCACGACGGGCACTGCCGCGAGTGCCCCGATCGCGTCGTATTCGTCGAGCACCGCGAACGCCGCGAGCAGCCGCGACCAGGTGACGACGGACGTCTCGTTCGCGAGCACCACGCCGAGCATGCGCAGCCACGAATCCTCGGAACGTCGTCGCCCGAGCATCGTGCACACGGCGCCGCCGGCCCGCTTCGAGCGCTCCATGGTCCGCGGTGCACGTGCCACCGCGCGATGCAGGAACGACGTGGCGGGATGTCTCAGATACCGGCCGACCCCATCGTCGGCGAGCCCACCCGCGGCCGTCGACACCAGCGCGAATCCCACGATCCGGGGCCCGATCGTCGCAGGCTGGAGTCGTGCATAGGCCAGCGACACCATGCCGCCCATCGAGTAACCGGCCAGCACTACCGGGCCGCGCGGCACGAGCGTGCGAAGGACGGCGTCGAGGTCGCGGGCCAGCTGGTCGAACGTGAACGACTCGACATCACCGATGCCGGAACGGCCGTGTCCGCGCTGGTCGTAGCGCACGGTTCTGACCGCAGGCGCGCCCAGTCGCTCGCCGACGCCGGTCCAGCACGCCGAGTCCTGACAGTGGCCGTGCACGAACACGACGGTGAGCTCGGCATCGGCCGGACCATCCACATATGCGGCGAGTGGCACACCGTCGTCGGCGGCGACGGTGAACCGGGAAGGTGAATCGAACATGAACAACTCCTCGAGCGACCTGCTCGATTATTCGTGTCCTCGTTCCCTTCCGTTAACTGTCGCTACAGAATCGTGACGACCCGGACCTCAGCGTGGTGCCAGCGCCCTGATCATCGGTGCCGGATCGCCGTCTGCGACGAGCAGCATCGCGGGGGTGGTGACGCCCGCCTCTACGTAACGTTCGACGTGTTCGCGGCACGCGTCGGGGTGTCCGTGCACGATGAGTTCGTCTACGACATGGTCGGGAATCGCTTCGAGCGCGGCCTTGCGGTCGCCTTCCGCCCACAGCCGCCACATGCCGGCGAACTCGTCGGATCGTCCGAGGAACTCGTGGAAGGCCCGATAGACGGGCACATTCATGTACGCGGCGATCATGCGCCGGCCCATGGCCCGAGCGGTGTCGGTGTCGTATCCGGGCAGCACGAAGATCCGCGCGACGATCTCCTTACCGTCGCCGCCCTCGTGGACGTACGGCGCGACAGTGCGGACGTCGTCGGCCGACAACCAGTTGACGATCGCCCCGTCGGCTTCCTTGCCGGCGAGTCGCAGCATCCCGGGTCGCAGGGCCGCGAGCAGCACGGGCGGAGCGGGATCCGCGACCATCCCGGCGCGGAACCCGTCGACGGTGAAGGTGTCGTACTCCTCGGTCACCTTTTCGCCGGCCAACGCCGACTTCAGGAATCGCAGCGTGTCGCGGGCGCGCTTGTACGGCTCGTCGAAGGGAATGCTGTTCCACTTCTCGACGATGACGTTGGACGACGTGCCGACTCCGAGCACGAACCGTCCTGGAGCTGCGGAGGCCAAGGTGGCAGCAGACATCGCGAGCGTGGCCGGGCCGCGGGTGTAGACGGGGACGATCGCGGTGCCGAGCCTCAACGTGGGCGCCCACACGCTCGCGAGTGCGAGCGGGGTGAAGGCGTCGGCCACGTTGGCTTCGGACGACCAGACGTCGGAGTAGCCGAGGTCGGGAAGCTCTTCGATGATGCTGCGCTGATCGGCCAGGGGGATGCCGTCGAGGGGAACCGTGAGTCCCCACCGTCGTGTCTTGTCGGTCATGGCCGTCACACTAGAGCAGGTCCCCAGAGGTCACACAGCATCCGTATGCTGGCTCGTTGTGCATGTCGGTCAACTGTGGCGGTATCCGGTCAAGTCCTTCGGAGGCGAGCGGCTGCAGTCCGCGACGATCGAATCCGACGGCTCGCGCGGCGATCACGTGTGGGCCGTCGTCGATGCAGAATCGGGCGCGGTGGCAAGCGCGAAGAAGTTCCGCCGGTTCGGCGTGTTGCTGACATGCCGTGCACGCCTGACGGACGAGGCCGACCCGCGCGACCCGGCATCGCTGGAATTGACCTTCCCTGACGGCACCGTGATGCGGGGTGACGACAGCGGCGTCGACGAGATGTTGTCGGATCTGACGGGGCACGCCGTCCGGCTCGAAGCCAAGGCCCGCTCGTACGACGCAGCTCCTCTTCACGTGGTGACGACGGCAGCGGTCGAGGCGCTCGACACGGGCGATCCGGTCGAGATAGCCGTCCGCCGGTTCAGGCCGACGATCGTCGTCGACACAGAAGGCATGGACGGTTTCGTCGAGAACGACTGGCTGGGTGTTCGGCTCCGGGTAGGCAACGCGGTCGTCGAGCCGAACAAGCGCACCGATCGGTGTGTGATGGTGACGCTCGACCACCAGGAGATTCCTGCTCGGCGCGAGATGTTGCGCACCGTCATGTCGCGCAATCGTGTGATGACCCGTGAGGATGGCAAGGAAGCGCCGTGCGTCGGTGTGTACGCACAGGTCAGCACAACGGGGACCATCCACTGCGGCGACCCGGTCGCAATTTCGAACGCCTGACCCCCGGCGCGCATTTGGGAGACAGAGGCAACCCGTCGGCGGGCAGTATCTGTCCGAAGCGGCTGCGGTTTCGACATCCAACACTAGACATATCGTTTGTCGATGTGTATAACGATTATCGATGCATCGATAATCGTTATGGCTCTTCGAGTAGCAGGAGACGATATGAACACCACCGACAGCGAGCCGATCACTCCGACCGACACATCGAAGAAAGACCGCCGCGACCTGTGGGCGTCGATCACCGTCTTCGCCCTCACCGGCGGCGTCGTCCTCTACACGTATTTCACCGGACTCCTCCGCGAACTGAACGACGGGATCGTCACAGCGCGTGTCGAGTTCGACGAGCCTCAGGCACTGACGTCGCTCGACGGTGTTGCGATGCAACTGGGGTCGCCTTCCACCATCGACGTGTCGACAGACCCGCTCTCCCCCGTCACTGTCGGCTTCCTCCGGAGCGCCGACGCACTGCAGACATTCGGCTACCTGGCGGTACTGGCACTGTTGACGTGGATGGTCGTGCGATTCGTCCGCGGCCACCTGTTCGACCGCCTCGCGGTGCGTCTCGTCGCGGTCTCCTCCCTGGTGGCGGTCGCGACCATCCTCGTTCCGCAGTTCCCCCGAACACTCGGCACCAACATGCTGCTACGCGACGTGGAGGCCCGCGAGATGATGGACACCGCGACGCTCGGTCCCGAATTCTGGTATGGGTATGTGTTCTGCATGGCGCTGTCGGCGGTCGCGGTCGCGCTGCGGATCGGTAGCCGTATGGCCCGCGACAACGAAGGCCTCGTCTGATGCCTCCCGAAACGGAACATGCCGTTCGCTGCCACCTCGACACATTGCTGGCCGATCGAGGTATGACGTTGGCGCAGTTGGCCGAAGAGGTGGGGGTGAGTGTCGTGAACCTGTCGGTGTTGAAGAACGGGCGCGCTCGCGCCATCCGCTTCTCGACCCTCACCGCTGTGTGTCGAGTTCTGAATTGCTCTGTGGGAGATCTGCTCTCGGTCGATTGACTCGAGATACAGCGATGCCCGGGTCCTTGTGGGTCCCGGGCATCGTTGCGTGGTCCGGCCATCAAGCCAGGGGCGCTCCTGTTGCTGCGCGGACCTGTTCCTCGGTCACGCCCGGCGCGCACTCACGCAGAGCCAGACCATCATCGGTAACGTCGATGACGGCAAGATTGGTTATGATCCTCTGCACCACGCCCTCACCGGTCAGCGGAAGCGAACACGAATCGACGATCTTCGGCGCACCGGTCTTGTCGGTGTGCTCCATCAACACGATCACCTTGCGAGCACCGTGCACCAGATCCATCGCACCGCCCATGCCCTTGACCATCTTGCCCGGCACCATCCAGTTCGCCAGGTCTCCAGTGGCCGACACCTGCATACCGCCGAGGACGGCGGTATCGATGTGACCACCGCGGATCATGCCGAACGACAGTGCCGAATCGAAGAACGCCGCACCGGGATTGACCGTCACCGTCTCCTTACCGGCATTGATCAGATCCGGGTCGATCTCGTCCTCGGTCGGATACCGGCCGGTGCCCAAAATCCCGTTCTCCGAATGCAGAGTCACCCGCACACCTTCGGGCAGATAATTCGGGATCAGGGTCGGCAGGCCGATACCGAGATTGACGTACTCACCCGGAGACAGTTCCTGCGCCGCACGCGCAGCCATCTCCGTACGCGACCAGCCGAGCGTCTCCACAACAGCAGTCATGCTCAGGCCACCTTTCCGGCGCTGACGGTGCGCTTCTCGATCAGCTTGTCCTGGATGCCGGTGTGCACGATCCGATCGACGAACACACCCGGCAGATGCACCTGCCCCGGATCGATCTCACCCGGCTCGACGAGCTCCTCGACCTGCACGATGCACACCGCGCCGGCCATCGCCGCCAGCGGATTGAAATTCATCGCGGCCTTGTTGAACACCAGATTGCCCTCGGTATCCCCCCGCAGCGCATGCACCAACGAATAGTCGGCGCTGATCGCCTCCTCGAGCACATACCGCTTACCACGGAACTCGCGGATCTCCTTCGCCGGCGACGCGATCTGCACCGACCCGTCCGCCGCATACCGCCACGGCAACCCACCCTCGGAGATCGGGGTGCCCACACCCGCGGGAGTGAAGAACGCCGGAATCCCGGCACCACCGGCGCGGAGCTTCTCGGCGAGGGTGCCTTGCGGTGTCAGCTCGACCTCGAGTTCACCGGAGAGGTACTGGCGTGCGAATTCCTTGTTCTCACCGACGTACGACGCGGTGACCCGGCTGATCCGCTTCTCGCCGAGAAGAATTCCGAGTCCGTGGCCGTCGACACCGCAGTTGTTGGAGAACACCTCGAAATCGGTGGCGTCACCCGCAGCGATCGCCTTGATCAGTTCATCGGGGATACCCGACAGACCGAAACCACCGACGGCCAGCGACGCACCCGAGGGGATACCAGCGACCGCGTCGGCCGCCGTAGCGAAAACCTTGCTCACTTGCTGTCCCCTGTGGCGGGCAGGATGCGGTTGCGCACCTCACCGAAACCGATACGCGAACCGTTCGGTCCGGGAGCGGTAGCGGAGATCGAGATTTCGTCGCCGTCCTCGAGGAAGGTGCGAGTCTCGTCACCGACCTGGACGGGCTCTGCACCACCCCAGGTGAGTTCGATGAACGCACCGCGCTGATCCTTCTCCGTGCCGGAGATGGTGCCGGAGCCGAACAGGTCGCCGGTGCGGGTCGCGGCGCCGTTGACCGCGGTGTGCGCAAGCATCTGCGCGGGTGACCAGTACATCTGGGCATACGGCGGGCGCGAGACGATGTGGCCGTTCCACTCCACCGCGAGATCGATGTCCAGGCCCCACTTCTCCTCACCCAACAGGTACGGGAGCGGTTCGGGGTCCTGAACCGGGGTGTCGATGCGCGCGGCCTCGAGCGCTGCGATCGGCACGACCCACGGCGAGATCGACGTCGCGAACGACTTGCCGAGGTTCGGTCCGAGCGGCACGTACTCCCATGCCTGGATGTCGCGGGCCGACCAGTCGTTGAGGATCACGGCGCCGAAGCAGTGATCAGCGAACTCGTCGGGAGCGATCTGCTCCCCCATCTTCGAGCCCGCGCCGACGATGAAGCCCATCTCGGCTTCGATATCGAGGCGGATCGACGGACCGTACACGGGCGCTTCGTCGTTCGGTCCCTTGCGCTGACCGCACGGACGGACGATGTCGACACCCGAGGTGACGACGGTCGAGGAGCGTCCGTGGTATCCGACGGGCAGATGCTTCCAGTTCGGCATGAGCGGGTCGGGGTTCTGGGGACGGAACAGCCGACCCAGGTTCGACGCATGGTTTTCCGATGCGTAGAAGTCGACGTAGTCGGCGACCTCGATGGGCAGGTGCAGCGTGACGTCGCCGATCGGGAAGACAGCGTCGTCGGCCACATCACCGGCGATCGTCTGCTTGATGGTGGCGCGCACCTCGTCCCAGCGGGCACGGCCCTGCGCCATGAAGGCGTTGAGGCTCGGTTCGGCGAACACGACGTCGTCTTCGAACACGCGACTCAGGTCGAGGACCGAATCACCCACGCGCACACCGACGCGCGGCTCCGAATCAGTGGTGGAGAAAATGCCGTAGGGCAGGTTGTCGAGCCCGAAGAGCGAATCGTCCGGGATTGCAATGGTGGTCATTCGTGCGTTCCTTCGCGGTGTGCCACCGCATCAGCGGCAGAGTTGATCGGAGATACGGTCGACGGTGCCAGTCCGAGGTCGAGCAGGTCGGCGAGTGGGTCGGCGATGCTGCAGGTGCCGTACGAGCGGAACCTGCTACGCACCTCTGCGGCACGCTCGTCGGACAGATCCTTCAAACGTGATGCGAGAGCAGCACCGTCGCGGTCGGCGAGCGCCTCCGCAACTGCAGCGTTGTCGCCGCCGTCGAGTGCCACGGCGACCGCGTCGAGGATGTTCAGGAAACCGTGCTGTTCGAAGCCGGTCTCGGGGTCGGTGTTACGAACCGCGTGGTGCAACCCGGCGGTGGCCTTGAACGGGACACCTGCAGCGACAACCGTGCCGATGGCCTCCGCCAACTCTGCTTCGTCGGGGTACGCCTCGGCGACGATCCCGCCGGTGCGGAACTTCGCCGAGTACGGCGTCTGTGCGAGGCGAGCCAGGATCTCCGGGCGACGCTCGTCTCGGGGTACTTCGACGAACACGCTGAGTTCCGGTTTGGCCGAAGAGATCTCGCCCAGCGCGGTAAAGAGTTCGTCGACCGTCTGCTCTGCGGGAACGGCGATCTCGAGAGCGGTGACGGACACGGAATCGAGTGTCGCGGCCTTCGCCAGCGCGGGTGCGACCGCATCGGTACCGGTGGGCACCGTCAAGCTCAGCTCGAGCTCACCGGTATACGGCTCCTGCGCGAGCAGCTCGGCGAGCTCACCGAGACGCCCGGCAGGGAACACGAACGACCCGACGAGCGGCGCGTGATCGGCAGCAGTGTGGACGGCGTGCGCAGGGACCGCATCCGCGATCGGCGCATTTCCAGGAGGGAAGAGTGCGGCATCGTCACACAGCTGCGTGAGCAGAGGGCCGAAGGGTGTCACTTGGATGCCTCCCTGTTGCGGTTCCAGCTTCCGGCATACGCGGCGTCCTCGCACGCGAGGGCGCCTTCGCCGAGTTCGAGCGGGCGGAAGGTGTCGACCATGACGGCGAGTTCGTCGAAGAACTCGGCGCCGATACTGCGTTCGTACGCTCCGGGCTGCGGGCCGTGAGCGTGGCCGCCGGGATGGACCGAGATGGAGCCCTGTCCGATACCCGAACCCTTACGGGCCTCGTAGTCGCCACCCACGTAGAACATGACCTCGTCGGAGTCGACGTTCGAGTGGTAGTACGGCACCGGGATCGACAGCGGGTGGTAATCCACCTTGCGGGGCACGAAGTTGCAGATCACGAAGTTACTGCCCTCGAACGACTGGTGCGCCGGCGGCGGTTGGTGCACGCGGCCGGTGATCGGCTCGTAGTCGTGGATCGAGAACGTGTACGGGTACAGGCAGCCGTCCCATCCGACGACGTCGAACGGATGGTTCGGCATGAGGTAGCGGGTGCCGACGATGCCGTGGGAGGTGCGGTGCTTGACGAGCACCTCGACGTTCTCCTCCTCGACGATCAGCGGCTCGGCGGGGCCGTGCAGGTCGCGTTCACAGAAGGGGGCGTTCTCGAGGAACTGGCCGAACTTCGACAGGTAGCGCTTCGGCGGCACGATGTGGCTGTTCGCCTCGATCGTGTAGGCGCGCAGCGGCTCGTCGCCCGTCGGCACCCAGCGGTGTGTGGTGGCCATGGGCAGCAGCACGTAGTCGCCGGGCTCGGCCTCGAGCGTGCCGAACACGGTCTCGACCTTCGCGGTGCCCGACTCGACGTAGACCATTTCGTCACCCACCACGTTGCGGTAGAGCGGCGACGGCTTCTTGGACACGGCGTACGAGATGCGGACGTCGGGGTTGCCGAGGATCATGCGGCGGCCGGTGACGACGTCGGTGTCGTTCCAGACGCTCTCCGGGAAGAGGTCGTGCAGCTTCAGGTGCCGAGGCTTGAGTGGATGGTTCGGCGTCGTGGCCTGGTCCGGGACCTTCCACTCGGTGGCGTCGACGATCGCCGAGGGGATGTACTTGTGGTACAGCAGCGCGGAGTCCGACGAGAAACCTTCCTCACCCATCAGCTCCTCGTAGTAGAGGTTGCCGTTGTCGTCGCGGTGCTGGGTGTGACGCTTGGGCGGGATGACGCCGAGCTGTCGGTAGAACGCCATGGTTCGGCTCCTCGGAAATGATGAATCGGACTGCGCGGGGTCTCTGCCGCCGCCGGGGTTAGTAAACACATTAACTAATTCGGGAGCGTGAGCGCAACCACAGGGAAGAAGTTGCCGTGAATCAGTTGCGTCCGCGCACGTCGAACTGACTGCGGTTGGTGATGAGCTTGTTCAGCAGCATCACGAGAATCTGCTGCTCAGCGTCGCTGAGAACATCCACCCACGCGAGTTCGCGCTCGTTCTGCGCGCCGAATGCCTCGACGATTTCCTTCTCGCCGGCCTCGGTCAGTGACAGCTGCACCGAGCGGGCATCGTGACTGACGGGCGTCTTCTCCAGAACATTGGCTTCGACCAGCGGTTTCGCGAGATTCGACACGGCCGCACGACTCATCCCGGTCAGCCTCGCCGCCACGTTCGGTTCGATGGGGCCGGCCAGCCAGATCACGAACATCAGGCGATACGCCGACCACGAGCGCCCGCGCGGGCGGTGCACGCTCGATTCGAGATCGTAGGTGACGATGTCCGACGCTCGGTTCAACGTGAGCAACACTTCGGTCGCGCTGCGGTGATGGTCGCCGAACTTGCTGTTCAGACGCTCCTGCGCGAGTTCGACGAAGGACCAGTAGTCGAGGTCGCGGGGTGCGGACATGCGGTCACAGTACCGCAGACCGCGAGCTTGTTCACACATTTATCATCTGCTGAACAACGAACGCCGACACCCACATCGGGTGCCGGCGTTCGCTCGATACAGGTCCGGCGTCAGTCGGTCGGCAACTCGATGCCCTTGGTCTCCTCGATGAGGAACACCGCTACCAAGGTCAGCAGCGCCGTGAACACGAAGTACCCGGCCGGAGCCAGCGAGTTCCCGGTGACATCGATCAGCCACGTGGCAATGAAGGGTGCGGTGCCGCCCAGGCACATGTTCGTGACGTTGTTACCGAGTGCGATACCGCTGTACCGCACCGACGCCTTCAGCATCTCGACGTAGACGACGAAGGAAGCGCCGTTGACGACCGACACACAGATGAACAACACCGACTGACCGAGAACGGCCTGCCACAGGGTTCCGCCTGCCATCAACATGAACATCGGGACGCCGAGCACCGCCGCAGCGAGGCTACCGGCGAACAACACCGGCTTACGTCCGTATTTGTCGGCCATGTAGCCGGAGATCGGCAGGGTGATCACGCCCAGGACCAGCGCGAGCGACGTCGACAGGAACGCCGCCGACGACGTCTGTCCACCTTCGGTCTGCAAGTACGTCGCCGCGTAGACCGACGCGACGTAGTAGCCGCCGACGATGAGCGCCCCGAGCATGATGATCTTGAGGACGCTTCCGCCGGAGGTCTTCAGGAGTTCCACGACGGGCAGCTTCTTCGTTTCGCCCTTCTCCGCCATCTCCTCGAACTGCGGGGTGTCTTCGAGGTGGTTACGGATCCAGACGCCGATGACACCGATCACGACGCTGAGCAGGAACGGGATGCGCCAAGCCCACTCGAGGATCTGCTCCTCCGAGAAGGTCGACGTGATACCGAGTGCGACGAGCGACGCCACCAGAGAACCGAGGTACGTGCCGGAGTTGACCATCGAGGTCTGCGTCGCACGCCACCGTGCCGGTGCGGATTCGGACACGAACGCGTTGGCACCTCCGAGCTCACCGCCGGCTGCGAAGCCCTGCAGACAGCGGGCCAGCACGAGCAGGACGGTCGCCCACACGCCGAGGGTGGCGTAGGTGGGCATCAGACCCATGGCCGCCGTCGCCACCACCATCAGCAGGATGGTCCACGACAGCGCGGTCTTACGTCCGTATCTGTCGCCGATGTGACCGAAGACGATGCCGCCGGGCACCCGCAGGAAGAAGGCCACCGCGAAGGCCGCGAAGGTCCCCAGCAGAGCGGCCGTGTCGTTCTCCGAGACGAAGAACAGCGTGGCAACCATCGTTGCCATGTAGCCGTAGATACCGAAGTCGTAGTACTCGACGACGGTACCCACGACCGCCGCGCGGATGACCGTGGCCGTCGACTGTTTCTTCGGTGCGGGGTCTGCGTGCGGCGGCCTTTCCGCGGCCGTTGCCGCGTCGGATCCAAGCATGGTGTGTCCTTAGTGGTTCGAGGGGACAGGCGGGCGTCAGACGCCGGCTGTCCCGAGTTCAGACGGCGGCGTGGAGCCGACGGAGGACGCCCGTGCCGCGTTGCGGCCGGCGATGCGCCCCATGGTCAATGCGTTGGCGACGGCGTTTCCGCCACCCACATAGCGGAGGCCGAGGATCCCGGCTCCCGCTTCTCCGGCCGCATACAGGCCGGGGACGACGTTCCCGATCGTGTCGAGAACTTCGGCGTTCTGATTGATCTCGAGCCCCGCGTGCGTACAGACCAGTTCGGCGGGCAGCATACGCACCGCGTAGAACGGTCCCTGCGCGACGGGGTCGGGATCGGAGGTCGAGCCCTTGTTCGCAAGGGTGCGGTGGCGCAGGAAATCGTCGTCGACACCGTTCGGGAGCTGGGAGTTCCACCGGGTCACGGTGGCCACCAGCGCGGGCACGGGCACGCCGATCAGCCCTGCGAGTTCGACGAGGGTACCTGCGCGCACAGTACGCCCCGCGTCGGCTTCCGCCGCGACGCGCTCGGCGTCCCAGTCGGCGTAACCGGCGGGGAGCTCCGTACGCGCCTTCTCATCGAAGATCGCCCACACGGGCCCGTCCTGCGCGTCCATGAGACCACCCGACACGGCGTACGAGGCATCCTCGTCCATGAACCGGCGACCGGCCTTGTTGACGTAGATCCGCGATTTGGGCGGGAACCCCGCCTGCCAGTGGTGGTAGCGCTGGAAGTAGGCGGTGGGCATGGTCAAGCCCCAGTCCTTGCCGACGACCGCGGACCCGATCTGCTCGCCGAACCGGAGATGATCACCGCGGCTACCGGGTGCGGCGACCACGAACAACGACTCGCCCGCGGCGAGAGGGTACGGGTAGTACTGCTCGAGCAGTTCAGTGCTCTGTGCGAATCCGCCGGACGCCACGACCACGGAGTGCGCGCGGACCTCGATATCATCCGCGACGACACCGACGACCCGACCGCCCTCGACGAGCAGGCGCTGCACCCGGGTGGCGAGGATCGCCTCGACGCCATGGGCGCGGCGGGCCCGGTCGAGCGTCTGGACGAGTCCGTAACCCTGGTCCTTCGGCACGTGGCCGCGCCACACGTCCTCGACCCCGGCCTGGCACAGGCCCGGCATGTGGGCATTCGACGACACCCGCGCCGGGATCTCCACACCGAGTTCGAGGAGCCACTCGAGAGTGGGACCGGCGTTGTCGCAGAACGCCCGGACGAGACCGGGGTTGAGGATCCAGTGGTTGAGGTCCATGTAGTGCTGGAAGAACTTGTCGGCGGTGTCCTCGATGCCGAGTCCTGCCTGCACGCTCGTCCCTGCAGCCGTGAAGAGCCCGGCCGACAACTGCGTCGACCCGCCCAGTTCCGTTTCGGATTCGAACAGCAGAACGCTCGCGCCGGCTTCGGCGGCAGAGACCGCCGCAGCGAGGCCCGCGCCGCCGCCGCCGATCACCACGACGTCGATGATGTCGTCGCTCATGACAGTTGATCTCCCGTCTCCGCGATGATGCGGTGGTAGAGGCCGTTGGAGGTCATCCCGCCGTCGACGGTGACCTCACTGCCGGTCATGTACGTGGACCGATCCGAGAGCAGGAACATCACGGCGTCGGTGATCTCGTCGACCGTCGCCATCCGCCCGACCGGAACGCTCTCGAGAGCGGCACCGACGAATGCGTCCGCCCCTCCCAGCAGCGACGTCCCGACCAGCCCGGGGTGCACCGAGTTGACTCGGATTCCCCACTTCGCGAAATTACCTGCTGCCGATTTCGACAGGCCCCGCACTCCCCACTTGCTCGACGAGTAGGCCGGAGAGAAGTAGCCGATCTGCCCGGAGATCGAGGAGATGTTGACGATGGAGCCGCCGCCGCTGTCGCGCATGAGGGGCGCAACGGCTTTCATGCCGTAGAAGGGACCGAACAGATTGATACGCATCGTGGATTCCCAGACATCGTCCGGGGTATCCATGAACTCGAGCCGCCGCGAGATCCCGGCGTTGTTGACCAGTCCACCGAGTGCCCCATGCCGAGAACTGATCTCGTTCACCACCCGGGTCCACGACGCCGAGTCGGCGACGTCGAGCGTGTAGGCCGACGCGGAACCCCCCGCAGCTTCGATCTCCTCGACGACCGCGGAGGTATCTGCCACGTCGGCCAGGCACACATGAGCACCGCGGGCCGCGAGCACACGAGAGTGGTTGGCGCCCATACCCGCAGCCGCGCCCGTGACGAGAACGACCGACGGGTACGTCACGGTTTCCAGGACCGGATCAGACATGGCGTGAGCCACCGTCGACCGCGATCGAGTGTCCCGTGACGTAGCGGGCACTGTCGGACAGGAGGAACAGGAGCGGACCGAAGACCTCTTCCGGCGAGCCCAGACGGTGCAGCGGCACGACGTCGAGTGCGTGCTTCAGCGCTGCCGGATCCTCCTGCACCCAGCGGGTCATCTCGGTGTCGATGTAGCCCGGAGCGATCGAGTTGACACGAATTCCCTTGTCGCCGAATTCGACTGCGAGAGACTCGGTGAGATGCGCGACAGCAGCCTTCGACGCGCAGTAGGCACCGCGCCCCTTGCGCACGCGCAGCGCCGACACCGACGACATGTTGACGATCGCGCTGCCCGGCTGCATGTGCCGCGCCGCGGCCTGCGCACCGAAGAGGACACCCTCGACGTTGACGTCGAGCGTGGCTGCGATCTGCTCCTTCGAGATCTCGTCGGCGAGCGCAAACGGGAAGATGCCGGCGTTGTTGATCCAGAAGTCGATCCAGCCGAACTCCTGCAGCGCGACCTGAGCGAGCGCCTCGTGCTCGGCAGGATCGGTGACGTCGATACGCGCGCCGACCACGATGCCGGGAGTCTCGGCGAGGGACTCGGCCGCGAGCTCGGCGTTGATCTGCTCGGCGGTCTCCTTCATCTGGACGTCGTTGATGTCACCACCGACGACGTTGACGCCGCGCGAGGCGAGACCACGGGCGAACTGTGCCCCCATTCCGCGTGCGGCTCCGGTGACGACGGCGACCTTGCCGGCCATCTCCGGGTACTGCGCGATGATCTGAGAGGTGACGGTACGACCCGGGTTCTGAGCATCAGTGGTCATCGTGGAAATTCCTCCGTAAGTACGAAACAAAGTGGGTTACAACAACACCGAGTTCTTGCGTCGTCGCGAGCGACGGTGGTTCATGCGTCGTCGCGAGCGACGGTGCGGCGGTCGACGAGCCACGTGTCGCCGTGCCGGACGATTCGGTCGTCGATCGTGGTGAATCGGACGAGGCGCGAGTCGCCGGCGCGGGCGGTGGCCACGATCTGCAGATACGCCCGGACGCGCAGGGTGTCGTCGTCGATTCTGTCGACCGCCACGTTGGTGACGACGTGACGGTGGACCTCGTCGGCATCGTGCGCGCCGGAGTAGAACCGCCCGGCGAAAGCCTCGAGATTGTCGGTACCGGAGACGGGCGCCGGATAGCTGGGTGAGCAGAACTCGCCGTCGGGCGTGAACGTCTCCGCCCATGCCCGCGCGGAGCCACCGTCGATGAGGTGGCTCTGCAGTCCGTAGAGCTGATGGACCTGCGCGAGCAGCGCCGCGTCGACACCGTTGTCAATGCGTGTCATGTCGTGGAAACCCATTCGTATGTGTGCGATAATCGCACTATCCGTGCGATTAACGATAATGCTAGGTGTTACAGTTCACAGACGTCAAGGAGGTACGGGGCGAGATGACCCAAACGCAGGATGAGGCTGCGCCTATGCGGGCGTTCGACATGGCGCGGATCGAGCCGGATTCGGGCATGTCGAAGACACTTCACAACGGTCTCGAGATCCTCGAGCTACTGGCTGCGCACCCGAACGGGTTGTCCGTCAGTGAGATTGCCGAATGCATCGGCGTGCACCGGACGGTGGCCCATCGGCTGATCCGAACCCTCGAAGCGCACCGCTTGTGCCGCCGCGACGAGTACAAGCGGATCTCGCTCGGAGCCGGACTCGTCACTCTGTCGGAATCGGTCGAACAGGATCTGCGCACGCTCGCGCGCCCGATCCTCGAAGATCTCGCCGACACCGTGGAAGCGACCGCCCACCTCGTCGTCCGCGAATCGGACACCACCGTCCGAGCGATGATGGTGATCGAGCCGCGACGATCGCAGGTCCACATCGCTTTTCGTCCCGGACAGGTCCATCCGGTCAATCGCGGCTCCGCGGGCCTGGCCATCTTGTCGACGCTGCCACCGACAGCCGACGAGCGTCCAGAAGTCGACCGAGCACGTCGACTCGGATACGCGATCTCTGCGGGCGAGGTCGTCTCCACCACCATCGGTATCTCCGCCGGTGTCCCCCGCCGCGTCGGCGGGGCACAGGCAGCGGTAGGTGTCTCGGTCTTCGATGCCACCGACGAAGCACGGATCGGTGCGGCCGTTGCGGCGGCAGCGAGATCTCTCGGAGATCTCCTGCACTGAGACACGAAGTGAGTACGCTGCCCGTATCCGGGAACGATTTCGCGATCTGCGGACGAAGGGATATCGCGCATGCGTGTCGCACTCGTACTCACCACCGCCGCGGCACTGATACTGACCGCCTGCGGAACCTCGGACGATTCCACCGGCCCCGAGTCGGGCGATGGCGCGGAGGGCGCCTTCCCTGTCGAGGTCACCGACAAATACGGCACCGTCACCATCGAAGAACAGCCCGAACGGATCGTGACGGTGGGCTTCAACGACCAGGACTTCGTCCTCGCACTCGGCCGGATTCCGGTGGGCACCCGCGAGTACATGGGATTCGACTACCGGAACCGCCCGTGGGCTCAGGAGCAACTCGACGGGCAGGAGATTCCCGAGGTCGGTGGGCTCGAGGTAAACGCCGAGCAGGTGGCGGCGCTGGGGCCCGACCTGATCCTCGGCACCTATTCAGTGCTCGAACCGGACCAGTACGACACGCTCTCCCAGATCGCACCGATGGTGGGCGATCTCGAGGCCGGCGACGGCACCTCCACTCCGTCGTGGCAGGAACAACTCGCGGCGATCGGCGACGCGATGGGCGCGCGTGCAGAGGCAGAGCAACTCCGCGCCGACGTCGAGCAGGACTTCAGAGACGCGGTCGAGGCGAATCCGCAGTTCGAGGGCCGCACCGCCGCCGTTGCGCTGCACATGGACGACGGATCGTTCTACATTCTCGAGGCCGGGGATCCGCGCAATCGGTTCTTCTCCGACCTCGGTTTCGCGACTCCAGCGGTCACCGGCGAAGTCGGCCCCGAACGCTACGACCTGCTCGACCAGGAGAACCTCATCGTCGTGGGCGCGACGGCCGAAACGCTGGCGGACGACGAACTCTTCCAATCACTGGATGTGGTGAGTTCCGACCGCACCGTCTACCTCGGCGAGTTCGGTACCACCGCGCCTGCGGCGCTCGGTTTCGCGAGCCCTCTCAGTCTGCCGTACCTGATCGGCGCGGCACTCCCGTCGCTCGCAGCGGCGAGCGACGACGATCCCGCGACCGTCGTCCCTGCCGTCGAGGAATGAGCGATCAGCGGGAGCGCAGCACCTTCCACCAACCTTCGCCGATCTCCCACACCGCCACCCCGATTGCAACGACGATGACGATGGTGTTCGCTGCGCGCATCGAGTCGCCGGTGTCGCCGAACGCCGCCTCGAAGTAGTCGGGCTCGAACAGCCGGTCGACCGACGCGAGCCAGACCAGTGGGATGGTGAACAGCAGGTTGAGCACTGTGTTGACGACAGCGAGCGCGGTGGTCCAGTGCCCGACGACATACTTGACGATCTCGAACACAGCGCTGAGTGCCAGCACGACGATGAGGGCGGGCAGCCAGAACGACCACAGGTCGGGATCAAGGATCGGGATCGAGGATCCGTCGGCATACCGGTAGGCCGAGAAGCTGCGCTGCAGAACCACTGCCGCGATCCCGACAACAAGAAGTGCGATCGTCCAGGCCGTGTCGCCGAGCGACACCCGATTGTTCGGATCTGTCTCCGGCAACCTCTCCACCGTCCATTCCCCGGTGAGGTTTCCGCGTCGATGCCCGTTGCGTTCCAGGACGCCGAAGACCAAGGTCGTCCAGAACGCGATCTGCAGCGCCACCATCGCCGTCGTCCAGAGACCTGACGCGATCGCCTCTCCGGGAGACGCGTCGTCGAGGAGGTCGAGGACCAGCACAACAGCCCCGGGAAGCGGCGCGATCCACAGCAGAACCGAGAGCAGCCGGCGCCAGTCGAGATAGAGACCGGGCCCGATCAGGTACAGCGGCCGCCCGATGTATTCGGCCGCCAACCGGTCGGGATCGCCGAGCTCGGTGAGCACCTCGGTCTCGGCCTCGACCGGGTCGGCGCCGGATTCGACCCGCGCATCGACAGCGTCTGCGATCGACCCGCGCAGTTCACGATCGATGTCGTCGCGTTTGTCGGCGGGGATTCTGCGCAACGTCGTGGCGACGTAACGATCGGTGAGTGTGGTGAGTGTCATCGCACATCTCCTTCGGTGTGGGAATCGATCGTCCTCAGGCTGCGTCCGAGGGCGGTCCACTCGTCGAGCAGAACCGCCGCAAGTTGCTCCCCTGCCTCGGAGGTCCGATAGAACTTGCGTGGACGTGCCTCATCGGTGTTCCACTCGCTGACGAGAAGGCCCTGCTTCTCGAGGCGCCGCAACAGCGGATAGAGCGTGTTGGCATCGACGGCGACGCCTGCAGCGGCCAGCGCTTCGAGCAGGCCGTAGCCGTACCCGGGGGTGCGCAGCATCAGGAGACTCGCGACGACGACGGAACCTCGTCGCACTTCTTGACTGTGGCCGGCGAAGATCTCAGGATCGATCACACGTCACACGATAGTGTGCGTCACACACTATTGCAACGGGCACATACCCGAAGTGCACGCCGACGCGACAAGCCCCAGGTCCACAGCAGCTCCGTGGGTCTGCCTCACCGACCGACGTGAGCCTCACCCCAGCCGTCCGGCGCCGTGCTCTCGAGCACTTCGTCCCGCCCATCGGGCACAATTTCGCACACTCGTGTGCACAATCAATGGGTGAGTTCAACAGGTACCGCGACCGATCCCCACCGCAAGACACTGCGGGGGCCTCGATTCTGGCTCGCGCCGCTCGTCGTCGTAACTGCAGTGATGTCTGCGCTCGGGTACTTCTACCTCGCGAGCATGGTCAGTCCGGCGGACAACCTGCGCGAGTTCCCCATGGCGATCGTCAACCAGGACGTCGGTGACGTCATGCCCGGCGACGACGAACCACGGAACCTCGGAAACGAGATCACCGCCGCGGTCCTGGACGGTATCGATCCGGCAGAGATCGACATGCAGGAGATGGGCATCTCCGCGGCCAACTCCGGTCTCGACACCGGGTCGTTGTACGGCGCGATCGTGATCCCCAGCGACTTCACCAAACGCACCTCGATTCTTGCGCAAGGCAGCGTCGTGCCCGGCGACATCGAAAAGCCGATCATCACCGTCTACTCGAATCCCCGGACCGGAACGTTCGCGACCGGCATCGTCGGCATGATCAGCGACACCGCCATGACCCAGGTCAACGACACTGTCGGGGAACAGCTCACCACCCAGGTCACGAACACCCTCGCCGAGACCGCACCAGACCTGCAGTTGTCGGGCGGAAGCCTGCTCACGCTCCAGGAACCGATCAACGTCCTCAACGTCGAACACAAACCGCTACCCGACGGCACCGGCGCCGGCCTGTCCGCGTTCTACTTCACGCTGCTGCTGATCCTCGCGGGATTCACCGGCGCCACGATCGTCAACACCCTCGTCGACACAGCTCTCGGGTTCATCCCCACCGAATACGGTCCGCTCTATATCAACAAAGAGACCACCCGCATGTCCCGTTTGACGGTGTTGTTCATCAAATGGGGAATCATCGTCGTCCTGTCGTTGATCGTGTCGGCGCTGTATCTGTGGATCGCCACAGCACTCGGTATGCCCGTTCCGCGAGCCCTGCTGATGTGGGAATACGGAGCACTCGCGATCAGCGCGGTCGGCATCACCTCGGTGTCGGTGATGTCCGTGTTCGGATCCGCAGGTCTGCTCGTGAACCTGTTCATCTTCATCGTGCTCGGGCTGCCGTCGTCCGGTGGCACTGTCCCGATCGAGGCGATGCCCAAGATGTTCGAGTGGCTGTCCACGTTCGAGCCGATGCACCAGATCTACATCGCCACACGCGCGATCCTCTACTTCGACGGTCACGGCGCGGCAGGATTGACACACGGCGTCGCGATGACATTCGTCGGGCTCGGTGTCGGCGTGGCGCTCGGGGCGATCGTGACGTGGCTGTACGACCGTCGGGGATTCCACCGCTCCGCCGAACTGCTGGCAGACGGCAGCAGCTCTGTGGCCGATAGCGCAGACTAGGGCGGTGCGTGCCGTCGTCGTCCCCCATCCCTCCGAGAGCAGAGGTGTGCGGGGCGGCACCATCGCCCTGGTCGACGACGCGGGTGCCCAGGTGGGCGAATCCCATGAGTGTCGCGACCTCGCGGCGACCGTTGCGGAACTCGAAGCGTCCCGCAGCCCACGCTGGGTGTGGACCTCCACCGCAACCGTGTACCCGGATCTGCTGCGCGCCGGTGTGCGGGTTCAGCGGTGCCATGATCTGGCGACCACCGCCGCAATTCTGAACACGCGCGACGGGATCCCGCCGGATCCCGTCGAGGAACCGGTGGACGAACGCCCGGGGCTGTTCGACGCGGCGCCCGGCGTCGACATCGCCACCGTGATCGAGCGATTCGTCGAGCAACGTCGTCGCACGGCCACCGATCGACGTCTCGATCTGCTTGTGGCTGCCGAATCTGCGGGGACACTCGCTGCAGCCGAAATGGGGTTCGGCGGGTTGCCGTTCTCCGCCGACGTGCACCGCGACCTACTGGAGCGCACCCTCGGCCGACGCCCCCTCGGCTACGAACCACCCTCTCGGATCGCCGAGGTGATCGCAGAGATTCAGGCCGTGTTCGGCCGGCCCGTGAACCCGGCATCGCATGTCGAGGTGCTCGACGCGTTCCGCCGCGAGGGCATCGAACTGTCGTCGACACGCAAGCACGTGCTGCGCGAACTCGACCATCCCGCGGTGCCATTGTTGTTGAGGCACCGCGACCTGTCGAAGCTGTACAGCACCAACGGTTGGAGTTGGCTCGACACATGGGTGCACGACAACCGTTTCCGCCCCGTCTACGTGCCGGGTGCCGTCGTCTCGGGGAGGTGGGCGAGCCGCGGTGGTGGCGCTCTGCAGATCCCCAAAGCGTTGCGGTCGAGCGTGGTCGCCGACCCCGGTCATACCTTCGTCATCGCCGACGCCGGGCAGCTCGAACCTCGTATCCTCGCCGCCATGTCGGGAGACCCCCGCATGGTCGCTGCCGCAGGCAGCGACGACCTGTACGCACCGGTTGCGGCGGCAGCATTCGGTGGTGACCGTGCGAAAGCGAAGGTCGCGGTGCTCGGTGTGCTGTACGGCGCGACCTCCGGTGATTCCCGTGCGCTACTGACAGTGTTGCGGAGAAGCTTCCCCGACGCAGTCGAATTCGTCGAACGTGCAGCCCGCACCGGAGAGCGCGGGGAGGTGGTGCATTCGTGGCTCGGGCGCGCCTGTCCCCCAACGGAACCTGAGTTTCTCACGCACGGGGACACACGCGCCCGCGGGCGATTCACCCGCAATTTTGTCGTCCAGGCCACGGCCGCGGAATGGGCGTTGTGCGTGCTGGCCGAACTTCGTCGCCGGCTCACGGCGGCACCGGACGGCCAGGACGGCAAACTGGTGTTCTTCCAACACGATGAGGTGATGGTGCACACACGACATGCCGATGCCGCGGCCGCGCACATCGAGGCGTCGGTCGAGGCGGCAACTCGGTTGATGTTCGGCGCGACCGACGTCCGGTTTCCCATGTCGACGTCGGTCCGCACCTGTTATGCCGACGAGTCCGGCAACCACGGTGCTGCCGGAAACGGCATGTAGCACGGTCAGCGGGCGCGTGCGACGAATGCCTCCGGCAGACCGGCTGTCTCCGGTGTCTCGATCAAGCGCGTGATCTCGTCGACCTCACAGCTGCGAGACGATCGGCCAGCGCACGCCCCTCGTCTTCGACGTCGCCGAGTGCATGATCCCGAGCTTCTCTGCCTGCGCACCGTTGACCAGTTCGGCGCCGAGAGTGATGCGGTGTGCCACGGCACGGACCGGCGAGCCTCGTAAGATGTTGGGTGCCAACGGAACCGGGTAGCATTCCGATACCCACCTCCGGCAGGACCCAGTTTCACGGACTCACCCGCGACGCGGAAGTCGCACGCGAGGGCGAGTTCGAGCCCTCCCCGGTGGCGCACCGTTCTACGACCGTACCCGAGACCACACGCGCGAGGGCCGGTATCACACGGTGATACCGGCCCTCGCGTCGCGCATCACGACCGGACGGCGTCGGGTTCCATGTCCGTTACCGTGTCCACCCGGCCGGGTGCCGCAGCGGTGCGCCGCGCGGGCACGAGCGCGGTCAGGACCGCTCCGATCAGTGCCACACCCGCGAAGATGTAGAGGGCAACGTTACTACCCAGCCCGGCACCTAGGATCAGTCCGCCGATGATGGGGCCGAAGATCCCGCCGAGCCGGCCGAACCCGGCACACCACGCGATACCTGCAGCACGTGCATTCGTCGAATAGTAGTTGGCGACGAATCCGTAGATGAGGATCTGCGTGCCGATTCCACCGATACCGGCCGCTGCCACCGCAGCGAGCAGAACCCAGAGCGGCATGTTCATCGTGAGGACGACGATCGAGAGGACTGCCAAGAGGAAGGTGGCCACGATGACCCGTTGCGGGCCGGTACGGTCGGCCACTCGGGATGCGAGCATGCCGCCGGCGATCGCGCCACCGTTGAGTACCAGAAGGAACGCGAGCGAGTTCTTCGCGTCGAAACCCACGTTCTCCATGATTTTCGGCAGCCACGTGTTGAGCCCGTAGGTGAGCATGATGCCACCGAAGCTCATGAGGCCGAGCAGAGCTGTACCCAACGCGTACCGCCGGGTCACCAGCGCGGCAAAGCCCACCTTGTCGACACCGGCCCGTTCGACGACGAGTTCCTCCGGGGTCGGCGAGGGAATACCGGTAGCGGTCGCGATCGCGCGGGCCTCGTCGGCGCGGCCGCGTGACACGAGCCACCGCGGCGACTCGGGTATCTTCCACGCCACCAGCGGGAGAAGGATGATGAGGGGCAGCGCTCCGATCCAGAACAGACCCCGCCAGCCGATCGAATCCCGCAGCAGCATCGCGAGCAGAGCCGCCACGACGCCGCCGAAGGGAACCCCGCAGTAGACGATGGCGTTGTACACGTTCTTCTTGCTTGCGGGCGCGAACTCGGCGACGACGGCACCGGCGGTCGCGAGGAGTCCGCCCAGGCCGATGCCGGTGAGCATGCGCATGATGCCGAACGCTGCAGTTGTGTGGGTCATCGCAGCAGCACCCATACCGAGGGAGAACCACGCGATGGAGATCAAGAGGAGTTTCCGGCGCCCGATGCGGTCGCCGACAGCGCCGGCAAGCAAGGCACCGACCATAACTCCGATCAGGGCATATGAGCCCAGTGCGCCTGCCTGTTCTGCAGACACCGGGCCCAGTTGAGTTGGGTCGGCCATGAGGATCGGCAGGATCGTGCCGTATACGACCAGGTCGTATCCGTCGAAGGCGAGAGCCGCGGTCGCCAGCGCGACGATCCACGTCACCGAGCGCCGGTGCTGCGGACTGGTCCAGTCGGTCGGGGCAGAGGGCATGGGGGCTCCATGTGTCCAGTGGGGATGGTGCGCGGTGGGGAGGGTGCGCCGAGTCGGAATCAACCCTCGACGACGTCGGTGAATATAAATTCGCGCTTCGTGAATGTTCATTCATTCACGAAGCAGGACAGTAATGTGTCACGGGTCACTCTGTCAAGGGACATGTGCCGTCGCACCCCATGGCGTCGCAAGCGAAATTGCGCGCCGGTAGCCGAGAAGACCGGCTCGTGGCCTACGGTGGACCCGATCGGCGGTGGCCCGCCGATCGGGAGGAGCCGACGTGGCCAAGGACAGCGCGGGAGTGCAGGTCGAAGAGGCGGTGCGCGCCGTCCGTGCGAGTTCGCGCCGACGGCAGGTACTCGACGCCGCCGTCGTAGTGATGCAACGCACCGGATTCCACCAAATGTCGATGCAGGCGCTCGCCGACGAAGCGAAAGTCAGTGTCGGCCTCATCTACAAGTACTTCGGCGGCAAGGAGGAGATCCTCCTCGCCACGATCGTGGACATCCTCGATCAATTCCGCGACCGCATCGCACCCGCCATGGACGCGGCCGGCAGCGACCCGATCGAGAGGCTGGCCGCCGGTTTTCACCGCTACGTGCAGATCGTCGACGAGAACCTCCACGCCGTCGCCCTCACCTACAGGGAGAGCCGGACCCTCGACCAGCGCGGACGCGACACCCTCAAGGAACTCGAGGTGACCACGTCGGCACCACTGCGGGATGCCCTCGAAGACGGCGTGGAGGCCGGGCTCATGAACGACCTCGATGTCGACCTCATGTCGTTCGATCTGATGATGATCGCGCATGGATGGTCACTCAAGCACTGGCACTTCGCACCCAAATTCACCGCGGAGACATACGCACACGCGCAATTGCGGTTTGTGTTGGAGGCGATCGTCGCGCCGGAACACCGCGATTCATACCGGCATCTCGCCAGCTGAGCGTCGGCGACGATCTCGCCGGCCGGCCGTTACTCTCAGGGACCGAGGCCTCTCGAGTAGGCGGCGGAGGCCCACAGGTGCGATACGGCGTAAGCGCGCCACGGCCGCCAGGGTTCGGCGCGCGTGGTCGCCTCACCGGCGGTGATGCCTCCCAACGCTCGGCGCAGCACCAGGTCGCCGGAGGGATACGCGTCGCGGTCTCCGAGTGCACGCAGCGACAGGTAGTCGACGGTCCACGGTCCGATTCCCGGTAGGGCCAGCAGTTCTGTTCGGAAGTCGGCGGTCGGCGTCGCGTCGAGTCCGTCGGCCGCGGCGGTCGCGAGTGCGTGCACCGTGCGGGAACGCGCACCCGTGACCCGCACCGTCGCCTTCAGTTCGTCCGGGTCCACACCCGCGAGACGCTGCGGTGTCGGGAAGCACCGCAACCCGGCTGACGCAGGTTCACCATATGCAGCAACGAGTCTCGACGTGAAGGTCGCGGCCGCCGCGAGACTCACCTGTTGCCCGATCACTGTCTGCACGGCGGTGGCGAACCAGTCGGTGGCACCGAGCACGCGCAGACCGGGCCTCGCCGACACGAACGGCGCGAGCAACGGGTCTGTGCCCAGCACGGCGTCGATCGCGGCCGACTCCGCGTCGAGGTCGAGCCAGGCGGTAATGCACCGTTCGAGTTCGGCAACATCTCGATTATCGGTGGCATCGATCCGCGCAGTGAGGTGCGCGGCTTCCGGATCGTCCCCGAACGTCACCGACACGACCGCGGGACCTCCGCGACCCCCGACCGCACGGCTGTGGGTGCGGGTCTGTGCGTCGTGCCGTTCGTATCCTGCAACGGTGTGACTCCGCAGCGCATCGAGCATCGCCGACGCAGCGAACGGCGGTGTCAACGGCAATCGCAGCGTGGTCATGCCGCGGTCTCGAGACTCAGCAGGATCCGTTTCGCGTCGACTCCCCCTGCATACTGCCCGATCCCGCCGTCGCTGCGCACCACCCGATGGCAGGGAATGACCACCGGCAGCGGATTTTTCGCGCACGCCGTACCCACAGCGCGCACCGCTCTGGGGCTGCCGGCCGCCGCCGCGACCTCCGCGTAGCTGGCCGTATGTCCGTAGGCAATGTCGGGTAGGTGCGTGATCACGTCGCGACGGAACCCGGTCGCGAGTCTGAGATCGAGAGGCAGATCGAACGACGACCGAGCACCCTCGAAGTACTCGTCGAGCTGAGCTGCCGCGGTGTCGAGCCGTGCCGGAGATTCGAGGATCCGAGGACTGATCCGCGCGGCGAGTTCGCCGAGCACGTCGTCCAGGCCATCGACGACATACGCCACCCTCACGAGTCCCGCCTCGGTTGCCGCGAGCAGCAGCGGGCCGACGGGGGTGTCGAGGATTCGGTACGCGACGTCGAGGAGGCCTGCAGCTTCGGCGTCGATCGTGAGCCGCTGATGTAGCCATGCGAGGTCGGGCGTCGAGACCGGTGGCATCGGAAAGGTCATTTCACGCTCCCTGTCTCTGTGCTGTAGCGACGTCGCAACGCTGCACGACCGTCGGAGGCTGCGCGGCGCGCGGCCTCTGCGGTGTTGCCGAGAAGTTCACCGATCTCCGCGTACGGCATTCCTCCGAGGTAGTGGTAGACGAGCGCGGCCCGCTGGGTGAACGGCAATGCCGCGACCTCGCCCCACAGTTCATCGTCGCCGGTGCCGGGGAGGTCGGTGGTCGAGGCGCGCTCGGGCAGCGTCTCGGTGGGTACCGGTGTTCGCCCGTGCACGCGGTGGACGTCGATGGCCTTGCGATGAGCGATGGTCACGAGCCATGCCTCGATGTTGGCACCCGGCTTCAGATCCGGATAGGCACGCAGAGCAGCCAGGAACGTCTCCGACCATGCGTCGTCGGCGTCGGCGGCGCTGAGCATGGCGCGGCATACCCGGAGCACCGTCGGGCCGTGGTCGGCGACGACCCGCTCGAACGGTGGCAGGTGCGCATCAGGACGGCGTGGGGGCATGGGCGATCCGCGCCTCTTGTTCGAGGAGGAACTGTTTGCGTTCGACTCCCCCTGCATACCCGGTAAGCCGCCCGCCGCTGCCGATGACGCGATGACACGGAACGATGATGCTCAGCGGATTCCGTGCGTTGGCCGCCGCGACCGCCCGGACCGCGGTGGGCCGGCCGATCGATGCCGCGACTTCCCCATACGTCGACGTGGTTCCGTATTCGATCGCCCGGAGGGCCGTCCACACGGTGCGCTGGAACTCCGTGCCGACCGGCGCTATCGGGAACGTAAACGTCGTCCGTGTGCCGTCGAAGTACTCGCGAAGTTGCCCGACGGCCTCGTCGAACCCCTCGGACGTCTGTGGCCCGAAGGTGGTGGCGTCGGGTGCCGGTTGGTGATCGGACATGTACAGGCCCGACAGCATGCCGTCGGTGTTCACGAGGGTCAGCTCGCCGATCGGCGAGTCGATCACGGTGTGGGTTCGTGATGCGGTCACGGCTTCGATCCTTCCATCCGGTGCAAGGTCTTCACGAGGTAGACGCACGGGTCGGTGGAAACGTGAGGTTGCCCGCACCTGCCCGTGTCGAAGACATGGACCCCAACTGAGCGAATGGCTCACCCGTCTCGACTACGGAGACGAGTGAGCCATTCGCTCACAAAGGGGGGAGGGGGTCGGGACACCGCCGATTCGTCAGGCCTCGTACATGCTCGATCCCGCGCGGCTGAGCACCAGCCGCGGCAGCACCGCCCGCGACGACAACTTGAGCAGCGCGTCGACCAATTCGACGACGTCGTTCACCTCGAGCATCGACTCGGCGGGGATCTTCTCCTTGATCCAGTCGGACATGTCGGTGTCGACGTAGGCCGGCGCGATCGCCGACGCGGAGACCCCGTTGCCGGACTCCTCGAGATTGAGGGTCTCGACCAGGGAGATCAGCGCGGCCTTCGTCGCCCCGTAGGCAGCGAGTCCGGCTTCGGCATAGACACCGGTGATGGACGACAACGCCACCACCTTCGCGCCCCGGGCGGGATCGGCTGCAGCAGCTGCCCGCAGCAACGGCAGCGAAGCCTGGAGCAGCGCGAACGGTGCAGCAAGGTTCACCGCGAGCGTCTTGTCGAAGCGTCGCGCCGGGAAGTCCGCGATCGCACCCGCAGTGCCGACGCCGGCGTTGAGGATCAGCGCACGCATCGTGCCGAACGATTCTTCGTGCGCGCCCACCACCCGTGCCGGTGCTTCGGGATCGGCGAGATCCGCAGCGACCGCGCGCACCTCCGAGGCACCCGCCTCGCGCAGGTGTGCGGCCGCCTTCTCGAGCCGCTCCTCGCCGCGCGCCGAGATCGTCAGGGCATAGCCCTGCTCGGCGAGCCTCAGCGCGACACCCAGCCCGATGCCGCGCGACGCTCCGGTGACCAGTGCACTCGCAGTCACGAGAACGCTCCCTTCACTGCATCCAGTCCGGCTGCGACGAGCGCCGGAACCGCTTCTCCTGCTTTGTCGAAACCCTCACCGATGGTCGCGCCGACGCGCCACCGGTGGTTGATCCCTTCCGCGATCACTGCGAGTTTGAAATACGCGAGACCCATGTAGAAGTCCCAGTGTGCGATCTCGCGACCGGAGGCCACGGCGTAGCGCTGAACGAGGTCGTTGTCGGCCGGCAGCCGGGAGCTCGTCCACGCGGCTGGGAAGCCGAGCACGTCGTCGAGCGCCGGGTGCCGGTAGACGCACATCAACGCGAGATCGGTGAGCGGATCACCGAGCGTCGACAGTTCCCAATCCACCACTGCGGCAATTTTGCTCGCATCGTTCTTGTCGAGGATGGTGTTGTCGATCCGGTAGTCGCCGTGCACGATCGACGGCGCGGGTGATTCGGGAATCGCGTCGGCGAGGGTGGCATGGAGGCGGTCGAGGTCGGGAAGTTCCCGGGTCTTGACGCGGCCCCACTGGCCGGCCCACAGCTTCACCTGCCGCGTGACATATCCGTCGGGGCGACCGAGTTCGCCGAGACCCACCGCGACGAAGTCGACGTTGTGCAGCGCAGCAATGATGCGAACGAGTTCGTCGGTGCAGCCCGTGATCTCGTCGTCGGTCAGCGTGTCGAGATCGTCCTTGCTGCGGATGACGCGGCCGTCGATGTGCTCGACGACGGTGAAGGGCGCACCCATCACTGCGTCGTCCTCGCACAGCGCGACCGTCCGCGCAACCGGGACTCCGCTGTCCTGCAGCGCCGAGGTGATGCGGAATTCTCGGGCCACATCGTGTGCGGAGGGTGTCAGACCCGCGGTGGGCGGACGGCGGAGAACCCATTTCGACGTGTCGTCGAAGATCCCGTAGGTGAGGTTCGATTTGCCGCCGGAGATGAGTTCCGCGCGCAGCTCACCGTCGAGACCGACTCCGGATTCCGACAGGAAACGCTGGAGAGCAGGAAGATCCAGGCCTTCGTGCTCGACCACGGTCACGACCGGGCCGCCTTCGCTGCAGCAGCCTTACGAGCAGCACCGACGGTGCGCTTGGCGATGGCCCAGCGGTGCACCTCGGACGGTCCGTCGTAGACGCGGAACGGACGCACCTCACGCGAGAGACGTGCGAGTGGAAGGTCTTCGGAAACACCGAGACCACCGCACATCTGCACCGATCGGTCGACGATCCGGAAGATCGCCTCGGCGGCGAACGTCTTTGCGATGGACGTGGCGTTGGCGGCGTGCGAACCCTGGTCGAGCTCCCAGCATGCCTGTGTGAGTAGAGCGCGGGTAGCGGCGATGTCGATCTCGTTGTCGGCGACCATCTTCTGGATCATTCCGAGATCACCGAGCTTCGATCCGAAACCCTCGCGTTCGGCGACGTAACCGACGGCGATGTCGTGGCCGCGGCGGGCAGCACCGAGCCAGCGCATCACGTGGGTCATGCGGGCGGGGCCCAGACGGACCTGCGCGTAGGCGAAGCCTTGGTCGACCTCACCGAGAACGGCGGAGTCCGGTACGAACAGATCCTCGAACGCCACCTCGCAATGACCGCCGAGCATCGACTTGTCGAGGGTGGCGATGTGCCGGCCGACCGTCAGCCCCTCGGTATCGGCGGGCGCGAGGAACATGGTGGCCCCGCCACGCTGACCGGGTTCACCGGAGGTGCGGGCCATGATGATGAAGAATCCGGCGCCATCGGCTCCGGTGATGAAGTGCTTGCGTCCGTTGATTTTCCAGCCGCCCGACACCTTCTCGGCGAGTGTGTTGAGGGCGTTGGGGTCGGCACCGGCACCGGGGGCGGGTTCGGTCATCGCGAACGCGGAACGCACGTCACCCGCTGCGAGCGGTGCGAGGAACTGCTGCTTCTGCTCGTCGCTCGCGATGTGCGCGAGCATATGCACGTTGCCCTCGTCGGGTGCGGCGATGTTCAGCGCGGTGGGGCCGAAGAGCGAGTAGCCGGCCGCTTCGAAGACGGGTGCGCGGTCGGACATACCGAGTCCGTGCCCGCCGTACTCGATGGGGGCGTGAGGCGCGAAGACACCGGCGTCCTTCGCGGCTTTCTGCAGGTCGGTGCGGACGGCGTCGCCCCCGGCCGCAGTGATGTCACCGCCGTGCGCGTCCTCGATGGGCAACACGTGGTCGCGGATGAATGCTTCGGTCTTCGCGACCAGGCCGGTTACCTGATCCGAATACGACAGATCGACTGCCATGATCACTCCCTCTCCACACCGACCGATCGATCGCTCGGTTCTGGATACGGTGACACACCGGCATCGGTGCGGTCAAGGAACCAGGACTCAGAGCGCTCCCACTGCACTGCGCGCGATCGCGAGATTCCGCTCGACGAGTTCATCGGGCGTGAGCATGCCATCCGGGCGGTACCAATCGGCCACCCCGATACACATGGTGGCCACCGCACGCCCCGCATCCCTGGGAAACGGCGTGGTGAACTCGCCCGACTCGACCCCGGCCTCGATGATCTCATCGATCATTCGCTGCTGTTCGTCGCGCAGCGCGACGTACGCCTCACGACTCTCCGGCTCCATGCTGCGCATCTCCGTAGAGGCCACGAAGGCCTGGTCGCGGCGGAACATGTGGAACCGCAGCAGCGACTCCACCACCGCGTCGAACCGCTCGGACGGGGTCGGGCCGGCTTCTGAGAGGGCGCGCCGACTACGGTCCAGCAGCTCGTTCATGACGGCCGTCGTCAGCGACACCAGAAGCGCCTGCTTGGACGGGTAATGGTGATAGAGACCGGGGACAGAGAGTCCCGCGCGTGCGGCGACCTCCCGGATCGACGTGCCGTCGTAGCCTCGCTCAGCGAACGCGTCGAGTGCCGCAGCGAGGGGTTTCGGCAATGACACCGGGCCGTAGTGTCGCCACGACCCGGCGTCGCCGGAGACCTGATCCTCACGCGTGTCCATGGACATCACGGTAAAGGACGGCCATCCTCACAGATTCAGTAGTCGTCGTCGCCGTAGACGATGACACCGCGCAGGTTCTTGCCGGCAAGCATGTCGGCATAGCCCTCGTTGATGTCCTCGAGTTTGTAGGTTTTGGTGACGAGGCCGTCCAGGTCGAGCTGGTTGTTGCGGTAGAGCTCGAGCAGCTTCGGGATCTGCGAACGCGGCCCGACACCGCCGAAGATCGCGCCCTGCACCCGCTTCTGCAACAGCGTGAGCTCGAACAGGCTCATGGTGACATCGGTGTCCCGCGCGTCGCCCATACCGACGACCACCACCTGGCCGCCCTTCGCCGTCACCGCGAGCGCCGGTGCGATCATGTCGCCGTGGATCTCACCGACGGTGATGATGGTGACGTCGGCCATTGCACCCCAGGTGATTTCACCGATCACGGGCGCAGCTTCCTCGAGCGACGCGAACGTGTGTGTCGCGCCGAACTCCTTCGCCTTGTCCCGTTTGAATTCGACGGGGTCGATTGCGATCACGAAGCGCGCACCTGCGTGGGCAGCGCCCTGCACGGAATTGATACCGACGCCACCGACGCCGATGACCACCACCGCGTCACCGACCTTGGTTCCGCCGATCGCCGTCGCCGATCCCCAGCCGGTCGCGACGCCGCAACCGAGAAGCGCCGCCTTCTCGAGAGGGATATCCTTCTCGATCTTGATGACCGACGCCTCGTTGACCGTGACGTACGGGGCGAAGGTGCCGAGCAGGCACATCTGAATGACCGGCTCACCGCCCAGGGTCACACGATTGGTTTTGTCGGAGATCGCCTTTCCGGTCAGGAGTCCGGCACCCTCGTCGCAGATGTTCTGCAACCCCTTCGCGCACGAGCGACACCGCCCGCATGCCGGGATGAACGCGAGAACGACGTGGTCGCCCTCCTCCACGCTGGTCACGCCCGGTCCGACCTTGGTGACAACGCCGGCACCTTCGTGACCGCCGAGCGCAGGGAACGACGGAAGCGGCGAGGCCCCGGTCCTCAGATGCTCGTCGGAGTGGCACAGACCCGACGCCGCGAGCTTGACCTGCACTTCACCCGCCACCGGGTCGCCGAGATCGATCTCCTCGATCTCCCACGGCTGGTTTACGCCCTTGATGACTGCCGCTTTTACCTTCACCGAGCCTCCTGAGTGATGGGAACCACGTGATCCATCGGAGAGTGAAACAGGTTTTCCGGCATTTCGGGGAAAAATCCATCCGTATCCCTTCCCGCGCCAGAAGGTAACAGCTACTGTTCGTAACAGAAACAAATCTTGAAGGGAACCCGCCCGCCATGATCGAGGTCCACCACACCGCCGTCGCGGAGGTTCCCGTCGACGTCGCGTTCGACTACATCGACGACCACCGGACCGTCCCCGACTGGATGTTCGGCGTCGTCCGATTCGAGCCGGTCGGAGCACAGATCCACGGCCTCGGCGCGAAGTTCGATGCCACCATGCGGGTCGGCCCGAAGAACCTCGATTCCCGCGTCGAGATCGTCGAGTGGGAACACAGCAAGGCGATCGTGTTGTCGTCGATTTCGGGGTTCCGGACGTCATCGTCGTGGAGGTTCACCGAACTCGACGACCGGCAGGCACGCCTGGACGTCATCTTCGGTTACGAACTTCCCGGAGGACTCGCCGGCCGTGCCCTCGGCAAGCTCATCGAGCCGATCGTGGGCACGGCCGTACGACAGACCGAGCAGGCGCTGCGCGTCCAACTCACGCAGCTCGCCTGACTCCAGCGGGCGGTTCACACCCCTGCGGTGAACCGCCCGCTCTGCTCCCCCGCCAACAGACCCGGTGGCAGGGTCCGGCCGGCCAAGACCAGCAGGAGATGCTGCGCCGATCCGGTGACAGTGGAACCGGTGCCGTACGACCAGTCGTGATCATCGGCCTGCAGACGAACACCGGTCAGGTCGGCACCGAAGAAGTCGATGGCAATGCGCGCGTGTCGGCGCGGGCGCACGCGTCGGACGCGCGGTTGATGTCGCCCCGCGCCTTCACCATGGCGAGCGCGAGTCTCGGAATGCTGTAGCGAAACGCTGTGGTGGTGTGCGCGAGCACCTCTCGGATCCTCCACTCCTCGCACAACGACGCGATATCCCACTGCCGCTCGTCGAGCCGGTCGAGCACCTCGAGGAGATCCCGCCGTTCCCCAGCAACATAGGGGTGTGCAGACTTCGGCATCGGTCGGTCCCTTCACTCGGAGTTTCTGCCAGGGCAGACCCGTCCGACGTAAGGAACTCATCGTGCAATCAGAAATTGCCGCGCGCAGCCTGCTCCCGCTCGATCGCTTCGAAGAGGGCCTTGAAGTTTCCCTTCCCGAAACCGAGCGATCCGTGGCGCTCGATCAGTTCGAAGAACACGGTCGGACGATCACCGATCGGCTTGGTGAAGATCTGCAGCAGATAGCCGTCTTCGTCGCGGTCGACGAGGATCCCCCGCTTCTTGAGTTCCTCGATCGGCACGCGCACCTCACCGATCCGCGCACGCAGTTCAGGATCCTCGTAGTATGCGTCGGGGGTGGCGAGAAATTCGACGCCCTCATCTCGCAACTGATCGACCGTGGTGAGAATGTCGTTGGTGGCCAACGCAAGATGCTGCGCTCCCGGACCCTGATAGAAGTCGAGATACTCGTCGATCTGCGAGCGCTTCTTGGCGATCGCCGGCTCGTTGAGCGGGAACTTCACGCGGTGATTGCCGTTGCACACCACCTTGCTCATGAGCGCCGAGTAGTCGGTGGCGATGTCGTCGCCGACGAACTCGGCCATGTTCGTGAACCCCATGACACGGTTGTAGAAGCCCACCCACTCGTCCATCCGGCCGAGTTCGACATTGCCGACCACGTGGTCGAGGGCCTGGAACAGCCGCTTCGGAGCACCGTCACGCTTACGGAAGGTCGACGTGCGCTCGACGTATCCGGGCAGGTAAGGCCCGTTGTAGCGCGACCGGTCGACGAGGGTGTGCCGGGTGTCGCCGTACGTCGCGATTGCCGCGGTACGTACGGTGCCGTGCTCGTCCGCGGTGTCGCGGGGTTCCTCGATGATCGTCGCCCCCTGCAGGCGGGCATGCTCGATGCACTTGTCGACGTCGGGCACCTGCAGCGCGATATCGACGACCCCGTCACCGTGGAGTCGGTGATGCTCGATCAGCGCACTGTTCGGGTCGACCGCGCCCTTGATCACGAATCGCACTGCACCGCTGCGTAATACATATGCATGATGGTCGCGATTTCCGGTGTTCGGGCCGGAATACGCGACGAGTTCCATTCCGTAGACGGACTGGAAGTAGTGGGCGGTCTGGGTCGCGTTGCCGACCACCCACACCACCGCATCCCAGCCGCTCACCGGGAACGGGTCACTCTCACTGTCGTATTCGACGAGCCCGACGAGACGATGCAGCTCGTCGGCGTCGAGGTGGGCGAGTTTCTCGCTGTCGGTGAGGGTGTATTCGAGCGTCATGTCGTGAACCTCCTGCCGCCGTCCGCGGCACCGGTCGATGTGTCGTGTATCACCAGGAAAAACCCATCGAATGTCGTCGCGCAACGTCGCCTTTCCCAACTGGTCGGGTTGGCTCGAATCCACAGGGGAGGCGCCGTTCAGCTATACAATCGGTCTAGAATTTGTGGCTCGATGGGAAGGACCCGCCATGCGTGAGCCCGTGCAACTGGACGAGTTGGATTTTGCGCTTCTCGAGGCACTGCACACCGATCCGAAGGTCGGCGCGCTCGAACTGTCACGCCGCCTGACGGTCGCACGCGCCACGGTGTCGGCACGCCTCAAACGCCTCGAGGACACCGGTGTCATCGCTGGCTATGAACCCAGAATCAACTTGTCTGCAGCAGGTTTCGAGGTCCAGGCATTCGTGACGATGGAAATCGTCCAGGGTGCACTCGAAGCAGTCACCGACGTGCTCGAGGCGATCCCCGGTGTGCTCGAAGCATTCGCCACCACCGGCGCCGGCGACATCCTGTGCCGCATCGGTGCCGATTCACACATCGGGCTACAGCAGACCCTCATCGAATTGAACCGCTCGTCGATCGTCGCCCGATCGACGAGTGTCATGGTGCTGTCGGAGGTGGTGCACTACCGCGCGATGCCGCTGCTCCGGACCCTCGAACCCGAACGATCGGCGAAGGCCCCCGCATATCGTCGTTGACCCGATCCACCAGCGGGAACCTACTCAACTGGACGAATTGCACAGAAAATTGCTTCAGTACTCAACCGAACCTCCGCAGCGTGCACAGTTGCCTGAACCGCAGTTGCGGTCAGATTGTTACTGCCGTCACAGTTCTCTCCCATGAAGAACCTGCTGACGAAATTCGAAGACAAGGCCCCCGAGATCGTCTTCGAATGGCACGACACCGACACCACCGCACGCGGCTGGGTCGTCATCAACTCCTTACGCGGCGGAGCGGCCGGCGGCGGTACCCGCATGCGGCGTGGACTGGACCGCCGCGAAGTCGAATCCCTCGCGAAGACCATGGAAATCAAGTTCACCGTATCGGGACCGGCGATCGGCGGCGCCAAGTCCGGCATCGACTTCGATCCGTCCGACCCTCGCAAGGACGAGGTTCTCCGACGCTGGTTCGCCGCCGTCGCACCGTTGCTGCGCGCCTACTACGGCACCGGCGGCGACCTCAATGTCGACGAGATGGCCGAGGTCGTCCCGATCACCGAGGCCAACGGCCTGTGGCATCCGCAGGAAGGGGTCGTCACAGGACATTTCGGCAACGACGAACGCCAGCGCATCCAGCGCGTCGGCCAGTTGCGACTCGGCGTCGCGAAAGTGGTCGAGGATTCGCGGTTCACTCCGGCCCTCGACTCGAAATACACCGTCGCCGACCTGATCACCGGATGGGGCGTCGCAGAATCGGTGCGCCACCACCGAAGCCTCTACCCCGGAGACGATCTCGCAGGCAAGCGCGTCATCGTCCAGGGTTGGGGCAACGTAGGCGCAGCAGCTGCCTACTATCTCGCGCAGGCCGGTGCCCGGATCGTCGGCATCATCGACCGCGACGGTGGAATCCTCGAGCCTGAGGGCCTGTCGTTCGACGAGATCCGCACCTTGCTGCTCACCCGCAACGGCAACGCGTTGCACAGCGACCGCATGATGCCCTTCGCCGAGGTGAACGAACAGATCTGGGATCTCGGCGCCGAGATCTTCCTCCCCTGCGCTGCAAGCCGTCTCGTCACCCGCGAGCAGGTCGACCGGATGGTCGCCGCGGGGCTCGAGGTGATCGCGAGCGGTGCCAATGTTCCGTTCGCCGACGACGAGATCTTCTACGGCCCGACCTACGAACACGCCGACAAGTCTGTTGCCGTCATCCCGGATTTCATCGCCAACTGCGGCATGGCCCGTGCATTCGCCCAGCTCATGGAGGGCGAAGTGGAGGTGTCCGACGCCGCGATCTTCGGAGACGTCTCCGACACCATCGCGACCGCGCTGCGGCGCTGCCACGGCCGCTCACCCGAGCGCACCGGCCTCGCTGCTACGGCGTTCGAGATCGCCCTCGACCAGCTCGTCCCGGCAGGGGAGCGCATCGATGACTGACACCCTGGTCGCCGCACCGGCCACCACGGCCGAACCCGCGGGGCTACATCGCGCGATGAAACCGCGCCAGCTCGTGATGATGAGCCTCGGCGGCGCGATCGGAGCGGGTCTGTTCGTCGGGTCCGGCGCGGGTATCGCGGTCGCCGGCCCGGCGATCCTGATTTCGTTCCTGGTCGCGGCCGTGCTCGTGGTGTTCATCATGCGGATGATGGGCGAGATGGCGGCGGCGAATCCGGCCAGCGGCGCGTTCTCCACACACACCGAAGCGGCGCTGGGTCCGGTCGCTGGACGCACCATCGGCTGGCTGTACTGGATTCAGGTCATCATCGTGATCGCCGCCGAGGCGACAGGCGCAGCAGCGATCACCGCGGTGGCGCTGCCGGGGATCCCGCAGTGGGCGTCGGCGCTGTTCTACATGGTCGTCCTCACCGGCGTGAACCTCGTGGGTGTCAAACGATTCGGTGAGGTCGAATTCTGGTTCGCCGCAATCAAGATCACAGCGATTGTTGCGTTCCTCGCGATCGGTGTCGCCATGATCGCGGGCTGGATGCCCACCTTCGACACCACCGGGTTCGCCAACCTCACGGCTCACGGCGGTTTCGCACCCACCGGTATCGCGGGTATTGCTGCCGGCCTGCTGATCGTGATCTTCGCATTCGGTGGCACCGAGATCATCGCGATCGCCGCTGCCGAAACGTCCGATCCGCGACGCAATGTCGGCCGCGCCGTGCGCACCCTCGTCTGGCGGATCCTGGTGTTCTACATCGGTTCCGTGCTGGTGATGGTGACGATTCTGCCGTGGACGTCGGAAGACCTCGCCACGGGACCGTTCGTCGCAGTGCTGCAGGCCGGCGCGGTGCCGGGGGCAGCGGCGGTGATGACGGTGATCGTGGTGGTGGCGCTACTGTCGTCGCTCAACGCGATGCTGTTCAGTGCGTCGCGGATGATCTTCTCGCTGTCGCACCGGGGCTCGGCGCATCCCGCATTCGGGCGCACCGCGAAGAACGGCGTCCCCCGCAATGCGGTGCTCGCGTCGGTGGCGTTCGGATTCGTCACTGTCGGGCTGAACTACGCCTATCCCGACAAGGTGCTGCCGCTGCTGCTCAACGCCGTCGGCTCCACGATCCTGGTGCTGTGGACGTTCGTCGCCGTGTCGCACATGGTGTTGCGACGTCGAGCTCGACGCAACGGTACCGAGGACACACTGCCGCTGAAGATGTGGGGCTTCCCGTATCTGTCGTACGCGACGCTCGGTCTGCTCGCCGGCATCGTGGTGCTTGCCCTGTTCGACGGTGCCGCCCGCACGCAATTGCTCGCGACCGGTGCGCTCACCGCCGCCATCGCCGGTACGTGCACCGTTCTCCACCGTCGCAAGGCCAAGGCGATGAGTTTCCAGTAGCTCCCGGGTCTACCTTCGGGACACCGTCCGGAAGAGGAGACCATGAAGCTCACAGTGACGACGTTCGTATCGGTCGACGGAGTGGCACAAGGGCCCGGCGGCCCCGAGGAAGACCTCAGCGGAGGCTTCACCCGGGGCGGCTGGGTCGTTCCACTGTTCGACGAAGACACCGGCGAATTCATCGACGAAGTGTTCGCGCTGGTCGACGCGTTTCTGCTCGGGCGGAAGACGTTCGACATCTTCGCCGCGTCGTGGCCCAACTCGACCGACCCCGAGGACCCGGTCGCCCACGCGCTCAACACCCTCCCCAAGTACGTCGCGTCGCGCACGCTCACCGAGCCGGCGTGGGGTCCGACGACCGTGCTCGACCACGACATCCCGTCTGCAGTGGCCGCACTGAAGAAGCAACCCGGTCGCGAACTACAGGTGCACGGAAGCATCGAACTCGTCCGCGTCCTTCACGACCACGACCTGGTGGACGAATACCGGTTGCTCACCTTCCCGGTCGTCGTCGGACAGGGTCGGCGGCTGTTCGACCAGGGACTCGACACCGCACTGACGCTCGTCGAGTCCCGCACCACCAAGTCGGGTGTGACCATCTGCTCGTATGTGCCGGCCGGTCGGCCCGAGTACGGGCTTGCAGAAGTTGAGTGATCGCCGGACCGATCAGTCGACCAGACCGAGTTTGTCGACGAGATCAGGGATCCGTGTCGCCAGGGTGGTGTAGACGAGACGATCGTTGACCTTGTCATAGTGATGTGCGATGAGGTTCCGCATCCGGCCGATCGCCACCCACTCGATATCCGAGTGTGCTGACTTGTATGCGTCCGGCAGCTTCTCGACGACGGTGGCCACCTGAATCAGAATATGCCGACCGTTGTTGCGGAGAACTCTTCCCGGCGCACTGTCCTCGAGATATGCATCCAATCCGAGGCCGACGGTATAGGCGGCATCAGCTGCGAAATCCGAGAGATCCTCCAGTCTGCGGCGTACTCGTGCGTCGCGCACTGATTCGGGTTCATTCACAGCGCAACAGAGTCCGCTCGCGCGCTTCCCATGACTTTTCCTGCGCCCCTGCCATCGATGACCTCCACACGCACAGTCAGTAGGTCTTCGAGGTCGTCCTGAAGCGTCAGCAGATCCACGATGTCATGCCCGTCGGTGAAGTCCACGATCAGATCGAGGTCGGACGACGGTTCGTCGTCGCCGCGCGCCACCGACCCGAATATCTGCGGCTCGGGTAGATTCGCTCGCGCGAAGAGCTTTTTCACCTCGTCACGCCGCATCGCCAACGCTACTGACGGTCGCAGCACAAGCGCTTCCATCAGCGCTGTCCGTGCCGCTTCGGACGGCACCCGCCGCCCGCTCTCGACCGCGGCGATCAATGGCTGTTTAACGCCGGAACGAGTCGCAAGATCACGCTGGGTGAGCCCCAGAATGCCCCTGCGAGCCCGCACGAAGTCGCCGAATGCAGCAGTCACGATTGCCATGATAACAATATTTGTTATCACTGTGCCCGCAAACCTGGCATGAAACCTCTGCCCATCCTGTTGAATCAGGATTCGTGGCAGCCAGTTCCAAGAACCCCCAGGGCCGTGTCCTGCGCACCGCTTACGGCAGTTCGTATGCCGAAGCGTTCTTGGTCATCGCCATCATCACGATCCTCGTCACTCGGCTGTATCTGGCGCTGACCGGCTATCCCCAAGTGGGCGGGGCGACACTGCATATTGCGCACGCCCTTTACGGCGGGGCCGCGATGATGGCAGCCCTTCTGATCGGTTGGTTGTTTCTCGGTTTCGGGCCGCGGGTGCTCGCGGTGGTGGTCGGCGGCATCGGATTCGGCCTGCTCCTCGACGAGATCGGCAAGTTCGTCACCAAGGACAACGACTACTTTTACGGTCCGTCCGCGGAGATCATGTACGTGCTCATCGTCCTCGTCCTGGTGGCGAATCGGCTCATTCGCATCGCCCGGCCTCCCACGGCGGCCGAGTATCTCGCGAACGCTGCGGCCATCGCCGCGGACGGCCTCGCGGGTGGGATTCCTCCGCACCGACGCGAGGCCGCCGCACGCATGCTCGACGAAGCGCAGAAACTCGGCAGCGCCCCTAACGCAGTCGCCGGGATACGCATGATTCTCGATTCCGCGGGTCACCGCGACGACCGCATCGAGTCCGGTAAGCGATTCGCAGTAGGCCTCATCCCCGGTTTCTTCCGCAGTCCCCGATGGGTTCCGATCGTCGGGTGGCTCATGGTCCTGGCCGCGGCGGTCGGCGTGGTGTTCGGTGTCGTACAGCTCGTATCCGGTGGCGTGCATGTCGACACCGACGACGTTCGGATCGAGATCGACAGGATGGGAATCACCGGCGGAATCCTGTTCGTGAGCGCGTCGATCACGCTGTTGATGGCCCTCCCCGCAATGATCGCCGTCCACCGCAGGGACTCACTGCGGGCCCTGCGCACTGTTCGGACCGCCGCACTGATCTTCACCGCGCTGAATGCGTTGGCGAACTTCGCCACGTCCGGATTCGGTGCGCTCCCCACTCTTGCGCTCGGCCTGTTCACCATGGCTGTTCTGTCGCACCATATTTCCATGCGCACCGAAGAGTCCGCCCGGTCGGCCGAACCTCCCGACTCAGCGATAGGACGGGTAGTCGGTCACCGCTTCGACACTGGCCATAGCCACCGCAAAGATGACAACGTACAGGACGACGAGCAGAACCATGAAGACCACCCAGATCATCAGTGAGATCTTGCCGAGCTTCTTCGCCTGCGCCGACGCGCGATGCGCACCTTCGTAATCACCCATCGTCCACAGCGGGAAAACCTTGGCCGAGTTGCTGAAGGCCGAGAACGCGAGCGGCCAGAAGAAGAGCATCGCGGCAACCGCCCAGCCTGTGTTCTGCGCAGGCAGCGGCGGCCGTGAATATTCCGGCGCCGCGCCGTGCTGGAAGCCATGCTGCTGGAACTGCTGGGTCATTCTTCCTCCGATTGCGATTTCGCTGTGTGCACGGAGGCAAGCTCCCCCGTCACATACTTGGATGCATCGAAGGGCGGTTTGGTTCCCTCACCCGGGAAATTGGTCAGGGGCACCGCATGGTCACCGAACACCGACAAGTTAGCCTCACCTTCATGTCGAGAATCTGGTCACGCGTCGGCGTCGCAGCCCTTGCGACCGTCTTCCTTGCCTCCTGCGGTACAACAGAAACGCCGAGCCAAGGCGCAGGGAACGCCGATGTCGCGACCGGTGGTGCGCAGTTCAGCACCGCCGACACCGAAACGGCGAAGCTGGGCAGTGACGCCGAACCCGGAGTGTTCCCGCGCACAGTCACACACGCTCTCGGCGACACCGTCATCGACAGCAAGCCCGAACGAGTGGTCGTGCTCGACAGCGGCGAACTCGACGACGTCCTGTCGCTCGGCATCACTCCGGTCGGCTTGGCCAGCCCGGAAAGCGCGTCGGGGCAACCGTCCTACCTTGCCGACCAACTCGACGGCATCACCGACGTCGGAACGGTCAACAACCTCAATCTCGAAGCGATCAGCGCGCTCCAACCCGATCTGATTCTCGGCAGCAAACTCCGAGCGGACACGCTCTATCCTCAGCTCTCGGAGATCGCACCGACGGTATTCAGTATCAGGCCCGGATTTCCGTGGAAGGAGAACTTCCTCCTCGTCGGCGATGCTCTGGGTGAAGAGGACACCGCGGTAGAAACCCTGAACGAATACCAGGCACGCGCCGACGAAGTGCGCGCGTCGATCGACGGGTCTCCCACGATCTCCCTCGTCCGATTCATGTCGGGACGGCTCCGGCTCTACGGGAACCTGTCGTTCATCGGTGTGATCCTGCAGGACGTCGGGCTCCCCCGGCCCGAAATCCAGGACATCGAGGAACTGGCAGTCGAGATCGGTCCCGAAACCATCACGGAAGCTGCAGGCGACCGGATCTTCTACACCAGTTACGGCCGACCCGAGGACACCGGCGAAGCCGCGGTCGTTTCCGGACCGCTCTGGAACCAGATCGAGGCAGTCCAGGACGGACGAGTGGAGCGGGTCAGCGATGAAACCTGGTTCCTCGGACTCGGCCCGACCGGCGCCATGCTCGTGCTCGACGATCTCCAGGAGCTGCTCGGTTCCTGATCAGGACTTCGAATCGGGCGACGCCAGGATCCGGTAGCCGAGTTCGTGCAGACGACGGTGCTCCGGCCAGTGGTCGCGAGCCCAGGCAGGGTCGCTGTGCGCAGCCGTGATGGCCGCCGCGGTAGAGGCATGCAGGTCGAATTCGAGATCGCGACGAAGCTCGGAGAGTTCTCTGCCGTCGGTCGCATGGGTGATCCGCGAGATGGCGTCGCGGATACGGCCATCCGCAAACGTGAGAGTCCGGCGATGAGCGCGGGGCAGCACACACCACATGACGACCAACGCGACGGCCACACCCACGATGGTTTCGAGGAAGCGGTCTCGGGCGACCGTGGTCAGGTCTGCCATGGTTCCGAGCGACCCGAGGATCACCGCAAGCGGGGTGATGAACACCATCGCGAGTCCGTAGTTCCGGACCAGGAAACTCTCGGTCCCCGCCATCATCAACGCCAGCACCACGACGAGAGCGGCACCCTGGAGTTCGAAGAACACCAGACCGGACAGCAATGCGAGACCGAGCACGGTGCCGACGAACCGGTGGGCCGCTCGGTAGGTGCCGAGGATCCGGTCCGGTCCCTGATGCAGGATCATCGCGGCCGTGATCACCGCCCAATCCGCTCTACCCACTCCCAGTGCAATTGCGATCGCCCCGGCCACCGGGCAGGCCACGAGCAACCGCACCACGATGGTCGTCGACCGAGCTCGCAGGTGCGCCGCCCGAGCGAGGCGGTAACGCACCGACGGCCGACGCAGCGGAACCTCCGGACGTAGATCGTCCGCGGGCCCGGCCTCACCGCGGTCGCGACCGCCCACGACGGCCGCGCAACGCACGTGAGCCGCGTACAGCGTCCGCGCCAACGGATGCCCGGAATCGGCGATACCCGCATCATGCAGGCATTGCCACGCCGCATGCAGGTCGTGCATAGCGGTGCGGCGGTGGGCCGGCGAATTATCCGCGACCACCGCATCCACGGCGGCGATCGCAGCACCCACCATCATGTTCTCCGGGGTGCGGGGCCGAGCCAGGACGCCGGACATGGCGACGATGAGCGCAGTGCCCGCACCGATCGCCGTCCACGCCACGATCGACGCAACCGAGGCTCCGGCCGCGGGCAGGACGGAGGCGATTTCCAAGGTGAACAACAGAAGGAATGCGCCGGGCGCGCCGAGTCGTAGCGCATCGACGACGAACGCGCATGACGCGACCACCACCGTCATGGTCAAGACCACCGCCATCGACCACCACTCCGAGCCTCCCGCGACCACGGCTCGGTGGACCTCCGACCCGACGGCGGCACCGACACCCGCCAAGGCGACGAGCACGGCCCCGATTATCGCGACCACTCGCCAGCGCACCCGGTAGGGCCGGCCCTCGCCGTAGACCACGGCGAACGCGCCGAGGGCTGCGATGGCGGCAATCGATCCGAACCCCGCCGCGACACCCACGAGCCCGGGCAATGCGACCGTCAGCGCCGCCCGTGCGACGCCGGACCACCGGTGTCCGTGGCGCGGCACCGCCAGCATCGCCGACCAAGGGGCAGCCGGAGCGGGAATCGGCAGGTCGGCGCCCACCACCTGCTGCGATCCCGTTCCGTTCGACACAACCACCCAGGCTAGGAAGGGACCGGACGGGTGCGCCAATCCAGACGGACCTATGAGGCACAATTCACGCCGATATGCCTGATATGCGAGCTATGCACGCGACGTCGTCGGGCTTGTCCGTCAAAGGTCCTTCCGAGATCGGGTCACCGCTGCCGACGGTTCGGGCGCGGCCGGAGTCGTGGCCGCCCACGAGGTGAGCAGCTTGAGTCCGTCGTCGGACGGCGAACCCGGCACAGCGGTGTACACGTTGAGCTGCAACCCGGTATCGGCAGGAAGGTCCAGCGCCTCGTAGGCGAGTTCGAGTCGGCCTACCACCGGATGGTGGAAGACCTTGGTGCCGCTGCGATGGAGACGCACGTCGTGAGAGGCCCACATCCGACGGAAATCCTCACTACGCGTGGACAGTTCGCCGACCAACGCGATGAGCGCAGAGTCGTAGGGATTCTTCCCGGCCTCCGCTCGCAGTATTGCGACGGCATCGTGGGCGATCTTCTCCCACCTGTCTCCCCAATACTGCTGCGCAGCATCGAGATCGAGGAAGTGGAATCGGGCAGAGTTCACCGGTTTGTTCGCGATTCGCTCCGGCGAATCGTACATCGGCGAATACAAGGCCCTGGCCGTGAGGTTCGTCGCCAGGACATCGAGCCGACCGTTGCGCACCAGAGCGGGCGCGCTCTCCATCGAGTCGAGGATGCGCTGCACAGCCGGGCGAACACTCGCAGGCGGCGTACGACGGGCCCTCGACCGCGCCACGCCGGATGCGTTCGCCGCGCGAGCGAGGTCGAACAGGTGAGTGCGCTCGGCTTCGTCGAGTTGCAGCGCCTCTGCCAACGCCTCGAGTACCGATTCGGACACACCGTTGAGGTTTCCTCGTTCGAGGCGGGTGTAATAGTCGACGCTCACACCGGCGAGCATCGCCACCTCTTCGCGTCGCAATCCAGGCACCCGCCGTTTACTCCCTCCGTATGCGGGCAGCCCCGCCTTGTCCGGAGTGATCCGGGCACGTCGTGAGGCGAGAAACTCCGCCGTCTCTGCCTTGAGGTCCATGTCATCGACGGTACGTCCGGAAATCAGCGTGTGGGAGGTACTGGCATTACTCCCAGCACAGCCCAGGCAGGCGAATGGGGGTTCCGTCAGACCCTCCCACACTCTGCGAATCGCTCTTATCGTGGTGGCCATGCCTGCGAACACGCTTCCTGACCTGACGCTCAACAATGGGGTCACCATGCCCGCGCTCGGCTTCGGCGTATTCCAGACGCCTCCGGCCGAGACGATCGCCGCCGTCGATGCCGCGCTGCAGACCGGTTACCGGCACATCGATACCGCGGCCGCCTACGGCAACGAACGGGAGGTCGGCGAGGCGATTCGCCGATCCGGACTGGACCGCGCCGACATCTTCATCGAGACCAAAGTCTGGATCAGCGACTACGGCTACGACGCCACCCTGCACGCCTTCGACAAGGCCGTGGGCAAACTCGGCGTCGACCAACTCGATCTGCTGATCCTTCACCAGGCACTCCCCTCGCGGTTCGACCTCACGCGCGAGGCCTACCGCGCGCTCGAAACGCTGCTCGCCGACGGCAAGGTCCGCGCTATCGGCGTCAGCAACTTCATGGTCGAGCACCTCGACCAATTGCTCGAAACCGCCACCGTGACACCTGCCGTCAATCAGATCGAGGTGCATCCGTACTTCCAGCAGCCCGCAGTACTCGCCGCAGACAAGGCACACGAAACCCTCACCCAGGCCTGGTCGCCGATCGGTGGCATCACCTTCTACCGCGACGGAAAGAACAGCAGCACCCTCGACGACCCGACCATCCGCGCGATCGGCGACGCACACAACAAGACCGCCGCCCAGGTGATGTTGCGCTGGCACCTGCAGCAGGGCCGGTCCGCGATTCCCAAGTCGGTCACCCCGAGCCGCATCGCCGAGAACTTCGCTGTCACCGACTTCGAGCTCACCGACGCCGAACTGGCATCGATCGACGCTCTCGACACCGGCGTGCGCGGAGGCCCGGAACCCGAGGCCATCACCCTGGAATCCTTCGGAAGAGCGATTCCCGAAGCCTGATCAACCCGACTACACAAGCAGGAATTCTTCTTCATGCGAGCAACATTCATGTACGGCGCCGGCGACGTGCGAGTCGAGGAAGTTCCCGACCCCACGATCGTGCAGCCGACCGACGCACTCGTCCGAATCACTCTGGCCTGTGTGTGCGGATCCGATCTACACCCCTACCACTCGATGCCCACGGGCGAGGAGGGCACTCCGATGGGGCATGAGTTCATCGGCCTCGTCGAGGAACTCGGATCCGAGGTGACCGGACTGAAGGTCGGCGACCTCGTGATCTCACCATTCGCCTTCTCCGACAACACCTGCGAGTTCTGCCGTGAGGGTTTCCACACCGCGTGCAAGCACGGCGGCTGGTACGGCGCGGGCGGTGTCGGTGGAGCGCAGGCCGAGATGATCCGCGTACCGCAGGCCTCGGGCACTCTCGTCCCGATCCCGGGCGACGTCGACGAGAAATTACTCCCGTCGCTACTCGCCCTGTCCGACGTCTACCTCACCGGATACCATGCCGCGCACATGGGCAACGTCGGCCCGGGCAAGACAGTCACCGTCATCGGCGACGGCGCAGTGGGTCTGTCCGCAGTGCTTGCGTCGAAGCAGATGGGTGCAGACAAGATCATCCTCATGGGTCGTCACGTCGACCGCACAGGCCTCGGCCGTCGTTTCGGCGCCACCGACGTGGTCGCCGAGCGTGGCGACGAGGGCATCGCAAAGGTGCTCGAGCTCACCGGTGGCGAGGGCTCCCACGTCGTACTCGAAGCAGTCGGACACATGCCCGCCTACGAACAGGCATACGGAGTCGTGCGGCCCGGTGGCGTCATATCCCGCGTCGGGGTACCGCAATACGAGGATGCGCCCGTCGGTTTCGGGTCGCTGTTCGGTAAGAACGTCACGCTCAACGGCGGGCCGGCCCCCGTTCGCGCGTACATCGAAGCGGCGATCCCGCAGGTGCTCAGCGGGGAGATCGACCCGGGCCGGGTGTTCGACTCCGAGACCACTCTCGACGACGTCGCCGAGGCCTATCGGCTGATGGACTCCCGCACAGCGCTCAAGGTGCTCGTCCGGCCGTAACGTTTCGCGACGCGGTCCGGACCTTGCTCCGAGCATCCCCCACCCCGAACGAATGGCACACCCGTCTCGATCAACGTAGCGAAGGATACATTCGCTCACACTGGGGCGTCTGTTCAGGCCGCCATGGTGGGTGCGATCGCCTCCATCTGCTCGAGCACGAGTTTGATTGCTCCGGTCTGCCGGTCCGGCGGGTACTTGTATCGAGTCAGCAGACGCTTCACCTGCGACCGCAGCTTGGCTTTGACGTCCTCGCGGACCTTCCAGTCGGTCTTGACGTCACGCCGCATCACACCGACGAGCTCCCGGGCGATCTGCGCAAGAACGTCGTCGCCCATCCCTTCCAACGCCGACTCGTTCTGGGAGACCGCGTCGTAGAACGACAACTCGTGATCGCCGAGAGGCGGGTCGAATCGCTGCCCACGCTGCGATTCGGCCTGCACCTCTTTCGCGACTTCGACGAGTGCTGCGATCACCTCGGCCGAGGTGAGCTGACTGTTGGTGTACTTGATCATCAGCTCTTGCAGTTTCTGCGAGAATGCGCGCTGCCGAACCAGGTTGTGGCGCGCAACCTTGCGGGATTCTTCCGACACCAGTTTGCGCAACGCCTCGATTGCCAGGGTCGGATTCTTCGCCTGCAGGGTCCGTTCGAGAAAGTCCGCGTTGAGATCGGCGAGCGATGGTCTCGGCATGCCCGCCGCATCGTAGATGTCCAGCACCTCACCGGATTCCACCGACGCCGCCATCAATGCGCGCAACGCACGTTTGACGTCCTCGGGCACCGCGACACCGCTCGCCTGCCTGTCGGCGGCGTCGAACTTCGCCATGTACACGCGTACTTCTTCGAAGAAGCGGGCATCCGCGGCGAGTGGGCGCACCTCCTCGTGCGTGCCGCAGATCGCCCACACCCGAGACAGCTGCGACGCATTCTCCCGGTACCGGGTGGCGAGAGTCTTCTGACCTTCCTCGGCCCGGTTTTCGGGGTTCTTCGGATCCCGCAAGAACGCGACGGTCGCGAAAACAGCATCCAGCCAGCCTCGCGGTCCGGGAGCACGGCGGCGCTCACGCCAGTCGAATCCGTGGAGCATATTGCCCAGGATCGTCATGAGGTTCTTGACCCCGTCGACCGCTTCTTCGACAGGCCGTCCCAGCGGTTTGGTCGTGCGATCCGACGCCGTGTACTCCGCCAGGGCGTCTGCGAGGTTATCGGCGACCGGCGCGTAGGCGACCAGCAGGCCGTCGCTCTTGCCACGGAACGTGCGGTTGACGCGGGCAAGCGTCTGCATCAACAGCGCCCCCTTGAGCGGGCGGTCGAGATACAGGGTGTGCAGGGGTGGCGCATCGAAGCCGGTGAGCATCATGTCTTTGACGATCACGAGTTCGAGTTCGTCGTCGATGTCCTTGAGTCGCTTCTTGATCGCTGCGTTCTCGGAGTCACGGCGCACGTGGTTGCTGATGGGCGGCTGATCGGTGGCGTCGCCGGAGTACACGACCTTGATGCGCCCGGACGAGAGGTCGTCGGAGTGCCAATCCGGCCGCAGCTTGACGATCTCGCCATAGAGGTTTGCGCAGATCTCGCGTGTCGCGCCGACGATCATCGCTTTACCGGGCGCGGTCGGATTTTCCTCCGAACCCACGAATTTCGCCATCTGGGAGCGTCGATTCTCCCAGTGTTCGACGAGATCTGCCGCGAGCATCTGTAGGCGTGCGGGTGTGCCGTAGACGGCGTTGATGACGGCAACGGACTTCTCGATCCGAGTCCGTTCGGTGTCGTCGAGGCCGGCGGTGAGTTCGTCTGCGGACGCGTCGATCTGCTCTTCGGTGATCTCTCCGGCGAACGACACCTTGACGAGACGACTCTCGAAATGGACGGGGACAGTTGCGCCGTCGTCGACCGCGCGAGTGAGGTCGTAGACGTCGATGTAGTCGCCGAAGACGGCCCGAGTATTGCGATCTTCGAACGAGATAGGCGTTCCGGTGAATGCGATGAGAGTTGCGTTGGGGAGCGCATCGCGCAGATGTCGAGCGTATCCGTCGAGATCGTCGTAGTGGCTGCGGTGAGCTTCGTCGACGACCACGATGATGTTGCGACGAGCGGAGAGCTCGGGGTGATTGAGTCCGGCCTCTCGTTCCTCACGACTCTTGCCGAACTTCTGCAGGGTCGTGAAGTAGATGCCGCCGGTGGTACGACCGGAAAGCTCCTGACGCAACTCTTCACGACGGCGAATCTGTTTGGGCTGTTCAGGTAGCAGCTGCGACCGAGCGAAGGATTCGTAGAGCTGGCCGTCGAGCTCGTTGCGGTCGGTGATCACCACGACCGTCGGGTTGGCCAGCTCCTTGTGACGGATCACCTGGTTCGCATAGAGCTCCATCTCCATGGACTTGCCCGAGCCCTGCGTGTGCCACACCACGCCCGCCTTGCCTCCGGAGCCGACTGCGATCACGGTCGACCCCACAGCTTTTGCGACGGCGAAGTACTGGTGCGGCTTCGCAATTCGCTTGACCAGGCCGTTCTCGCTCTCGTCGAATGCAGTGTAGTGACGAAGAAGCTGCAGGAATCGTTCCTGGTTGAACAATCCGTCCAGGGCGGTATCGAGCGGATGACGTTCACCGCTGGGTTCCACTGGCGCGCCGTCGTCGTCGACGCTCCACGGCGAGAAGTGCTCGAAGGGTGTGAACGGGGTGCCATAGGACGCCGTGATCCCGTCCGACACCAGGGCCATCACGGCATACCGGAAGGCCAGAGGGAATTCGCGCAGGTAGGTCTGCAGTTGAGCGTGGGCATCCGTGTGGCCTGCGTATTCGCTGCCGGCGTTCTTCAGCTCGACCACGGCTACCGGCATTCCGTTCATGTACAGCACCAGGTCGAAGCGGCGCTCATAGTCCCCTCGAATTACGGTGACCTGGTTGGAGACGAACCAGTCATTGTCGTCGGGTTCGACGGAGACCAACCGGATCGTGGGTGTGACCTCGACGCCGTCGTCGTCGGTGTACGAGATCTCGCGCAGGCCCTCGGTGAGGTACTCGTGGATGGTTCGGTTCTCCGCGATTGCATCGGTGGATCCGGCCGTCGCAACGAACACGACCGCATCGTCCACGGTGCTGGCAGGTAGCGTGGGATTCAGTGTTGCGATGGCTGTGCGCAGGCGCGAGGGTACGAGAAGGTCGTCCCACGAAGTACGTTCACCCGATCCGGGAGCGATGTCGCTACCGTGGATGTACCGCCAGCCGAGTTCGCCCAGAGTCTCGAGTGCCATCTGCTCCCATGCCGACTCGTTGAGTCCGCCGGGAAAATCCAGAATGTCTGCCATGCACACAACTTAGAAGCTTCTCTGGGCGGGAGCGAGACAGACATCCGATAATAGGGGTTATCGGGAAGAAAGTGGTTCACGGGCGCAGTTCGGACGCACGATTCGAGCGTTCCGATTGCTGATCAGGAGATCGCCGTGACCATTCAGTTCGCTCCCGAGACGACAGATTCCGACCACCGCGCCGATGACCACCTCGCCGGCACCCGCTTCTGGCCGGGCTTCTCGGTCGGCGTGTGCGCAGCGACGATGATCGGGGCGCTCATCGCCACGGAGTCACTCGTCTCCGATCGGATGTCGGGCGCACCTCTGTTCGAGATCGCGGGCACCGTCACGCTCATCGACGGCGCTGCCTCCAGCAGCACGCCGGGATTCGCCTGCGAAGGCGACCGCGGCTACAACGACATCTCCTCCTCCACCGCTGTCCGGGTGTCCGACGAATCCGGGATGCTGCTCGCAACCGGTTCACTCGCGTACAGCGTGCTCGAAGGCGACTTCTGCACATTCTTCTTCACTGTCCCCGATCTGCCGCGTGGCGCGTCGCGTTACGACGTGGAGATCTCTCATCGCGGATCCGTCTCGTACGACGAGGCCGAAGCCGCATCCGGAGTGCATCTCGCTCTCGGCAGCTGATCCAACTCTCTCCTCCTACGAAACGAGACCGTCATGACGATGCCCAACCAGCCTGATCCGCGTATCCAGCCGCCCACCGAGCAGCGTCAGGCGCAGCCGACCGGATGGCAACAGTCCGGAGGATTCGCGCCGAACCTGCAGCCTGCGCCTGCGCAGCCGAAGAAGCGTAGGAAGTGGCCGTGGGTCGTCGGCGTGTTCGTCGCACTCTTCGTCATCGTGTCGGTGGCGGGAAACGACGATGAGGCGGCCTCGGGCGATGCGGACTCAGGCGTCGCGGCACCTCTGGCCGACGTTCCCGCCGCTGAAGCTCCACAGGCGGAGGCTCCTGCAGTCGAGGACTCGGACGCATCGATGAACATGCCCGTACGCGACGGCAAGTTCGAGTTCGTTGTCACCGGGATCGAGACAGGCATTACCACTTTGGGCGACAACCCGTTCCTTGCAGAAGACGCCCAGGGCCAGTTCGTGATCGTCACGATGACGGTCAGCAACATCTCCGATGCGCCGAAAGGACTGAGTCCCAGCGACCAGAAGCTGGTCGACGACCAGGGTCGCACCTTCAAGCCCGACACTGCTGCCGCGTTGAATCTCGAATCGGACGTGACCTTCTGGGACGAAATCAATCCCGGCAACACCGTCTCGATGCCCCTTGTGTTCGACATGCCCGTCGACGCCGTTCCCACCGCGGTCGAATTGCACGACTCCATGTTCTCCGGTGGAGCCACCGTTTCCTTGCGGTAGTTCCGCCCTCCGCTGCCGGTGCGCCCGATGAGGGGTCGGGCGTACCGGCGCTCCCCACCTGTCTTTTCCTGGAAGGACCTTTCGATGTCGACCGAGAATTCTCCGGCGCCTGCCGGTTGGTACCCGAACCCCGACGGCGGACAGCGCTACTGGGACGGACGGGCCTGGCTGGACCTACCCGACCCCGATCAGAGCTCCGCGCCGAAGCGTAAGTTCCGTAAGAAGCCGATCATCGTGGCGCTGGTCATCCTCGTGCTTGCCGTCGTGGGCGGGACCGTGTCGTGGAAGGTCAACCATGACGCCCAGGTCGCCGCACAGGTCGCGGCAGCCGAGGAGGCCGCCGACCGAGAAGCCGAGCGCATTGCGGAGGAGGTGGCCGCCCAAGAGCGGCGAGACGAGGCGGAGCGGGCATCACGCATGCTCAGCGTGGCGAACATCGAATCGAGCGTCGAGGAGATGGCGAACGAACACGTCGGCGAGGGTATGTATGACGGGCCGGTGTTGTCGGCGACCTGTTCGCCCGTCAACGGCGGATCCACCGACAACCTGAACGAAACCACCACCGTCTTCGAATGTTTCGTGGGTACCGAGGAGCTCGGTGGTGGACGCATGCGCGGCTACAAGTACCACGCGACGATGAACTGGACCAGCGGTGAGTTCACCTATGGGTTCGGGGCGCCGTAGTGCTCGCCCAAGGGCGGGTCAACCGGCCCGTTGAAGCACATCCACCACGCGTCGTGCCATGTGTCGCATCCCGGATTCGGTGGGATGCAACTGCCGCGCAAGCGACGACGAGTGCCGTCCTTCGAAGAAGTTGTTGCCCGGCAGCGCGCATGCATCGTGGCCTTCTGCTCCGACGGTGACATCCACGAACTGCGCCCCGGAGGTCGCTGCCGCGCCGGCCAGCACCCGGTTCATCCTGGTGAAGAATCCGCTGACGAAGGCGGCGTCGGCGTCGCTGGTGGGGATGTTGGGCCAGCATCCGCGGGCGCCGAAGATACCGCCGTGACCGACGAGCAGGACTCGAGCATTCGGTGCTCTCCTGGCGATCGCTCCGAGGGTCGCCGTCACCTTCGCGCCGAGGGTACCGAGGGCAGCGTCCATTCGCGACGCCACCGCCGGATCGGTGCGGCAGTTGGCATCGACCGAGGGCGCGCTCGTGTAGCACGCGGAAACCAATCCGGACCAGCCGATGTCGTTTCCACCGATGCTGAGAGTGACCAGCGTTGTGTCCGGCGCGAGTGCCTCGACCTGAGGTGGCACGGGCCCGGTCGGAGTCGGTTGCGGCACCGACGTGACGTGATCGGTGCGTGCACCTGTGCACGAGACGTTCGTGAACGACTGCGGGCGCAACACCTGCGCGACGACCGCCGGGTATCCCAGGTTCGACCGAGAGCACCCGTCCAGTAGGGCCCCCGCGTCGAGATACGGCCCGGCCGCACGGGAATCGCCGAGGGCGACATATCGGATCTGAGGATCCGCCGAGCCCAGTGCCGGACTCGACAACACCATGATGGCAGCAGTGATCGCCGCCACCACCAACGCACGCACCGCAGGAACCGGGTCTCGCTCCACGGTTGCTTCGAATTCGCCGACACTCACGAGAAGCGATTATCCGTTACGGTCGCTGTCACGGCAGCGTAACGGATCAACTACCCGACCTGCGGGCTTCGGATGCGCCCTGGGTCACGTCACATGGATGGTCACCGGTCCCGATACCTTGCCCAGCGTCTGAGCCCCTTCGATGATGGCCCGGCGGGACGCCTTTTCCACCAGCAGGGGTACAAAGTCCCGAATCGAGGCGTCCGCAAACCGTTTGTGGATCGAACGCACGGTGTTCTCCACCACCTCAGGTTGCACCGCCCGGTACTGAGCGAGCAACCTCTCGATGATCTGTTCGACCTGGAGTAGTTCGTCCTCGCCGGTCATCGACCCATGATCCGCCTGCAATCGCACTCCGGTCAAGGATCGAAATGGACTCGAGAACAACGTTTTCGCGGTCTCGACTCCGTCAGCATTCCCCATTTCGGGAAGAGCATTCCGGGCCGGATACGTCGGAAATGCGGATTTCCCCACCAACATGACGACTCGAGACGAAGAATAAGGAGGAAATCCGTTCGGACCGCTGTCAGAAGGGGCACCGCCATGTCCGAGGACTCATCAGCCAAGCAGGGAATTGCGGCAGTCACCTCGATGACCGCCGCCATCGTGATGGTGACTGTCGGCGTCATCCAACTCTTCCAGGGAATCGCCGCGGTCGCAGAGAACGAGATGTTCGTTGTCGGCGTGGAGTACATCTACAAGTTCGATCTCAGCGCGTGGGGTTGGATACACATCGTGCTCGGTGTGCTGGTCATCGTGGTCGGTCTCGCACTGCTCACCGGGGCAGGATGGGCGAGAATGGCAGCGATCGTGATCGGCGCTCTCGTGATTCTGGCCAACTTCCTGTGGCTGCCTTACTACCCCTGGTGGTCGATACTGATCATCGCCCTCAGCGTCGTGGTGATCTGGGCCGTCTCGACGTGGCACACCACTCCGTCCGAATCACATGCTCACGTGCGGTGATCCGTACACGACGGCGTGAACGAGCGATGTTGATGCGGAGCGCCTTTCACGGTGGCCGTGTGCCGGCCGGACGAGGAGAACAAGGTGGGCAAGAAATCCGAGGGGAAAGCCTCTGCGGGAGGATCACGCCTTCCCGCTACCGGCGAGCTGCCCGGATCTTCCGCGGTGGAGGCCCCACCGATGAAGAACAAGGAATACCGGCGGCACCTCAAATCACTGCACGCTGAACTCGTCTCACTCCAGGAGTGGGTCAAGACGTCGGGCACGAAGATCTGCATCGTGTTCGAGGGTCGCGACACCGCCGGGAAGGGCGGGGTCATCAAGGCGATCACCGAGCGGGTCAGTCCGCGGGTGTTCCGTGTCGTGGCGCTTCCGGCCCCGACCGAGCGTGAGAAATCGCAGATGTACATACAGCGATATCTGACGCACCTTCCGGCGGACGGGGAGGTCGTCATCTTCGACCGCAGTTGGTACAACCGAGCAGGTGTCGAACGTGTCATGGGTTTCTGCACCGAGGAGGAAGCACAGCACTTCCTGCAACTCGTCCCTGCGGTCGAACGTGCGATGGTCGATTCCGGTGTCCTCCTGCTGAAGTACTGGCTGGAGGTGAGTCAGGAGCAACAGACGTTGCGCCTGCAGAGCCGTATCGACGACCCGCGGAAGATCTGGAAACTGTCGGACCTCGACCTGAAGTCGTACCACCGCTGGTACGACTACTCGCGGGCACGGGATGAGATGTTGCACCTCACCGACACCGGCTGGGCTCCCTGGTACGTCGCGATCAATGACGACAAGAAGCGCGGCCGGCTCAACATCATCAGTCATCTCCTGAGCCAAATTCCCTACGAACCGCTGGAGCACCCCGAGATCACGTTGCCGAAGCGGCAGGGCCCGCACGGCTACCAAGAACCGAGACAGCCCCTGCACTGGATCCCTATCCACTATTGAGTGGTTCCTGCAGGAAAGGACGAGCGTCATGGTCTCCACCGAACCCGCGCGGGCGCAGACGCAATGGCATGCACAGGACGCCGACGCCGTCGTCTCTGCAATGCAGTCCGACCGGCAGTCCGGGCTGACGGCCGACGCAGCAGACGAACGCTACCGTCGGCACGGACCGAACCGGATCGTCTCCGAGCCTCGCCCGTCGACGTGGGCAATCGCGCTGAATCAGCTGAGGGATCTCATGAACCTGATGCTGGTCGCGGTCGCTGCCGTGAGCGTCGTCATCGGCGAGGTTCCGACGGCGATCGTGGTCGTTGTGCTCGTCGTGCTGAACGTCGTACTCGGCACACGACAAGAATTGAAGGCACGCGCCAGTGTGGATGCGCTCGCGGAGATGCAGACCCCGCAGGCCAGGGTGATCCGGGACGGGACATTGATTCAGCTCGACGCCACCGGCCTCGTACCGGGCGACATCGTGCGAGTGGAAGCCGGCGACATCGTCCCCGCTGACGGCCGGCTGCTCGCAACAGCAACACTCGAGACCCAGGAGGCCGCGCTGACGGGTGAAAGCGCACCCGTCCCCAAAGACCCTCGGACTCTCGGCGCCGGCGACGTTCCCCTCGGCGACCGCAACAACATGGTATTCCAGAACACCTCCGTAACCCGCGGTACCGCCACGATGGTGGTTACGGAGACCGGCATGCACACCCAGATGGGCCGGATCGCGTCGATGCTCTCGGCCGTCGCGCCCAGCAAGTCCCCGCTCCAGCGGGAACTGGATTCGCTCACCAAGATCCTCGGCATCATCGCGTGGTCGGCGGTCGCTCTCATCGTGGCCATCGGAGTGATACGCGGACAGAGCCTGACCACGGTCCTGCTGCTGGGCATTGCCATGGGTGTTTCCGCGATCCCGACGGGCCTGCCGACGTTCGTGCAGGCGATGCTGGCGTTCGGGGCCCGCCAGCTCGCCGACGCGAAGGCCGTTGTGAAGAACCTGACCGATGTCGAGACCCTGGGTGCCACCAGCGCGATCAACTCCGACAAGACCGGCACGCTCACGATGAATCAGATGACCGTGCGGTCGCTCTACTTCCACTGCCGTTGGTACACCGTCGACGGCGAGGGATACAACAAGTCGGGGAAGATCACCCACGCCGCGGGCGAGGTGGCCCCGGACCTCACTCTCCTTGCATACGGACTGTGCCTCGACAGCGACGCCACCGTCTCCGACACCGGCGAGATCGTCGGAGACCCGACCGAGGCTGCCCTGGTCGTGCTGGCCGCCAAGGCCGGCGTCGATGCCCCACTCACCCGACGGACGTACCCCCGCATCGCCGAGGTGCCGTTCGACTCCGCCTACAAGTTCATGGCGACGTTCCACCACCTCCAGGTCGATGGCAGCACCCAGTTCGTCGAACTCGTCAAGGGCGGACCCGACGTGGTCCTCGACCGATGCGCCGCCGCCTACCGGCCGGGCAGGCAGGTGGTACCCCTCGACGAGGTGCGGAAGGAACTGACCGAAGCGAACCGGGTCATGTCGGAGAAGGGTCTGCGCGTTCTGGCGTTCGCCGCCCGCCGGATCGACGCGCAGGAAGAGGCCACGGTCGTCGCAGACCCGATGTCGTTCGTCGAGGACCTCACGTTCGTCGGCATGGTCGGTATCGTCGACCCGCTCCGCCCGGAAGCGGTCAGCGCCGTGCGTACCGCGCACAGCGCCGGCATCGACGTCCGCATGATCACCGGCGACCATGCGATCACTGCAGCCGCGATCGGCGCCGAACTCGGCCTCGGGCCGGGCGCCATCGGTGGTTCCGAGTTACAAGCGATGACCGACGAGGAACTCACTGCGGCACTTCCACGTTTGCACGTGTTCGGTCGCGTCACGCCACAGGACAAGCTGCGCCTGGCCGACATCATGCAGAAGAGCGGCGAGATCGTGGCGATGACAGGTGATGCCGTCAACGACGCGGCCGCACTGAAGAAGGCCGACATCGGCGTCGCCATGGGCTCGGGTAGCGAAGTCACCAAACAAGCCGGCAAGATGGTTCTCACCGACGACAACTTCGGGACCTTGATCACCGCGATCCGGCTGGGTCGCAACATCTACGAGAAGATCGTGTCGTACATCCGGTATCAGATGGCAAAGCTCTTCTCGTTGGTTCTGCTGTTTCTCGCCGCAAGCATTTTCGACATCAACGACGGAGTCGCGCTCACGCCGCTGATGGTGCTGTTCCAGCACTTCTTCATCACGCTGTTCCCGGTCGCCGTCATCATGCTCGATCCACCGCCCCCAGATCTGATGAAGAAGCCGCCGCGCGACCCGAAGATTCCGATCGCCAACCGAACGGCGTTCACTCAATGGCTGGCATACGGAGTGCTGCAGTTCGCAGTCACACTCGCCGCGATGCTCCTTGCACCGGGCATCATGAGTACGAGCGAGGCGAGTGTCCCGATGACGACGGCGTTCGTCGTGTTGTCGTTCGGTTCCATCCTCGCCGGACTCGTCATGCGGCGCGATCCTGAATCCGGCCTCGCCGCACCGATCCTCGGCGCGCTGAAGATCCTGTCGATTCCGGCCATCGTCACCGTGTGCGCGGTCGAGATCGGCTTTCTCCAGGATCTCCTCATGACCACGTCGCTCACAGGTGGCCAGTGGCTCGCCTGCCTCGCGTGGTCACTGCTCATTCCGATCGTCATCGAGGCAGAGAAGGCACTGCGCCGGAATCGCAGCCGCCCCTCGGCACCGCCGATACCCACCGCCGACGCCGTCGACCCGCGCCGCGCCCGTACACACTGAATCCATACTGGCAGGTTCGCTCCGACGACCTGGCCGATTCCCCACACCACCGTATGGAGACAGGGCGATAATTCATGAATGTCCTGGACAAGCAGTATCCGGCGACCGGCCGAGAGCGCCACTGCCCGCCAGTACCGCCGCGAACGGCTGCGCCCCGACCTCACCGCCGGGAGTCGACCGGACCTCGGGAGATGAAGGGCAGGGCGATATGGCAACGAGCGCACGGGTAGGCCTCATACGGCGGCTGTGGCGGGGCGCTCCTTGGAGCCGCAACCCTCTGATGGGCGGATTCCATCGACTCGAAATCGTGGCCGTCGCAGTGACCCTGACATTCGTACTGCTGATGGTGCCGATCGCTGCGGCGATCGGCACCGTGTATTACGCCAATTCGAGCGAACGGGCCCAGAGCGAGCGCGACACCCGGCAGCAGGTGGTCGCGGTGCTCCTCGAGGATTCCCGTCCCTCCGCTCCCGATGACGATCCGCGAATTCCACGTGAGAGTGACTACGCGCCCGCACGCTGGTTCGTCGACGGCGTCGAACACATCGGCCCGCTCCAGACTCCCTCCGGTGCGGTGGCCGGTCAGGAGATCACCGTGTGGGTCGACGCAGACGCACTGCCCACGACCGCGCCGCAGTCCGGGATTCATGCCGGGCTAGACGGCGTCGCGCTCGCGGTCACGGTGTGGTTCCTCTCGGCGGGAGCCGCCATCGCAGCGTTGTACGTCTTGCACCGGATCGGCCTACGACGAAGGATGGCGCAATGGGACCGGGAGTGGGAAGCGGCCGATCACAGGCCGTCGAGGTAACTGCGGCGCCATATTCCCCAGCCGGTGTCGGAGGGCCTATCTCAGGTGCGGCTACGGCGTGACAATTGGGAAGGCCGGATCCGCATCGTCGGTCAGCTCGACGATCCTGCTGATGGCCGCCGCATCGCCGTCCATCGTGATGTCGTCGGTTCCGGCCCCAGCAAGAAGGCCGAGCAACTGCGGCTTCGTCAGTGTCACCGGAGCGACTATCGGCACCGTGGTGTCGGCGTCGACGACGCCGAGTACGCCGCCGAAGTGGTCGATGTGGGAGTGCGTGTAGATGACAGTCGTGACCGGGCGATCACCGCGATGCTCGCGATACAGCGCGAGACCTGCCGCGGCGCACTCGGCGGACACCAGCGGGTCGATCACCACCACTCCGGTGTCGCCCTCGACGAGCGTCATGTTCGACAGGTCGTAGCCGCGGATCTGATAGATGCCCGCCGTGACCTCGAACAACCCGTGGATCGCAGTCAGCTGCGCTTGACGCCAGAGGCTCGGGTTCACGGTGTCGGGACAGTCGCCGGTGGTCGCCGCGGCAAAGCCCGCGGCGTCATATACGACACGGCCGTCGCCCGCTCGGATCTGCGCGGGCTCGAGCACGGCGACAAGACCGCGATTGGCGCTGTCGAAATCGGTACGGCCGGCGAAATCGGCGGGCATCGGCGCTCCTCGTAGGATGGTAGCGCTGCAACGCTATCCCTGATTCAGAACTTCAGGATGCGATTCCGCGCATTCGATTCACGAATGAATTCCCCGAACGACAACCCCGACAACGCGTCCGCTCACTATGCCGAACCGTGAGCGGACGCGAGCCTCGTTTCGGCAGTGACCGCGTCAGGGTGCCTCGAAACCCGCAGCGCTGAGGACCTGCCGGCCTTCGGGACTGGTGACGAGTTCTTCGAACGCCTCGGCTGCGGCGGTGTTCGCGGAATCGCTCAGCACCGCGATCGGGTACGTGTTGACGGCTTCCGACGACTCGGGGAATGCCACGGTCGTGACCTGGTCGCCCGCACCGGCGGCATCGGTGACATAGACCAGGCCTGCGTCGGCCTGACCCGAGATGACTTTGCCCAGCACGTCGGTGACGGCAGATTCTTCACTGACCGGGGCGATGTCGACGCCCGCGGCCTCTTCGACCTTCACCGTCGCGGCGCCGCACGGCACCTGCGGTGCGCAGATGACGACGAGGTTGTCCGGGTTCGCGAGATCGGCGAACGAAGTGATGTTCTTCGGATTTCCGGGCGGAGTGACGATCGTGAGGGTGTTGGTCGCGAAGTTCGTCGGTTCACCGGCGAGCAGATCGGCGTCCACGGCCTTGGTCATGTTGGTTGTGTCGGCGGAAGCGAAGACATCCCCGGGCGCGCCCTGGGTCAACTGGGCGACGAGGTCCGAGGATCCGGCGAAGTTGAACGACACGCTCGTGCCGGGGTGGGCAGCTTCGAAGATTTCCCCGAGTTCGGTGAATGTCGCTGTCAATGATGCCGCGGCGAAGACAGTGATGTCGCCGCTGATCTCCGAGGACGCGTCGGTGGTGGTGGAGGTATCGGTCGAATCCGAGGTCGAACACCCCGTAAGAATCAGTGTTGCTGCTGCCAATACCGCGGCGGCCCTGCCGTAAAGATTGTTCACTGAAGCTCTCCTCTAGTGGTCGATGTTGAAACAAGCAGATACGTTGGCGCTCAATTGTTCCGGAGATCGACCACCTCGAGGTCGGTCAAGTCGCTGACATACCGCCCGCCCTTCACGTCCCCTGGTACGACCAATCGTGGTGAATCCAGGGGTTGGCCGTCTTCGGTGTAGGCAACGAGGATCGGCGTGGCGCCGAAGTTCGGCGAGAGTTCACCGAACGACACGGTCGCCTGGTAGCCATCCGATCCGGTCGCGAGGATCGCAAATGTCAGGTCGGGATTGTGCGCCTCGGCGTCGCCGGCGAGAACCGCAGCGGCGAGGATATCCGAGAGCGCAGCTCCGTCATAGGTGTGCGACTGGGCACCTTTGCTGCTGTCGTACGTCACTACCTGTGTCTGCACAGGGTAGGCGCGGAGTTGATCACCGGACAGAGTCACGTGGTTCTCGATAGCACCGCCGAGCCGGACCGATCCTGCGGGAAGCGCCGCTGTGGGCGTCGTGGCCGGCGCGGACACCTCCGTCGTCGCGGCAGCGGGTGCAGTGTCGGTATCGCTGCTCGATGAGGAGCATGCCCCCGTCAGGGCGAGCGACGCGGCGATCAGGGTCGCCGTCCCATAACTTCGCAAACGCGTCATGACGGGAATAATAGATCAGCATTCACGGTTCGTATCCGCCAGTACTTCCGCAAACACGGTTTTCGTTGTGATCGCGTTCGACCGCAGAACGCTCGATTCCGTATGGTGTACACCCGTGTCCGACGCTCTCTATCGCCTCACCCCGCACCAGCGGGACTCGCTGCAGCGGCAGTTCCCGAGGTTCGACGTCATCGCCGACATGAGCTGGAATCTTGTCGAGACCACCGTCCTGCACATCGACTCACCCGATGGACAACTCGTCGTCAAAGCAGGCGGCGCATCCGACCACCACATCGCCCGCGAAATTCGCGCACACGAGAACTGGACGGGCCCATGGGTCGCAAGTGGCCACGCCGCACGGATGTTCCACTCCGATCGCGAGGCCAAGCTGATCGTGACCGAATACCTCCCCGGACGACTCGCCCAGGATCACCCCTCAATGTCGGATCCGGACACATACGAGCAGGCGGGACGACTGCTCGCAGTGTTTCATGCGCAGCACAGCGTCGAAGACGAAGACTATGAGCGGCGCGTCAACAACAAGGCACTGCGTTGGCTCGACGGACCGCATCGCGTCGAGCCCGATCTCGTCGAGCAACTACGCGCGATGATTCGATCCTGGGCCACACCGACCACGACGTTGGTCCCCACTCACGGAGACTGGCACACCCGCAACTGGCTCATCGACAGCGACAACACCCTCAGGGTGATCGACTTCGGGCGGGCAGACCTGCGACACGCCGCAGAAGACTTCGAACGACTCGCCGCGCGCGAGTTCCTCAGCGTCTCAGGATCCGAGAACGCGTTCCTGGATGGCTACGGCAGCGACCCGCGCGAACCGGAAGCGTGGTTCCGGCAGCGTATCCGCGCCGCGGTGGCAACGGCCGTATGGGCTTTTCAGGTCGGTGACTACGCATACGAAGCCGAGGGGCACCGGATGCTCGCCGACCTGCTGACTCGATAGTGTGGTCATCAAGGCTCGCAACGCAGAGATGAGGTTCGCAACCCCAGTGGTTCGCCACTGGGGTTGCGAACCTCACGTCAGCGTTGCGTACCCATGCTGGCCGAGGGCGTGACGGTCGCAGCGGTGGTCGGCGCGCTCGTCGCGGTAGACACGGTCGGTGTTGCCGTGACCTCCGTGGAGGTCTGCGGTGTAGTAGTGGCGTTGTCGTCGGACGGCGCGTCGAGTCCATCCGAGAGATCTCCGATGATCCCGATGAGCACGAAGGCGGCGGCGATCATTGCCGCAATCACGACACCGCGCCGAATCCTCGGAGGCTGCGGCGGCTCCGGCGGAGGTGCAAATGCGGCGGACGGGTCGCCGGCGAGGAATGCGCGATGCCCGGCTTCGGCGCGAGCCGCGAGGGCATCCTCCTCCGCCTTGATCCGCGCCCGCCGGTCCCGCAGCGGCTTACCGACAGCCAGATATCCGAGTCCGACCGTGAACAGCAGCTGAATGAGCGCCTCCGGGACGTTGCCGTTGACGATCTCGACAATCGCCAGCCACATCGTGACACCGGCAAACATTCCCGCCAGAACCCGCAGGTAAGGCACGGCGAACCTCATGATGCTCCTTTTAGAACAAACGCGGTCACGACAGCGCACGTCTGTCTCATGAGCTTTGTTCGGATCAGGGCACCCGACCGTTACGCATCCACGATGGCGCGGAGCCTCTCGATCTGCGCGACACGCCCCGCTGAGTCAGGGGCGAGCGCTTTGACGTTCAATGTCGTCGCACCCGACTCCCTGAATGCGGCGACCCGCTCCCGGACGTACCCCTCGGGGCCGATCAGCGAGATTGCCCGCACCAGCTCGTCGGGCACGGCGGCAGCGGCCTCGTCTTTCTTGCCGTCCAGGTACAGGTCCTGGATGGTCTTGGCTTCTGCTTCGTATCCGTATCGGCACGCCAGATCGTTGTAGAAGTTCTTGCCGCGCGCACCCATGCCACCGATGTAGAGGGCCAGGTGCGGTTTGACGGTGTCGAGGAGGTGATCGACGTCGTCCCCGATGGCGAGTGCCGGTCCGGCGTAGACCTCGAGCTCACCGAGGGACGGGTCGCGCGCCGCCTTGCCTTTCGCGAGCGCGTCGCCCCACGCGTCGTTCGCCCGTTCGGGATGGTAGAAGATCGGCTGCCATCCCTCCGCGATCTCCGCCGTCAGGGCGACATTCTTCGGCCCGAGCGCAGCGATGACGATCGGGATTCGGTCGCGTACCGGATGATTGATGAGCTTCAGTGGCTTGCCGAGGCCAGTGCCCTTTTCGAGTGGAAGCGGAATCTGGTAGTGCTTCCCGTCGTGGCGCACCGGTTCGCGCCGCCACACCTGCCTGCAGATGTCGACGAGTTCGCGGGTGCGGCCCAACGGGGAGTCGTACGGAACGCCGTGGAAACCTTCGATCACCTGAGGCCCCGACGCGCCGATCCCGAGGACGAACCGGCCGTCCGACACGTAGTCGAGCCCGGCAGCGGTCATCGCCATCAGCGACGGGGTGCGGGTGTAGATCTGGAAGATCCCGGATGCGAGCTGCACCCGCGAAGTCTTCGCCGCGAGATAGCCGAGCTGGCTGACGGCGTCGAACGAGTACGCCTCCGCCATGAAGATGATGTCGAGCCCGGCACGCTCGAGGTCGGCGACCTCGGCGACGGTCTCGGTGAACCCACCGCTATAGGTGATCATCGTTCCGATGCGCATCGGCATTGCTCCAATCGAGGTACCCGGCATCGATGACGGACCCGAGTTCGCGTAACTGAGGACTTGCGCAGTTCAACATTGCGCGACACACGACGCAAAGACCCATCACCGATCCGATCAATCAGCAAAACCAATGAGCGACATCGGCTCCAGCACAATGTGATCGCAGCAGCCTACGCCGTTCGCAACGCTTCCTTCGGAACCGCGGCGGGGGTAGCCAACGATCGCAAATTATATGATACTTGCAGTGACGTGTAATCTGGCGAGGGTGGAGTGATGAATTCGAGCACACAGTTCGACGCAGTGATCGTCGGAGCCGGATTCGGCGGCATGGGTGCGGCCATCGCCCTGAACCGCCTCGGGTTCGACAACCTACTCATCCTCGAGCGCGAAGACGATCTCGGCGGAACATGGCACGTCAACCGCTACCCCGGCCTCGCCGTGGACATCGCGTCGGTCACCTACTCGTACTCGTTCGAACCGAATCCGTACTGGTCACGTCTCTTCGCGCCGGGCACCGAGCTCAAACGCTACGCCGAGCACGTCGCCGACAAATACGACCTCCGCCGCCACATGCGGTTCGGCAGCGCCGTCACCGGCGCCCAGTGGGACGACGACGCGCACGTGTGGACGGTGTCGATCGACGGCGCCGACCCGGTCACCGCCCGATACCTGCTCACCGCAACCGGGTTCCTGTCTCAGCCGAAAATGCCCGACATCGACGGCATCGACACCTTCGCGGGACAAGTCCTGCACACCACCGCCTGGGACGACACCATCGATCTGCGCGGAACACGAGCCGCGATCATCGGTACCGGCGCCACTGCCGTGCAGCTGATCCCCGAAGTGGCACGCGAGGCCGCCGCGCTCACCGTCTACCAACGCACCCCGATCTGGGTGGTGCCGAAGCTCGACGCACCCATTCCGAATATCGTGCAGCGACTGTTCGCACGGAAGCCCGCCACGCAGCGCTTCGCCCGCGCGGTCAGCGACGGACTGCTCGAAGGCATCATGGTGAGCGCGGTACTGCACTATCGGCAGGCCAAGTTGCTGAACAAGGGCGCCGCGGCGGCATCCCGGCTGTTTCTCCGCACCCAGGTCCGCGATCGGTCGCTGCGCCGCAAGCTCACGCCCGACTACGACTTCGGCTGCAAGCGACCGACGTTCTCCAACAGCTACTACCGCACGTTCACCCGCGACAACGTCGACCTGGAAACGACCTCGATCGTACGGGTCGAGGCCGACGGCATCGTCACCGCTGACGGCCGCAAGACCGAGGTCGACACCCTGATTCTGGCGACCGGATTCAGCCTGTGGGATGCCAACTTCCCCGCGATCGAGATCATCGGACGCGAAGGACGCAACCTCGGCAAGTGGTGGCGCGACAACCGATTCCAGGCATACGAGGGTGTCGCGGTGCCGCAGTTCCCGAACTTCCTCACCCTGGCCAGCCCCTACTCGTACAGCGGCCTGTCGTATTTCACCACCATCGAGTCGCAGATGGCCCATATGTCACGCCTCTTCGGTGCGATGCACAGCCGGGGTGCCGACGTGTTCGAGGTGACCGAAGACGCCAATACCCGTTTCCTCGACCGGATGACCGACAACCTCGACGACTCGGTGTTCTACCGGGGCAGTTGCAGCACCTCCCGCAGCTACTACTTCAACCAGCACGGCGAGGCCGCGTTGCTCCGGCCCACGTCGACCGCGAACGCATTCAAGGAGGCCGCAGCCTTCCCGCTCACGGACTACCGGATCACCTCCGCTGAGGCAACAGAGCGCGTGTCGTCATGATCCGCCGCTCTGGAGCGAATCCCGACGGGTGAGCTACGAGTCCTCCGCGAGTCTTCGAGCGCGGCGCGGCCTGTCCGCTCACGACACCGCCGACATCGTGGGCTGGTAGAACACCCGTGCGAGTTGACGGCGACCGTGACTCGTGGGACCATCCCTGAACTGACCTTGAAATAGGTCGACCCCGGCAGGTGCGCCAACACCACACCGGGGTCTGGGTACACAACAGAACGGACCTGTCATGCACCGTACGGTGGAGTCTATCCATACGCCCTTCAGAGGCGTGCACCAGCGACCGGACGCGATCCGCGGTCGCCACTCTTTCACCCCACCGGACCCACTCCCGACGTCGTAACTTCCCGGCCCCTCGACCCCGCATGATGCGGTGTCGAGGGGCTCGAGTCGTTTCTCAGCATCGGCGTACGCAAGGGCCGTTTCGGTAACCAAGGCACGCCGGCCAACGTCGCTCATCCCCCGAGGTCCGACGTCAGCGCATCGACGCTGCGAGCAACCTGCATCGAAGACAGGGGCTCGAAACCGACTGGGCACCAGTACCTTCGTCTCCACAGCTGGTGGTGGAGCATCTGATCGCGCGGGTCGACACGAGCGTTCGGGTTCAGCGCAAGCCGCACGTCACCAGCGACGTGGGGCCAGATGCGCTGGCCGAGACGGTCTATCGGGGTATGGCGACCGGGCAGCGTTGGGGAAGGGGCCGAAGGCAAGCACAGGGACCCGTAGGGTCTCCGTACGGTCAGGCGCAGCCGCCTGCAGGGCGTCCTGTGTTCATCATGACCGAGTACCAGGACGATCCCGGCCGCTTCACAACGTATCCGCCGCCGCGGCGATGTATGCGTCGACGTCGAAGTCATCGAACAGGGACTGCTGCACGATGAAGCCCTGGACTACCCCGAGGACCACCGGCGCGTACCCGACGGCCCAGGCGCGAGCGTCGGTCTCGCCGGCAGGGAGAACATCCGGATCGGCTTCCGTGCACGCCACGAGCGCGTCGGTGACAGCGCCCAGAAGTTGGCCGATCACGGAGTGGGCGAGTTCGCGGATCTCGGGGTCGATGGTGGCTTCAGCCCACACCTGCAGGATCGCCTTGGCGTAGCCGTCTCCCGCGATGCCGCGCAACTTTTCGGCGAGTGCCCTCATGATATTCGCAGCGACGCCCCCCGGGCTCCGCGCGCCTTCAAAAGTGCCGCCGGCCGCCAGCGCGGTCTGTCGATCACCGAGGACGTGGTCGGCGACCGCGACGAGCAGCTGTTGTTTTCCACCGAAGTAGCTGTAGATGGCGCCGGCCGACAGTCCCGATTCGGTGATGATGTCGGCCATCGACGTGCGTTGGTAGCCCGCGCGGGTGAAGCATCGCAGGGCGGCGCCGATGATCTCTGCCCGTCGTGCGACACGATGCGCGTCACTCACCCTCGGCACTACGTTCCTCCTGCTCACAGCCACGTTGTTGACAAGCAACTCTAACCGACCTCACTATAAAGAACGAATATTCGTTTTAGGAGAGAATCCATGACTGCCACCCCACCGGCGACCGGCATGCCGCCTATCGCACGCGCCGTAGCCCTCGCCGCCGGGGCAGCCGCCATCGTCGGCGTCGTCCTCCTCGCCTTCGCATGGCCGGCTGTCACCTCCGAACCGCAGGGCCTGCCCGTCGGTGTCGTAGGCCCCGACGCCTCGGTCGCGCAGACCACCGAAATGCTCGAGACCCAAGCGGGCGACGCGCTGCTCCTCACTCGAGAGGACGACCGCGACGCAGCGGTCGCCGCTATCGAACGACGCGAGATCTACGGCGCGATCGTCCTGGGCGACAATCCTGCCGAAGTGCCCGAGGTTGTCGTCGCAACAGCAGCGAATGCCCAAGTTGCACAGATGCTTCAGGGTGTCGCGGACGGGATGCAGCAGCAGATCGACGCTCAGATGCGGATGGCCACCGAAGCCGCGATCGCGCAACGCTCGGCCGATCCGGCCGCCGCGTCGACGCCGTTCACGATCCCGCACGCTGAAGTCGTGGTAACCGATGTCGTGCCGTTCTCCGAGTCGGACCCGCGCGGCGCGAAGTTGAGCGTTGCCGCGTTCCCCCTCGTTCTCGGTGGTATCGCCGGGGCCGTGCTCATTTCGTTCGGGGTTCGACGATCGGCTCACCGCATCGTGGCATTGGTGGCCTACGGGGTGTTCGGCGGACTGCTGCTCGGCGGCATCCTGCAAGGCATGTTCGGAGCGCTGCAGGGCAGCTACTGGACGAACGCCGCGGCGATCGGGCTGGCACTGGTGGCGATCACCGCGCCCATCGTCGGGCTGCGCAGCCTGATCGGGACGCCCGGCATCGGGATCGGCGCCGTACTGATCATGCTCGTCGCCAACCCCATCTCGGCCGCCACCATGCCAGCCGAATTCCTGCTCTCACCATGGGGTGCGATAGGCCAATGGTTCCCGCCGGGCGCAGGCGCGACACTGCTGAAGGAACTCTCGTACTTCCCCGACGCGAGCAAAGCCTTCCCGTGGGCCGTGCTGGCCGGGTGGACTGCAGTCGGTGTGCTGCTCACCGCAATTGCGGTTGTGCGTGAACGCGGCACCACCGCCCCCGCAAACGACCCGGAACTCGTGCCCGCCGGCTGACGCCATCGTCTGGAACAACGCGACCCGCTGCTCGATCAATCACCGGCACAATCCGGATCGGTCATGCCAGACCCTGTCAGGCCGGAAGAGCCCGATATCCGTGACGACACTGCCGCGGCGCACACTCGCCAGCGGCTGCTCCGAGCCATTCTGCGGGCCCGCCTCCGCGTCATCCGAGCGAGCGCTTCCGGGGTCGAGCAGCGCGCGGCGAGACTCGAATCTCGCCCTGGACAGCGGGAAGGGCTCCGTCTCTGAACTACCCGATTGTTGCACTGGCAATGACGATCGGCGGCGAAAACGTCCCAGCCATAGTCGCCGGGATCGTCGGCGCAGATTCCCGGTCCGCTTGCCGCAGTCTTGCCGAACGGGGACAAGCCCTGCTGTTCGCGTGTCCGGATTTCTTCGCTCTACTCCAACTATAGTTGCTATAGTCCAACTTTAGTTGGAACTGAGGAGGTGCCTGCCATGCAGCTGAACAGGCCGTTCGCCACGGTAACGCCGACCCTGGACGGCGACGTGCTTGCTGTCTTGGCGAGCGCGGAGGTCACGTTCACGATCAGCCAAGTCCAGCGCATCCTCGCCTCGGGGTCGGGCGAAGGCATCCGCAAGGTCCTCACCCGCCTCGTCTCGCAGGGTGTGGTGCTGCACGATCAGATAGGTAGGACCAACACCTACCGCCTCAACACCGAGCATCTCGCGGCCGAGCCCATTATGGCGCTTTCACAGCTGAACTCCACCTTCCTCGAGCGCCTCGAAAAGCACCTGGACGGGTGGCGCAAGACGCTCCGGTACGCCGCAGTGTTCGGATCAGCAGCGACCGGGCGCATGAAGCTCGACAGCGACATCGACCTGTTCCTGGTGCGCGCCGGCCACGACGGGGACGACGGGGACGATGCGTGGGAGGAACGGGTAACCGAACTCGCCCGACTGGTCACCGCATGGACCGGCAACGACGGCCGCGTCGTCGAGTACGCCGAAGACGAGCTCCGTGCCGCGGCCGCCGGCGGCGAACCCCTGCTCCGTGACGTGGCGAAGCACGGCCTGACCGTAGCGGGGACACGGAGCTGGTTCAACGCGCAACTGCGCCCCGCTACCAGGAGGTACTGATGGCGGGACAACGCGACTGCGACTCTGTGGTCACCGCGGGGCGCATGTCCAAAGCGAACGAGTTCTTCGACGCGGCTGACCATCTCGGAGAGGAGATGCCCAACGCCGCCGGGAACTTGTACGTCGACGCAGGTATCGCCGCCTCGGACGTACTCTGCTGCGCGCGCCTCGGTGTGCACTCGAACACCGGCAACCACAGCGAGGCCGTTGCCCTACTCAAACGTGCGGACAGTGGATCCGAACGGCATCTGAACACACTGCTGAACTTGAAAAACAAGGCTGCCTACTTGCACCAGGACCTGACCTCGGCGGAGCTGAAGAAGATGAACCGCGCGGCAGAGCACCTGGTCGAGGCAGCCAAGCAAGCAATGGCCGCTCGGGGATAGTCCGCCGACTGAGGTTCACGAATTACAGACCTTTCGGTAATTGAGTGAGTTCGGATCATAAGGAGAGTCCCGTGTGGTCGAGGAAGCTGTGACACAGGTCGTAGTTCGCGCCGATCCGGGTCAGCCCGGTCTCGGTCGCTACGCGGACCTCGTCGAGGGCATCGGGGCACAGGTTGGCCAGTTCAGTGGATTTCATGTTTCCCCATGCCTGTTCGATCGGACCCAAGCTCGGGTGCATAGACAGGGACGCGTTCGACGTGGAGCCAGTGGCGCTGGGTGGCCAGCCACGCGGTCATCGCCTTGGACCCGTGGGCCATGAGCCCGTCCCAGATCAGGATGAGCTTCTCGCCGGCGAAGTGGGTGCGCAGCTCGGTGAGGAACTCGATGAGCTTGTCGGTGTCGTAGGCGCCGTCGGTCATGGAGAACACGAACGCGCTCTCGCTGCGGTCGAGTCGATAGACAGGACTGCGGCCATGGACATGCGTTTCCAGGAGAAACGATGATGCAGAACAGGAGTGACGCCTTTCGGCGCCCAGGTGGCACGGACCACCGGGAGCAGCGAGACACCGCTTTCGTCCTGGAAGCAGATCCATGCACCTCGGCGCCGCGCTATTCTTTATCCGCGGCTACTCATCTCTCGCGCCGCGGCTGCGGAGGAGTCGTGAGGGCCTTCACCTACGCCCACAGATACAACGGATCCTCACATCGGGTGGCTTTCGAAAACCGGTACAACACCCGTCGTCCCGGACGAAACCCTGGGAACGGTTTCTGAGATCAGCGGACAATCCCTTTCCCACGAGCCGCGCGCAGCCAGTCCGGAAACTCGCTGAGAAGACGACGATACAGCTCGGCATCGCTGACCTTGCCGATGTCGTCGACGCTGAAGAATCCGGCGTTGTCGACGACGCGGCCCTTCATGGTGTCGAGGCGTTCGAGGACACCGTAATTGGCTTTGCCGAGCCCGATGAACTGCCAGAACGCCGGGAGTCCGGACGCCTCCTTCATCAGGTCGCTGATCTGCTTCTTCTGGTGGAAGCCGCCGTCGGTGAAGAACAGCACGAGAGTTGGCATCGTCGTGCCCGGAGTAAGCGAGGAGATGATCTCGCCCATGATGGGCAGCTCGTCGTTGATCCCGCCGATGCGTTTGTAGTCGATGCCGCCGTGCACGCCATTGAGATGCAGGTACGTTTCCGACCATGCCTCCACTTCGTGGACGGTGATGTCGGGCAGCCGGGCAAACGACTGCGCATACAGGTAGGGTTCGAGGGTTCCGTCGTCGTCGAGTTGCACCGCGACCGGAACCATACGTTCGACGACCTCGTGGATGCGCTTCTTCGTGTACTGACGGTTCATGCTGCCGGTCTTGTCGATGACGAGCACGACGCGGGCACGCACCCCGGGTGCACCCTTGTCGAGCAGGACCTTCGCCACTTCGCGTTTGCGCAGGTCGAGCTTCTGTCGCTTTTCGAGCGAGAGCTTCTCCTCCCCCGCCACGGTGCGGACGCCGTTCTGATCTGCGGCGCCCGGGGCAGGTGCCGGCGGGGCATCGTCGACCTGCACGCCGTGTTCGGTGACGAGGGCGGACAGCCCGGCATCCCAGCCTGCGGAGACGTTGCGGATCTTCCAGTCGCCGTTGCGCCGATAAACCTCGACGAGCACCGCGGCGCGTTCGGTGGACAGTTCCAGCGCCTTCGCCGTTGCAGCGCCGGCGGGGTGAACGACGTCGACCCCGAGTCCGGGTACGGACGCGAGACTGCCGGGGACGCTGTCGTCGAGGGCCACTGCGATCGAGAGCCGTTCGATCACGGGTGGGATCGCGGTGAGGTCGATGGCGACGCGGTCGGCGGCGACAAGCCGGACGGCACCTTCGGGCGAGGCGGGCTGGTTGAAGAACACGAAGTCGTTGTCGCTGCGGACTTTTCCGTCGGCACCGAGTTGGAACACCATCAGGTCGACGGTGCCTTGCCGAGCTCCCGACACCGCTACGTTCACTTCCCCGGTGCCGATGGTGGTGTTCTGTCCGCGTGTCAATTCCGTCATGGATGATTCATACCTCGAGCTCCGCCTGCGACGGTTCTGGCATCCATTGCGTCGATGCTGACAGATTACTATTCGTACAGTACCACCGCTCTTAGCTATGTTTGTACGCCAAAATTACGGTATAACTGCGCATAATTACGGTAATCCTAGTTAAACTACGGTATAGCTACGCGTAGTTACGATTCCTGAGGGGCTTCCATGGTCTGGCCATCACACCGAATCGAGACACGATCATGGAAGCCGCAACAGCGGCAAGGGTCGCGCGACGACCGGACTCTCGAAAGTATCGAGGTGTCCATCCCTTCGATGATCGCCTCCCTCGAGTACGACGCCACCGGTGCTATCGCTCGGGCTCAGGAGTCTGCCGTCATCGCCGTCGCCCGACTCGAGGCCGGTTGCGGTGACCATCTGGCACCGTTGTCTGATTTCTTACTCCGGAGCGAATCAGTGGCCTCGTCGAAGATCGAGCACATCGACGCGGGGTGGCGCGCGTTCGGGAAGGCAGCTGCCGGCGGGAAAGCCAGCGATGAGGCCAAGTCTCAACTCGCGGCCGTGCAGGCACTGATCGCGATGGTCGACACCGCCAGGAAGGGACCGCTCACCCTGGAAAGCCTCCTCTCAGCACACCGACTGCTGATGGCCCCCGATTACTACACCGCGATCGACTCCGGTGAGGTGCGCCAAGTCCAGAACTGGATCGGCGGCAGCGATTACACCCCGATCAATGCTCTGCACGTACCTCCACCTCCTGAATTGGTCCCGGAGTTGATGACAGACCTCCTGGCGTTTGCCAACCGCATCGACCTGCCGATCATCGCGCAGGCAGCGCTGGCGCACGCACAGTTCGAATCCATCCATCCCTTCACCGACGGCAACGGTCGAATCGGCCGTGCATTGATCAGCGCAATTCTGCGCCGACGCGGCCTGACCCGCCGAGTCACGGTTCCGCTGGCCTCGGTGATGCTCGCCGATACTCGTCGCTACTTCGACAAACTCACCCGCTACCGCGACGGTGACGCAGACGGATTCGTCGAGTACGTTGCTGTCGCCGCGACCCATTCCAGCGAGGCCGCGCAAGACACAGCCCGAGCACTTGCCGAGCTTCCCGACCGGTGGCATGCAATGGTGAAACCACGCACCAACTCCGCCGACGCGAAACTACTCGAGGCCCTGCTCGACACTCCCGTATTCAATGCCGATGCTGCACAGCATATTACCGGCACAACCGATGTCAGCACCTATCGGGCGCTGGACCGACTCACCGAGGCAGGCGTGCTCGAAGTTCTATCGGAGAGTAAACGGAACCGAATCTGGGCAGTGACGGATGTGCTGGCCGAGCTTGATGCCCTCAGCGCTGCAATCGGTAAACGAACCACCGATCATGCATGACAACGGACGCACCGCGACGTAGTAGAACAGTCGTTCGAGTTGACGCCCATCCCCACACGTGGGAGCATGCCTTCACCAACCTGAGAACAGGTCGACCCCGGCTGGTGGTGGAACACCGAACCGGGGTCTGGGCACACGACAGATAGGACCTGTCATGCACCGTATGGTGGAGTCTATCCACACGCCCCCATGGGGCGCTCCCCGAGGTTCGGCCTTCGACGCCGATCCCTTCCTTCTCGCTCCGCCGAGGCCTTTCCTGACGTCCTGACTTCCCGAGCCCCTCGATCTCCTGATCGAGGGGCTCGAGGTGTTTGGCTTCGACGTGTACGCGGGCCGTTCCGGTAGCCGCGGCACGTCGGGCATTCGTCGCTCATCACCCGAGGTCCGACGTCAGCGCATCGACGCTGCGCGCAGGGGTGCTATTCCCGTGCGTGAAACCGACTGGGCGCCAGTACCTTCGTCTCCACTCTGGCGGTGGAGCACCCGATCGCGAGGGTCGACACGAACGACCGGGTCCAGCGCAAGCCGCACGTTCTCCCGACGTGGGGCCAGAGGCGTTGGCCGAGATGGTCTATCGGGGTATGGCGACCGGGCAGCGTTGGGGAAGGGGCCGAAGGCAAGCTCAGGGACCCGCAGGGTCTCCGTTCGGTTGGGCGCAGCCGCCCGCAGGGCGTCCGATTCTTCGTCCTTCAGCATTTCGTATTACTGACGAGGCCGTAGGATCGCCGCATGTCAGCGATCAAGCATGGACCACTCGCGGCCATCGACCCTGTCACCTTGTACAAGATCCTGATGCTGCGCACCGAGGTGTTCGTCCACGAGCAGCGCATCGTCGACGAGCCCGAATTGGACGGAGTCGATCTCGAGCCGTTCACGGAGTTGTACTGGATCGAAGAGAACGACGCGGTGGTGGCGACGCTTCGCTTGATCGACGACGGCAACCCTGCCCATATCGGCCGCGTTGCCACGGCGCGCTCGGCTCGTGGCCGCGGGCTCGCGGCCGACCTCATCGAGGCCGCTTTGTCTGCAAATTCGACTGCGGTCGAGATATCGGCACAAGCTCACCTCGAAAGTTGGTATGAGCGATTCGGATTCACACGCACGGGCGCAAACTACATCGAGGCAGGTATCGACCATCTGCCCATGCGCCTGGCCAACCCACGACTGTCGCGGTAGGACTCGAAGTTGGGTGGATTTCTGCCCGGGGAGCGGGCACAAATCCACCCAAATCCGCTGCCGGTCCAGATACAGCGCGGCCTCGACGGACTTCTCAGCGTCGCGGACGCGGAGTTCGCCGGACATCAGGCGTGGGAGGAGCGTGTCTCGAAGCGCGACCAGTGTGTGCGACTCGGTCGCCGCGCTCACGGCGACTTTGTGCAACTCTGCAGCCTTGGCCGAGAAGCCCGCGACAACATCATGATCCGGAATGGCGACCTGAAGTGTCTTGAACCGTCCCCTCGGAATCTCGAGGAAGGTAGCGCCGTTTGCGTGCGAAATGAACTCGTCGACGCGCGAACGCATGTCGTGGAACAACCACCACTGATTCCGAGGATCCTTCGCGTTGACTACGATGAATCCCTGGTTCACAGCGACATCCCTCTCGGCGATGGCGAATGCACCAATTGTCGCGCGTGAGGTCATCAAGATGGAACCCGCTGGATACAGCTTGGCCGAACTGTTGGCGAGCCCTTGCTCAGTGATCGTTCTCGCCGTCGATCCGATCGACGGAACATCCAACGCGGTAACGTCTGTCGGTGTTGCCCAGGGGATCACGCCATCCCAATATTCGGGTATTCCGGTCTTCGGGGTTCCACCGCCACCGATTGCCGCAACATCGTCGTAGTTTTCCCCGGCATCGTCCAAGCGAATCGATCGGCTCATGAGCTCTCGAAAGTAGCCATGCGCTAGGCTCGCAGCATCAAGAACCAAGAGGTTGCAGCAAGATACAAGGGCGCCCTCCAGCTTCGTCAGGATCAGATCATCGCTGAGGTCGAAGAGCTCGCCGCGGCCGGGCAACAACCCCTCGCCGACGAACTGCATCAACTGGTCGACGGGAAGCTGCGCCCGTCCCGCTCCGGTGGGAACTTCACGAGGCGTTCAGCGGACCCAACACTCCACGATTGACAATGCTGCGGGAGGTCAAGGATTCCCTCGCACGACTGATGAAGTTCGTCATCGACAATGGGCTCGCACCACGCGCAGTCGCCGCGGGAGACGAAAAGCGTGTGGACTGAAACGAATCCGAGCGACTCGCAATCGGTTGACCTTACGCCATACCGAGAGGTGTGGTGGTCAGCCGCACGACGTGAAGACAGCCGCGCGCGCTCAACTGCGCGCGGCTGTCCGCGGCGTTCGCAGAATACGAACAGTAGGGATCAGCGGCACAGCAGGACAACTCCGATGCCGTCCCACACCTCGGTATCGCTGCCGTAGTTGGAATGGGTGCTGGTGTTCCATGCCCCTGCAGCCTGGGTGTGGTAGCCGAGGTCGCGCTGCTCGGTGACGGTGCACTCATCCCGTGAGGAGCTACCTGAACGGCTGATGATCGAATGCGGTGCGCCGGCAGTGTCCAGCGCTGCGTTCGCGTTCGCTTCGCTCATCCCCACAACATTCGGTGCAGTTGTCGCGGATGCGATCCCGCCTCCGAACACTGCTGCCGACATCACCACAAAACCTACGAGCCCTCCGACGATCTTCGAACGCATGTCATCTCCTGTCCTGCAACGTGACCGGTGGGAGGACAACGCCACCATGTGGTCGTTGTCCGTTCGAGACCATGGTCGTCGTGCAGTCTGTGATCACTCTTCGATCATGATCCGAGTCTGCTGTGAATCACCCGAACCTGAGAGGTTCGGTTGTTCAACCTCGCTGTCCGCTGTTGACACAACCGAACTCGAGGCCCGTCAGTCAACAACCTGCCGCACCGCGTCTGCGATCACCCCGGCCACCTCTCCCGCCGTGGATTCCGGCAGGCATGCATAGCCGCATACCAGGCCTCGTAGCCCACCCGCACCCGCGAGTTGCGCCGACACCGGAGTGGTCCGGACACCGCACTGTTCGGCCGCCGCCACGACCGCAGTGTCGTCGATACCGGTGGGCAGCCTCAGCACCACGTGCAGACCTGCCTCGATGCCCACCACCTGCACACCCTCGAGATCCGCGAGCCGTAGTCGCAGCGCGTCGACGAACGCTGCGCGGCGCGCCCGATAAGTGCGGGCCGTCCGAGCGAGATGCCGCGTCAGGGAGCCATCGTCGATCAACGTGGCGAGCGCGAGTGCGGACATCTCGTTGGCCGACTCTCCACATTCTGCAATGGCCTCTCCGACGCGGGGGTGCAACGGATCCGGCGGGATCAGCCAGGCGAGTCGCAGCATCGGCGACAAGATCTTCGATGCGGTGCCGATATATGCGACACACTCGCGTCCGCCGTCGATGCTGCGCAACGCGGGAAGCGCCGACACGTCGTACCGGAACTCGCCGTCGTAGTCGTCTTCGATCACCAGCATGCCCACCGCGTTCGCCCGTGCTACGAGTTCGGCGCGGCGCGCGACAGACATTCGTGCTCCCATCGGGTACTGGTGCGCAGGAGTGCAATACACGGCCGCGTCGGTGTCCACGAGCAGACGCGGTGGCAGTCCGTCGCTGTCGACAGGGACAGGCCTGATGCGGGCTCCCTCAGTGACCAGTGCACGGCGGGCTCGGTGATATCCGGGATCTTCGAAGGCGACGTCGCGTCCGTCGAGCCCGGCCGCCACAGCAAGGACGCGCATGGCCGCAGCAACCCCGGGTAGGATCACCAGCTCTTCTGGTACAACGTCGATTCCGCGAGTGCGTCGCAGATGTACAGCGAGGGCAGACCGCAGTTCAGGGTGGGCCGCCAGGTCGGATCCTCCCGCCGCCGGTGCCGCGCTCGCGGCACGACGCCACGCGCGCCTCCACGCGGATTCGGCAATGAGAGAAGTGTCCGGTCGCCCGGGGCGAAGGTCTGCGATGACAGGCTCCACCCGGGTTCGCTGCCGCGGCGGCACGACCGTAGCGGGTTCGACGGAATGGGACTGTGCGTGCGCGCGGGCCGCCACGTCGGCGCCGGGGGCGATACGGGTTGCCGAACCGGGCACAGCGACGACGAAGCCGGACGCGGCCAGTTCGTCGTACGCCTCGACGACTCCGCCGCGCGCCACTCTCAACTCGGCGGCAAGCGTCCGAGACGACGGCAGAGCGTCGCCGATCCCGAGGCGACCGAGCCGGATCTGTTCGACGATCGCTTCCGCAATACGGTGCCGGAGCGGTGCGCTGCCGGAGGGCACGGTCAACGGCAGATTCACAGGAGTCGCAACGCGGGGCACATCGTCCACGATACTGGTCTCCATGGATGACCGGATTCTGGATCTGTTCTCCGGTCCGGATAACCGGCAGGGTCGCCGTCATGGACACCGTCACTCGCTACCCCGAACGCGCCCGCACCGATCGGGAGGATCTCGACCGCGTGCTCGATTCCGCCTCGACCTGCACATTCGCCACTGTGCTCGACGGGCGACCATGGCTGGTCCCGATGCTCTACGCCCGCGACGGGGATCGAATCCTCCTGCACGGTTCCACGGGGGCCGGCGCACTGCGTCACGTCATGGCCGGGGCACCCGTCGCGGTGAGCGTGATGCTGCTCGACGGAATCGTCGTCGCCGAAGATCTGTATCACTCGTCGGCCAACTACCGGTCGGCCGTGGTCCGCGGTACCGTCGGACGACTCGGCGCGGCAGAGGCACTCGAGGCGCTGAACATACTGTCCGACAGACTGATTCCTGGACGGAGCAGCGAAGTGCCTGCCCCGACGTCCAAGCAACTCGCGGCGACCGCGGCACTGGCTCTGCCCATCCTGCCCGGGCAGTGGACGGCGAAGGTGCGGGATGCACCACCTACGAGAACGGACATCCCCGGCCCGTGGTCCGGAGTGGTACCGCTACGCACCGTCGCCGAGACGCCCGTTCCGGCGCCGTGGATATCCGACGATGCCCCGCTCCCCCTGTCCGTCCAGCGCCTGGCCGCAATCGACTGAACCAGATGCCGACGGTGTACCGCGTCCGTTCCAAGCTCTTGTCACGAACCGGAGAGGAACTTAGACTGCCCTAAGTTATGGGGTTCAACTTAAGGGATCGGGGCGATGAGCGAGTGGCTCAGCGGGTTAAACGCACGCGCAGGATCGACGTCGACGACATCGTCCGCATCGGTCGTGAACTCGGCATGCGCCACCTGAGCCTGAGCGCGGTCGCAGCGGAACTCGGAGTGTCCACCACCGCCCTGTACCGGCACGTCGACGGCCGCTGGGGGCTCGAACGGGTCGTCGGAGAGAGCTTGTTGGACGACCTCGTCCTGCACGACAATCCCGAACACGACGCGACCCGACATCTGCTGTCGTTCGGGATGCAGCTCAGGGCGTTCGTCCTCGCCCACCCCGGGCTCGGCACCTACATGCAGACCCTCTTCCCACGCGGAGAAGCGGGTCGCCGGCTGATGACGCATGAGGTCGTCGCGTTGGGACGGCGTGGGTACGCACCCGATGTGGCCATCGCCCTGTCCAGCGCAGTCGCGGGAAACTCGATCAACTACTCGGTGGCCGAGGACAACCAGAACGCCAGGTCGGACGGTCTCGAGGATCAACGACGCGACGTCACGAACCAACTGGCCGTTGACGCCGACTTGGGCGAGACCCACCGCGAGCTACCCAATTTCGAACACGGGGAATACGTGAAACTCGTTCTTACAGCAACAATCCGAGGTCTCGTGTCGGTCGCGCCACCGGGGCGACCATTGGAAGAGGTGGTCGCCGATCTGGCAATCACCGGAATGGGGATCTGATGGCCAAACGGGGATTCCAGGGGGCGGTGATGCGCGGGTTCGGAGCCCGCGACCACAGCGCCGTCGTCACGGGAACCGAACAACTCGCTCCGCATTTCCTGCGCGTACGGATGACATCCGAGACGTTGTTCGATGAGGTCGAGCCGACACCGACAGCATGGCTTCGGTTCTGGGTGCCCGATCCGGACGACCCCGATACAGAACACCAGCGCGCATACACGTTCACCGAGTCCGATCCGGATACCGGACATTTCGCCGTGGACTTCGTCCTGCACGAGCCGGCCGGGCCGGCATCTGCGTGGGCGAAACGCGCGGTACCGGGCGACACCGTCGGCATCACGTCGTTCGGATCGAAACCCTTCGACGTCCCCGACGAACTTCCCGCCGGCTACCTGCTGATCGGCGATTCCGCGTCGATTCCCGCGATCAGCAGTATCATTCGCACCCTCCCCGACGACGTCGCGATCGAGCTCTACCTCGAGCAGCACGACGACGACGATCTCCTCATTCCCATGCCCGATCATCCCCTGATGCACAAACATTGGATCCCTCGGCAGGGACCCACCTCACTGGCCGCGGCTATCGAAGACCGCGACTGGTCGAACTGGACGGTGTGGGCCGGTCCGGAATCCAAGGCGCTCAAACATGTCCGGACACGGCTACGCGACGACTTCGGATTTCCGAAGTCCGAGATATACGCCCAGGCATACTGGTTCCACGGTCGAGCCATGGGCACCTACCGATCCAGTGAGCCGGCCGAGCCTGAACCCACGCAGCCCGACGAGACACCGACACCCGAGCCGGTTCGGAGCAATCAGGGCTCGTGGAACGCGGATGCGGCAGGCAAATTGATCGCCCCGCTGCGGGGCACTCTCATCGCCGCCGGAATCCTGCAGGCGCTCATCACCTTGATTCAGCTCGCACCGTTCGTCCTCTTGACCGAACTGGCGCGTCGAATGCTGGACGGCGCAACCGAATCCGGACTGTGGACCGTCGGGCTCTGGGCGGTCTGGCTGATGGGTATCGGCACAGTGCTCGCGGCCGCCCTCACCTTGTGGCTGCACAGTGTCGACGCTCGATTCGAACGCGATCTACGACAACAACTTCTGGGGAAACTCTCCAGACTTCCGCTGGGCTGGTTCACTGCCCGCGACTCCGGACAGGTCAAACGGATCGTGCAGGACGACACGCTGTCGCTGCACTATCTGGTGACCCACGCGGTGACCGATGCGGTCGCTGCCGTGATCGCCCCCGTTGCGGTGCTGATCTATCTCTTCTCCGTGGATTGGCGTCTGGCACTTCTGATGTTCGTGCCGATCCTCGTCTATGTCGTGACGATGGCGGTGATGCTCATCCAGTCCGGAAACAAGACTGCGCAGGCGATGCGCTGGGCCGACCGCATGGGCTCCGAAGCAGGCGCCTACCTCGAGGGACAACCGGTGATTCGTGTGTTCGGCGGAGCAGCCGCCTCCACGTTCCGTGCGAGACTACGGGAGTACATCGAGTTCCTCGACGGCTGGCAACGCCCGTTCAGCAGCAAGAAGTCGCTCATGGATCTGGCAACGAGACCCGCGACCTTCCTGCTGCTCATCACGGCCGCAGGCACCGCACTCATCACCTCAGGCAGCATGCAGCCCACCACACTGCTGCCCTTCCTGTTCCTGGGCACCACGTTCGGAGCCAGGCTACTCGGCCTCGGTTATGGTCTCGGGGGCCTGCGTGACGGGATGCTCGCGGCACGCAGGATCGGTGTCGTCCTCGACGAACCCGAACTCGACACCCGGGAGAAGACCCCCGCCACGTCGCGGCATTCCACCGCTGCCGTCGAATTCGACCGTGTCCGGTTCTCCTACCGGCCCGGCGCACCCGTGATCGACGACATCTCGCTCACCGCCGACACCGGTACGATCACCGCGCTCGTCGGTCACTCCGGTTCCGGCAAGTCCACGCTGGCGTCGCTGCTGGCTCGATTCCACGACATCGACGATGGCACTATCCGCGTCTTCGGCCGCGACATCCGCGAATTCGACGCTGATGCGCTCTATCAGCAGGTCGGATTCGTCTTCCAGGACACCCAACTCGTGCAAGGCACGGTGCGCGAGAACATTGCGCTCGCCGTACCGGACGCTACCGACGACCAGGTGGAAACTGCCGCACGCGCCGCACATATCCACGACCGGATCCTGCAGCTACCCGACGGGTACAACACCGTGCTCGACGCGAATCCACAGTTGTCCGGGGGTGAACGGCAACGCATCACGATCGCACGCGCCATCCTGGCCGACACCCCGATCCTCGTCCTCGACGAAGCGACGGCCTTCGCCGATCCCGAATCGGAGTACTTCGTCCAGCAGGCCTTGAGCCGGCTCACCGCTGGCCGCACCGTGCTGGTGATCGCACACCGGTTGCACACCGTCGTCGACGTCGACCGGATCGTGGTGCTCGACCACGGCCGCATCGCCGAAACCGGCACCCACAGGGAGCTCCTCGCCGCCGGAGGCCGATACAAGAAGATGTGGGATGCAGGATCGTTCACATCGAACGAACTCGTCCACGCTGACGCAGACCAGGAGCCGGTCCGATGATCCGCACACTGCTCGCACTGCTCCCGCCCGGTAGCCGCCGCGCTGTCACCGCCCATGTGTTCCTCACCGTCGTCAGCGTCGCGCTTCGCGCTGCCGGTGTGGTGTTGCTGGTGCCGCTCGTCGGGGCTCTGTTCGGTTCCACGCCGTCCGATGCGTGGCCGTGGCTGGGCGCGCTCACCGGTGTCACGATCGCGGGTTGGATCGTCGATACGATCGTATCCCGGCTCGGATTCGACCTCGGCTTCGGGCTGCTCAACCACGCCCAGAACGAAACAGCCGAGCGCACCGCGCGAATCCGGCTGACGTGGTTCACCGGTGAGAACACCGCCACCAACCGGCAGGCCATCGCGGCCACCGGACCGGATCTCGTCGGACTCATCGTGTATCTCGTGACTCCGATCCTCAGCGCCATTCTGCTGCCACTCGCGATCGCGATTGCGTTGCTGCCGATCAGTTGGGTTCTCGGTGTTGCGGCGCTCGCCGGTGTGCCCATCCTGCTGGGCGCCTTCCTGCTCTCGGCCCGGCTCGGCCGCGGCGCCGACCGCCTCGCTTCCGACGCCAATGCTGCACTCACCGAACGGATCGTCGAATTCGCCCGTACCCAGCCTGCACTGCGCGCTGCTCGACGCACCGAGCCCAGCCGCAGTCACGTGGGCGAGGCGCTGGACCGTCAGCATTCGGCCACCGTACGACTGTTGCTCATGCAGGTCCCGGGACAGCTCGTCTTCAGCCTCGCAACCCAACTCGCACTCGTGGTCCTGGCCGGTGCCGTCGCGGTGCTGACAGTGCGCGGAGACCTCGACGTGCCCGAGGCGATCGCCTTCATCGTCGTCATCGTCCGCTACCTCGACCCGTTCACCACCTTGGGTGATCTCACGGGCGGTGTCGAATCGTCTTTGACCACTCTGCGTCGTATACGTGCCGTCCTCGACGCACCTGTCACGAACAACGACGGCACCTGCACCCTCACAGGCAGGGCGCCCCGAATCGATCTGCAGGACATACGGTTCTGGTACAACGGCGAGGAGCCACCCGTGCTCGACGGTATCGACCTCACGTTCGAGGCCGGCACCACCACCGCGATCGTCGGCCCGTCCGGCTCCGGCAAGAGCACCATTCTGTCGCTTCTTGCCGGTCTACACGAACCGCGCACCGGACGGATACTCGTCGACGGTGTCGACGCCGATACCCTGGATCCGATCTCGCGAAGCGCGCTGGCCGGGATGGTTTTCCAGCACCCCTACCTGTTCGACGGCACGATCCGCGAGAACATCCGTGTCGGCGATCCGAATACCGACGACGACGCGCTCACCGTCGCTGCCTCACTCGCGCAAGTCGACGAAGTGATCGCGCGCTCCCCCGACGGGTGGAATACTCGCGTCGGTGAGGGTGGCGCCGCACTGTCGGGCGGTGAGAAGCAACGCGTGTCCATCGCGCGCGCCCTGCTCAAACCCGCGCCGCTCCTGCTCGTCGACGAGGCCACGAGCGCACTGGACACCGAGAACGAAACCGCGATCGTGCAGGCGCTGACGGACGACCCCACCCCGCGCACCCGCGTGATCGTCGCGCATCGTCTGGCGAGTATTCGCACCGCCGACCGCGTCGTGTTCCTCGAGCGGGGCCGGGTTGTCGAGGAGGGCACCGTCGACGATCTACTTGCCGCCGGAGGCCGGTTCGCCGAGTTCTGGCGCCAGCGTGACGAAGCGTCGGGTTGGCAACTCGAGACGTCGAGAACCCGTCCATGATCTCACTTGAAAACCCCTCGCTCGAGTACTCGAAAGTCATGACTCGGGATCACTTCACAGTCGAGAGTCTCGATCTTTCGTAGGCTTTCGTCGTAGGCGACCAGGTCGGTGAAGAGGCCGACAGGGACATGGTCGACTTCGGCGTCGCCTTCCCAGTTGTCGTACAGGTAGATGCAGTCACCGGCGATGAGGTATCGCGTGGAAGCCGTTTCGACGAGGACCCCCTGCGAACCGGGGGTGTGTCCTGGCAGGGTCACCAGTGTGACTCCCGGAGCCAGCTCGACGTCGCCGTCGACAGGGCGGATCCTACTCTCGGCGCGCTGCCAGGCCGCCGCCATATCCGGCAACACCTCGAATTGGCGCCGATGCCACGGCACCGGTTCTCGCGCGAAATCGAGCTCGCGTTGCTGGACGACGATTTCTGCGTTCGGAAACAGATGGTTGTTGGAACTGTGGTCCCAGTGCAGGTGGGTATTGACGACGATCCGAACGTCGTCCGGGTCGATCCCGGCGGAACGGAGCGCGACCTCCGGCCGCTCCTCCACGGTCTGTTCCATCTTGATTCGGTGTGCGTCCCACGCACGCTCGAGGTCGGCGCCGGTGTCCACCACGATCGGGAACTCTCCGCCTTCGATGACGAACATGATGAGGGGAAGGTCCATCGTCTCACCCCAGCCCCGCAGGTAGGTGAACGACGACCTGGGGAGGCCGAAGACTCGCCCCACAGAGAATGCGCTAATGGAGAGTGTCACGAGTTCGCTCCGATCTTGGAGGTGAGATCGTCCAGCGAGGTGGCACGAGTCTCACGTAAGGCGAGGGTACACGCAAGTCCCGCAACGCTGTAGCACGCGAGGAAGACTCCGAATGTGAATCCACCGTAGCTTCCGATGATGGTTGCAGCGACGAGAGGGGGAACACCCCCGCCCAGGATTGCGGCGAGGCTGTAGGCGAGCCCGGCGGCGGTGAAACGGTAGCGCGTATGGAACAACTCGGAGAGGAACGAGCCACACACACCCCACCCGTGCCCCGCGATGAAGAAACTGACTGCGATGCCGACCCAGAATGCCATCGGAGATCCGGTGTCCAGAAGCGGGAAAAGAATGAGGGCCCAGGGTATTCCGACGATGTTGACGACCAGGAGAACCGGTCGACGACCGAATCTGTCGGACAGGATCGCGCCGGAGATCATGCACAGACCGTTGACGACGTTCCCGAAGATCCCCGCGGCAAGCACCCCGTTCTGCCCCAGGCCCAATGTGGCGGTCCCGTAGTTGATCAGATACGCGATTCCGATGTAGCCGAAGGCGAAGCACGTCACGAGCGCGCCGGCGCCGAGAAGGATCTCTTTCCACTGATTGTTCAACGCGTCTTTGAACGGAAGGCTGCTCCGGCCCCGACGCTGGACCTCACTCGCGAAGACGGGACTCTCCTCGAGCTTGAGCCGGGTGTAGAGACCGACTGTGACAAGAAGAATGCTGAGCAGGAACGGAATTCGCCATCCCCACGCGATGAACGACTCGTTGGTCATGGCGATGCCGGTCACGAAGAAGGTGAGCAGCGCGAGGATGTTGGCAACTGCTCCGCCGAGGTTGGTGAACATCGACCAGAAGCCGCGGCTCTCGCTTGGGGCATTCTCGGACGTGAACAGTGCAGCACCGGCCCACTCACCACCGGCAGCCAGGCCCTGGGCGATACGGAGCACGATGAGCAGGATCGGTGCGACGATCCCCGCGTTCGCGGCGGTCGGCAGCAGACCGATCATGACGGTGGCGACGCCCATCAGCATCATCGTGGAGATAAGTGTCCGCTTCCGGCCGAGACGGTCGCCGAAGTGCCCGAACAGGACGCTGCCGATCGGCCGGGCCACGAACGCAACACCGAGCGTGGCAAATGAAACGATCGTTCCGGCGTAGGTGCCGAGCGCAGGGAAGAACGCATGAGCGAACACCAGCGCCGCCGCCGTACCGAAAATGCCGAAGTCGTAGAACTCGATGACCGTGCCCATGAAACTGGCAAATGCCACTTTGGGCATTTTGTTCACTTTGGCCGCATCGGAGCCCGAGCCTTCCGCCTGGCGCTCGGCGACCGGCACTGCCGGCGACGAAGATGGGTGATCGGTCATGCGAGTACTCCTGTGTGAGCGCGGCGGGGTCGTACGACCCACGGTGACCTCTGGGGTAGTTCACTCAACTCGCGTACGTATATACGAACTGGTGATCTATAATGGGAACGGATCGAAATGTAGTCCACCTCACACCCCGCGTCAACAGGCCCAGGGCCGACCGGCGAAATCCCGGTTCCCTCGCCCACAATCAGGAAGGTCTCCCATGTCGAATCCCGCCGAACCTCAGATCTCATCGATAGCCCCGGGCCTGTGGCAGATCGCCATGCCATTCCCTAGCCCCCTCCGTCACTCCTTCTCCTATCTGCTTCGGACAGATAACGGCTTCACCGCCGTCGACCTGGGATGGGACAGCAACGAAGGCTGGGCAGCACTCACCACCGCACTCGATCGCGCGGGCGGATCGCTCGACGATCTGACGGGAGTGGTCGTCACCCACGGCCATCCCGACCACTACGGTCTCGCTGCCCGGGTCCATCAGTCCACCGGAGCGTGGATTGCAATACACCCCGCTGAGCATCCGCAGATCGCGCGCACCACCGCAGACCGGCAGCACCGCCTCGACGAGATCGCGTCCTGGCTCGATCGCGTCGGAGTTCCGGCGGTGAAGTCCACCGATCTCCTGGCCGACCGCGACCAACTCTTGCTCGACATGTCGTCACAGTGGCCGGACCTCGAGTTGACCGACGGAGCTGCAATCCCGGGCACCGACGGCCAACTGATTGCAGTACACACGCCGGGGCACACGCCAGGGCACATGATCTTCCACGATCGCGGCCGTGACATTCTGTTCACAGGCGACCACTTGCTTCCCCGCGTCTCGGCCAACATCTCGCGGCGTCCCACATCCGCCGACGACCCGCTCGGCGACTACTACGCCTCCCTCTCGAGACTGGGCCCCTTCAGCAACGCCACAGCGGCGCCCGGACACGAGTGGACGTTCACCGGCATCGACGGGCGTGTACAAGATGTGGAAGCACACCACCTCGCACGATTGGAAGAAATCCAGCGGGCAGTTGCCGCCGGTCACCGAACCGTCTGGGACGTTGCGAACGCAGTGACATGGTCACGTCCGTTCGAATCGCTCAATCCGCGGGGTGCGCGGTCCGCGTTGGGTGAAACCCTGTCCCATCTCGTGCGACTCGAACGCGAAGGCAGGGTCGAATGCCGCGACGGAGATTGCTTGATCTGGCTCCCGACCGGCGCTCGAGCGGACGCAACATTTCATTGACACCCCGTGTCGACCCGCCTAGTGTTCCGTACTAACAAACTTTTGTCCGTAATTACGATCAGAGAGGGTGGATGATATGCCCGCACTCAACGGTGTGAAGGTCATCTGCGTCGGGCAGTTCTATTTCGCCCCCTACTGCTCGATGTTGCTCGCACGGCTCGGCGCCGACGTGATCAAGATCGAAGCCCCCTCGGGGGACCCTTACCGCAGGCTGGCCACCGCTGCAGAAGACGGCTCGTCGGTTCAATTCAGCATGCTGAACTCCGGCAAGCGCGCCATGAAACTGGACCTGAAGAACCCGGCCGGGGCGGACGTACTGCGGCGGCTGGCCGAAACCGCCGATGTTGTCATCCAGAATCTCGCGCCCGGGGCGATGGACCGATACGGATTGGGCTACGAGGCACTCTCCGAGATCAACCCCCGACTGATCGTGGCCTCCGGCACCGGTTTCGGCTCCTTCGGCCCCTACGCGGGACAACCGGCCATGGACCTGACCATCCAGGCGCGCACCGCCATCATGAGCACCACCGGATTCATGGAAGGACCCCCCACCCGCACCGGCCCATCCGTCGTCGACTTCATGGGAGGAGCCCATCTCGTCGGCGGCGTCCTCGCGGCGCTCTATCAGCGCGAACAGACCGGCCGGGGACAGCATGTGGAAGTCGCACTTCAGGATGCGATCCTCCCGTCGCTCACATCGAACATCGCGGGCATGGCCCACAGCGAGAATTCGATGCCGGAGCGAACGGGCAACCGACACGGCGGCCTCGCCGTCGTACCCTACAACGCCTATCGCGCCCGCGACGGTTGGGTGACCGTGTTGTGCCCGACCCAGGTTCACTGGGATCGCCTGTGCGACATCATGGGTGACCCTGACGCCAAGGACCCCCGCTTCGACTCGATGGCCGGCCGATGCGAAGACGTCGACGCAGTGGACGCGATAGTCGAACGGTGGACGAGCGTACACACCAAACAAGAGATCGCCGATCTGTTGCAGAACACCGGAATCCCGACCGCACCCGTCATCGAACTCGCCGAACTGATGGTCGACCCCCACGTCGCCGAGCGCGGAGTTCTGCGCCGGATATCCGACGACAAGGGTTCGTGGATGACACTCGGCAGCCCACTCTTCCTGTCGGACTCTCCCATCGTGGAACCGACTCGCGCCCCCGGATTGGGCGCCGACACCGACCAGATTCTCGCCGAGGATCTGGGGATGTCGCCCGAGGCAGTCGAACAACTACGCGCGACCGGAGCTATCTGAGCACGGTCGACACGTGTGGAATCATTCTTCAATAGGAGGTTTGCAATGCAGGGTCTGGTGTTCGACGGAGACCGGCGAGTATCACTCCGTGACTTTCCGGACCCCAAGCCCGGCGAGGGTGAGATCGTCATCCGGGTGACCGCGTCGGGCATGTGCGGAAGCGACCTGCACTACTACCGCGCATCCGCCGAATCGACACCCGATTCGACGACCGCGTGTGTCGGCGGGCACGAACCTGCCGGCATCGTCCAGGAACTCGGCCCCGGATCAGGCACCGGCCTGGCGGTCGGCGACCGCGTGATGATCCACCATTACGCTGGATGCGGCCACTGCGTCCCATGCCGGTCCGGCTGGACTCAGATGTGCACCACAGGCGCTCCACTCGTGTACGGCAAGAATGCACACGGCGCTCACGCTCCGTATATGCAGGTTTCCGCAAGATCAGCTCTGCCGCTGTCGGATTCACTGTCGTTCGAGGCCGGCGCGGCAATCGGGTGCGGCACAGGTACCGCATGGGGCGCCCTGGAACGACTCGGCGACATCGGTGGCACCGATGTCGTCGTCTTCGGACAAGGACCGGTCGGTATCTCCGCGACCATGCTCGCCGCAGCACGCGGCGCACGAGTCATCGCCGTCGACCTCGAACCGGAACGACTGGCGCAGTCCTCCCGGTTCGGCGCTGCCGACACCGTCGATGCCGGATCCGTCGACGCCGTTGCGGCCATCCGAGAACTCACCGGTGGATCCGGAGCGTCGGCCGCCGTGGAAACCTCCGGCGCCACAGCAGCAGCCGCATCTGCGGTGGAGGCACTCGCACCCTGGGGTCGCCTGTGCGTCGTGGGGCTGGGAGGGACCGTCGAACTCGATGTCCGGCGCTACCTCTCACGTCAACTCACTGTCATGACGTCGTGGTCGATGTCGAGCGTGCAGCAGTTGGAATGCGCAGATTTCATCGACCGACACTCGCTGCCGGTCGATGATCTCTTCAGCGATCGATGGTCGCTGGACCAAGCAGAAGAGGCATACATCAAGTTCGACAAACAGGATGCGGGCAAAGGCGTGTTCGTCTTCTGAATAAGTCTGTCAGCCGATCCGCCCGGCCGGACAGCCGGCGGCACCGGCGAAGGGAAAGGATCATCATGCTTGTCAATGCACGTTCGACGGCCGCCCCCGGCGCACCGTTCGAAGCGACCAAGATCGAGCGCCGGGACGTCGGCCCGAACGATGTGCAGATCGATATCGCGTATGCAGGGATCTGCCACACCGATGTCAGCAGAGCCCGCAGCGAATTCGGCAAGACACACTATCCGCTGGTTCCCGGACATGAGATCGCCGGAGTCGTATCCGCTGTCGGCGACAAAGTGACCAAGTTCGCAGAGGGAGACCGGGTCGGTATCGGATGCTTCGTGGATTCCTGCCGCGAATGCGACCGATGCAAGGCCGGCCTCGAGCCGTATTGCCGTGTGGAGCACATCAGGACCTACAACGCTGTCGGCCGCGACGGCAAGATCACCAAGGGTGGATACAGCGAGAAGATCGTGGTGGACGAAAACTATGTCCTCCGCATCCCTGACGGTCTCCCTCTGCACGAAGCAGCGCCGCTGCTCTGCGCCGGAATTACCACGTATACGCCCCTCCGACACTGGAAAGCGGGCCCGGGCACCAAAGTCGCGATCGTCGGGTTCGGGGGTCTCGGACACGTGGGTGTATCCATCTCCAAGGCACTCGGCGCCCACACCACAGTGCTGGACCTGACCCTGGACAAGGAAGCCGACGCACTCCGGCGCGGTGCAGACGTCTACCGACTGAGTACTGACCCGACCGTATACACCGACTACGCCGACACCTTCGATCTGATCGTGTCCACGGTGCCGGCCAACCTCGACTACGACGCCTTCCTGCAGATGCTCACCCTCGACGGGACCTTCGTGAATCTCGGGGTCCCGCACGAACCGATCAACGTCGACGTATTCTCACTGCTGCACAATCGCCGGTCGATCGCGGGGACACTGGTCGGTGGAATCGCGGAGACACAAGAGATGCTCGACTTCTGCGCTGAACACGGGATCAACGCCGAGGTCGAGGTGATCGACGCCGACAACATCGATCGCGCATACGATCGAGTCGCCGCTGGTGATGTAAAGTATCGCTTCGTCATCGACATCAGCACTATGGCTTCCGAATAAGCTGCGATCGCTGATCTCTCGCGACGCATCCCCGGCCATCCAACGCGGAACTCCCGCGAGAAGAAGCCGGGATGCGTCGCGTTTCTGTATTTCGGTGTGGTCGGCTACGAACGGTCCCGGCCATCGTGACCAAGCAACGAATCGGTGCCCGCCCGAAGTGGGCGGGCACCGTGACCCGAACTGTGACGGGTGTCCTGGCGGACAGCGGGGCGATCAGCACACACCGTCCACAGGAAATCACATCGCGCTACCGGAGTTCTTCCATTCGAGTGGCTTCTTCGTCAGAGCAGTCATCACCCTGTCGATCAGGAATCCGGCCAGCAGAAGGGTGATCAGCGCTGCGTACGTCCCCGCCGAGTTGAACGACGACGCGTTGCGCGCAACGAGATTGCCGAGGCCTTGGTCGCCGGCGAGCATCTCCGCAACCACGACACCGACGATCGCCTGCGGCACAGCAAGCTTGAGTCCGGCAACCACCCAGACCAAGGCCGAAGGAAGACGGACACGCCACAACACGTCCAGGGTGGATCCGCCCATGATGCGAACCGAACTGATCAGCGACTGCTTGACTTCCCGAATGCCGAAGAAGGTGTTGAAGAAGATCAGGAAGAAGGCGATGACCGCAGAGGTCAGAATACCCAGGACAGAGCCGATCCCGACCCACATGATGAACAAGGGGATCAGAGCGTGCTTCGGCATGGTGTAGAGCGCAGTGATGAACGGCTCGAAGACATCGGCGAGCATCTGTGATTGACCGAGGATGACCCCGACCGCGATACCGGCGATACCACCGAAGAACAGACCCAGAGCCGCGTTACTGAAGGTCGTGGTTGCGGCATCGAGAATGGTGCCATCGGTGAGCCATTGCCAGAAGACCGGGAACACATTCGACGGCGCACTGATCATGATGTCGTTGATCAGCCGGCCCGACACGAACTCCCAGCATACGAGCAGGGCGGCGATGATCGCGATCTGTACACCCACGATCTTGACCCGCCGCACCCTCCGTGCTTGGATCGCTGCGCCGTTACGTTTCGATGTGGGAGACACCGGGTTTACCGGCGCCTGGAGAACTTCTGTGGTCATGGTTGATACCTGCCTTGGTCTCAGTCGGTGCTCGAGAAAACTGGGATGGTCACGCAGCTGACGCGCGTGGGCCGCGCGCGCCGCGGAGCCCTTCGTTCAGTTCACGCTCGAACCGGGCATATTCGTCTGTGTAGGTGATGTTCTCGAGGTCCCTGTCGTCGCCGTAGGGGACCTGGAACTCGGCGACCAACCTGCCGGGGCGGCCTCCGCCGACGATCAGGACGCGATCGGCAAGCTTCGCGGCCTCGGCGATGTCGTGCGTGACGAACACGACCGTCTGGTTGAGGTTCTTCACGGTCCGGCGCAGCTCGACGTGCATCTGGTGACGAAGCTGGGCGTCGAGCGCCGCGAACGGCTCATCCATCAGGAGCAGTCGCGGATCGTAGATCATGCTTCGCGCGAGCAGGGCGCGGCGGCGCATTCCCCCGCTGAGCTGACTCGGAAACAGACTTCCGGCCTCCGACAGGTCGAGAATCGACAGATAGTATTCGACCTTCTCCTTGGTCTCGGACTTACTCATGCCTCGCATACGCAGTGGCAGACCGACATTGGCATGGACCGGCATCCAGGGTAAGAGGGTGTCGTCCTGCGTCATATAGCCGACATTGGTATTGACACCGTTGATTTCATCGCCGTCGAATCGCACGTATCCACTGCGTGGGCGCAGCAGACCGGCGGCGAGATTGAGGATCGTAGTCTTGCCGCAACCACTGGGTCCGAGCAGAACGACGAACTCCCCTGCCTGCACCTGCATCGTCACATCGTGAAGCACATCCTCGCGGTCGTCGAAACCTATAGCGAGGTCTCGCACCTCGAAGATCGGTCTGCGTGGGGCACCGGTGGATACGTCGCTACCGGCCGAAACTGTGTCAGGTCCAAAATCTGTCATGGTCGGGCTCCTGTGGGTACATGTGTGGAAGAGGGGCGTTCACGTGACCGCAGTCAGCTCTGACCGCGCGCCACGGGATTGACCAGGCTCTCGTATTCGACCGATGTGTAGTCGTTTTCAGAGAACTCGTCGAATATCTCGACGAACGAGTCCCAGTCCTCGGAGGTGTACAGGTTTCCTTCGTGATAGCCCTGCACTGCTTGGCCCCACGCGAGGTCGAAGACATCCTGGTCCATGCCGCTGTAGATGGAGTTCTTCAGAATCTCACCGGCCTCTTCGGGTTCTTCCTTCGTCAGACGAGTGGCCTCGGCGAGCGCCTCGCGAATTCGGTCGACGAGGTCGGGGTTCTGCTCGATGAAGCGAGTCGGTGCGAAGATCACGTTGCAGACGTAGCCGTCCAGAGCCGGTGCATCGCCCGCCGGAACGGATATGAGTGTGGTCGCGTTACCCCGCACCACGGCGATCTCACCGGAGCCCACCGGAGCCCATGTCGCGTCGAACGTTCCTCCCTCCAGGCCTGCCGCCACTGCACTGCCGGTGTCGGCGAGTGGTACGAGGGTGACGTCGCGGTCCGGGTCGAGTCCGGCGTCGGTCAGTACGACACGCAGGGACGAATTGCCGGCCGATCCAGTGGGCCCAGCGCCGATCGTCATTCCGCGGAGAGCCTGCACACGCTCTCGTGGGCCGGCGTCGACATCGACACCGAATCGTTCGATCGCATCGTTCGATACGACCAGGCTTTGGATGAGATCGCCGTCGCCTGCGATGATTTGAACGTCTGCTCCACCGAGGTACGCATCGACAACGGTATTGGAGCCCGCACCCGCAATGTCGGCGTCACCCGAGAGTATTGCAGCCATCTGGTTCGAGCTGCCCGATCCTGCAATATCGACCCGTTCGAAATTCAGGCCGTACTGCTCCGCGAAGTCACCTTCTACGAGAAGCGCGGGAAGCGCCGTATTGAATGACTGGGTGCTCGTGATCCGGACGGTGGTGATGCCCTCCTCGTTGCTCGCCAGTTGTGTCGGTTGAGAGCCGCAGGCGGTCACTGCCAGTGTCAGCGCTGCGGGAACTGCCCATAGGGCCAGTCTTCGATACATGGGAGATCCATTCGGTGAGTGGTTCAGGATGATTCGGTGCCGGAGCTACCAGCGGTGAATCCGATATCCGGTCAGCGCTGTCCGCGTGCCGATTCGTTGATGATCGTGTCGTAATCTACTGAGGAATAGTCGTGTTCGGATGATTGGTCGAATATTTCGACGAAGGAATCCCACTCCTCACGAGTGAACGAGTTGCTGTCGTCGTATCCCGGTATGGCTTGGCTCCACGCGAGGTCGAACACCGGCTGGTCCATGCCGCTGTAGACGGAGGCCTTCAGGATCCGTCCTGCCTGTTCCGGCTCCTCCTTGGTGAGACGCGTAGCCTCGGCGAGTGCCTCGCGAATTCGGTCGACGACTTCGGGGTTCTGTTGGATGAAGCGGGTCGGTGCGAAGGCCACGTTGCACACGTAGCCGTCGAGCGCGGGCGCGTCGCCTGCAGGAACTGAGATCAGCGTCGTCGCGGTACCTCGCGCCACAGCGACTTCTCCGGAACCCGTGGTAGCCCACGTCGCATCGAAGGTTCCCTGCTCCAGACCGGCTGCGACTGCACTATTGGTATCCGCGAGTGGAACGAGAGTGACGTCGCGATCGGGGTCGAGCCCAGCGTCGTCCAGAACCACCCTCAACGAGGCATTGCCCGCCGAACCAGTCGGCCCCGCACCAATTTTCATACCGCGAAGTGCGCGCACGCGTTCTTGCGGCGAGCCATCGACGTCGACACCGAATCTGTCGATTGCATTGTTCGAGACGACGAGGCTCTGAATGATGTCGCTGACACCTGCGATGATCTGAAGGTCGGCGCCTCCGATAGTGGCGTCCACAAACGCGTTGGAGGCCGCGACGGCGATGTCGGCATCACCGGAGAGAATCGCTGCGATCTGATTCGAGCTTCCCGATCCAGCGATGTTCACTTGCTCGAAGTCCAAGCCGTATCGTTCGGTGAAGTCGCCTTCGACCAATAGTGCTGCAGGTGCTGTATTGAAAGACTGTGTGCTGCTGATCCGTACCGTCGTGATGCCGTCTTCATCACTTTCCAGCTGCCCGGACTGCGCACTACATGACGTCAATGCGGTTGCGAGAGCGAGAGTAGCGGCCCATATCGGCAGTCGACGATGCATGATGATTCCACCTCGTATCTTCTTGGATCGGAAGTACTGGGGCGAGCATTCTGCGACGAGGAAGGAGGGTGACGGTACGAGATGAGACCGGCAGCACACGAGCTGCACCGGTTCGGTGTGGGTATCCCACTCGTGCACCGGCAGGGCTGCCCGTGCATCACCAGAGTGAATCTGTCCTCGTAAACAACTGTTACGTAATGAATGTGGATATTCTGTTCGGAATGATCATCGAACGTTTCCCTCGCGCACCTGCGGCAAACGCGGTGTCGGTGTCGGCAAGAGCCGAGAGCGACGTCACGGTCCGGGTCGGGTCGGTGTCGAACCGCCCGTCCCGCGACGTCCACTCAATCCATCGCCGGCCGATGTGGCCGTTCTGCGATGTTCCAGCCAATCACCGTCGGACATCTCTTCCCGACTTGGCGAGTGAATAGCCTTGTAGGACTGCAGTTCCAGGGATTACTTGAACCGGGCGATCTATCCGATCGCCTTGTACTCGAGGTACTCCTCGACGCCGAATCGTCCGGACTCACGGCCGATTCCGGACAATCTGAAGCCGCCGTGCGGAGCCTGGAGGTTCACAGGCGATCCATTGATGCGAATACGCCCGGCGCGCAGCTTGCTCGACAATGACTTCGCCCGGTCTGCGTCGCCGGCCCAGATCGCACCGGCGAGCCCGTACTGCGAGTCGTTCGCGATCTCGAAGGCCTCGTTCTCGCTGTCGAAGGGGATGATGGTGATGACGGGGCCGAAGATTTCTTCCCGGGCGATGCGAAGCGAGTTGTCGCCTGTGAAGACAGTCGGCCGGACGAAGAATCCCTTGTCGATTCCTTCGGGCGCATCGGGGCCGCCCGTGAGCAATCGCGCCCCTTCGTCGATTCCCAGCTGGATGTAGTCGCGAATACGCTGGCGCTGGGCGGCATTCGCGACGGGACCGAGAGTCGTCTCGGCATCGTAGGGATCTCCCAGCACGAAGCTTTCCGCAGTGCGGATCGCGAGCTGTTCGGCTTCCGCCAGTCGCGACCGCGGCACCAGCATCCGTGTGAGTGCGCCGCAGGCCTGACCCGTGTTGCGGAACGCATCCGTGATTCCGCCGGTGACCGCAGCCTCGAGGTCTGCGTCCTCGAGGATGATGTTGGCCGACTTGCCGCCGAGTTCCAGGCAGACCTTCTTGACGGACTGCGAGGCCAGCTCCATCACCCGGCGTCCCGCGCGGACGGACCCGGTGAGGGAGACCATGTCGACCAGCGGATGCGTCACGAGCGCCTCACCGACGACCGGTCCCGTTCCCGACACGAGATTGAACACCCCTGCGGGAAGTCCTGCTTCCTCCGCAATCTCTGCGAACAGGAACGAGCTCAGCGGCGCAAGTTCTGTGCCCTTCAGCACCACAGTGCAACCGGCGGCGAGCGCGGCTCCTGCCTTCAACGTCACCATGCGCATCGGACCGTTCCACGGCGTGATCGCTCCGACGACACCCGCGGCAGCACGACGGACGGTCGTGCTGCCGACCTGCTCTTCCCACGCGATGTCGCGGAGGCTGTCTGCAGCGATCGTGAGGTCCTTGATCGCAGCGCGAGCGTGAGCGGCCCGTGCATACTCGATCGGATACCCGAGCTCACTGACGACGGTGTCAGCGATCTCGTCGACCCGCGCCTCCATTGCCCGCGCGATCTTGTGCAGCATGTCTGCGCGCTCGTCGAGTGACGTCGCGGACCATGCCGGAAATGCATCTGTGGCCGCTCGGGCAGCGAGGTCGACATCCGCCGCGGTGCCCGCAGGAATGGTTGCGATCGCCTCCTCTGAGATCGCGCTGATGACCGGAATGACGTCGGCGCCCGAGGAAGGGACCCACTTACCGTTGATGAAGATCTGGTCTTTGACGATCAACCGAACCCACTCCTGTGACTTGTTGCGACGTCGGGGTATAGAACACGGCAGAGCGTGAGCATGTCCCGCGCCGATGTGGTTCGTATATACGAACCATTGATCGATAGTGTGACCTTTCGCACGTTACGCGGCGTTGGACGATGCTGTCAACGTTTCGACGCGACGCCTGAACGCACCCAATCGTCCACCGGAATTGCAGAACGGGCCGCACATCCGGGGCCGCCCCCGCTTCATCGTCCACCACCGACACCCACGGCAACAGGCCTCGAGTTCGGGGCCGATACCCCCGGACGCAGCAGCACTCGCGGCCGTCGGGTCAACGTATTGACGGGTGACAGCCACCACAGCTACGCTCAATTGGTTCCTGATTAGGAACTCTGGTTCGTATATATGATCACGAAGGGAAGTCCTCGGATGAAGGTCGGATTCATCGGGCTCGGCGGTATGGGATCGGGGATGGCCCACAACCTTCTCGCGGCCGGCTACGAACTTGTCGTGCACGACATCAACAGGCAGAGCGGCAGGCCCTTCGAGGAAGCCGGCGCACAGTGGGCCGACACCGTGGCAGACCTCGGCCGCCAGGCCGATATCGTCTTCACCTCGCTACCCGGCCCGGTGCAAATGCAGGAGGTCGGCCTCGGCGATGCAGGGCTGCTGACCACCATGCGCCCCGGCAGCGCTTGGTTCGACCTGACAACCAATTCGCCCGCCGTGGTCCGTGAAGTGCATGCGGCGTGCGTCGCACGCGGCGTCGAACTGTTCGACGCGCCGGTCAGTGGCGGCCCCAAGGGCGCACGGACCGGAAAACTCGCCATCTACATCGGTGGCAACGAAGACGCGTTCGACGAGTACAAGTCGGTACTCGATGCGATCGGCGATCAGATTCTCTACGTCGGTGAGATCGGTGCCGGAAATACGGCCAAGCTCGTACACAACTGTGCGAGCATCACGATCCGCCTCGCCATCGCCGAGGTGTTCACCATGGGTGTCAAGGCCGGTGTGGAGCCTGGCCCCCTCTGGCATGCCATCAGGCAAGGAGCCATCGGACGGTCTCGTACATTCGATCGGATCAGCGATCGGTACCTGCAAGGAGCGTTCGAGCCGGCCTCCTTCGCACTGGAGCTTGCCAACAAGGACCTTCGTCTCGCACTCGAGCTGGCGGATCAACTCGACGTCTCGATGCGATGCGCTCAGGTCGCGCAGGCCGACTTCACAGAAGCACTCGAACGCGGATGGGGCCGCCGCGACTCCCAGTCCCCTCTCGAGCTGGTGAACGAACGGGCGAACGTGTCGATCAAGCTCTCGGCAGAAGAAGTACAGGAAATTCTCGACCGCGGCTGATCCGGCCACTTCCCTTCCCGAATTCAGGAGAAACATTGGACGCCAACGCAACCGGCCGCCAGATCATGAGCGAACTCATGGGTGCGGACTACGTCGAGAAGAAGGACCAGGTCCGGAACGACTTCAACGACGTCATCCACGACTACTCCACCGAAGTCTGCTTCGGGCGGATCTGGGCGCGCGACGGCATCGACCGGAAGCAGCGCAGTATCGTCAACATCGCCATGTTGACAGCGCTCAACCGACCCGCACAGCTCGCCCATCACGTCGAAGGCGCGCTCACCAACGGATGCACGGTCGCCGAAATCAAGGAAGTGCTGTTACAAGCGGCCGTCTACTGCGGGCTCCCGGCTGCCGGTGAAGCGTTCCGCGTCGCGGAAAACGTACTGCGCGAACACGGTCACCTCGACTGACTTCGGTCACGCTCACCTCAGCCGAATCATCCACCAGTTCTTCATAACTCCTCATCAGAAACACCCGGCGCCACCTTCCCCTCACGGGACCACGTGACTCGTCGGCAGCAAGGAGCACCAATGACTCACTCGCAGGAGAAGGTCCACCCACCGAGTTCCGATTCCGGATCGTCTTCGGGTAAGAAGCCGCCCGGCATGAAGAAGGTCGCGACAGCGAGCTTCATCGGCACCGTGATCGAGTTCTACGACTACAACATCTACGGTGTCGCAGCAGCGCTCGTCTTCCCGACCGTCTTCTTCCCCGCTCTGGGCGCGGTCGCGGGTACCGTGGCGTCCTTCGCCACTCTCGGTGTAGCGTTCGTCGCCCGGCCTTTCGGTTCCATCCTGTTCGGGCACTTCGGTGACCGGCTCGGCAGGAAGAAAACCCTGATCGTCACGATGATGCTGATGGGCGTGGCAACCCTTCTCGTCGGGCTTATGCCCACTGCTACTCAGATCGGCGTGGCTGCACCGATTCTCATCGTCGTGCTTCGAATTCTGCAAGGACTTGCCGCGGGCGGTGAGTGGGGCGGTGCGGTCCTCTTCGTTTCAGAACATGCTCCGAAGGCCGAACGCGGCTTCTGGGCGATGTTCCCGTCGCTCGGTGGTGGCGGCGCGATCATATTGGCCAACGCCACGTTCTTCGGAACGGCGGTCTGGATGAGCGACGAAACATTCCTCTCGTGGGGCTGGCGGGTCCCCTTCCTCGCCAGCATCCTCCTCGTCGCGGTCGGGCTCTGGGTGCGACTGAGCATCGACGAAACACCTGTGTTCGCCAAGCAGATCAAGAGCCATGGCGTGGCACGCACACCCTTCCTGGATGCGTTCAAGAGCCAGCCGCGTCAAGTCCTGTTGGCAACGGGTGCTGCAGCATTCACGATGTCGCTCACATACATCGGCGGGACCTACTTGATCAGCTACGGCACCAGCATCCTGGAGCTTTCCCGCCCGTACGTGCTGAGCATCGCGGTACTCGGCGGATTCTCGATATCCGTTGCGGTCATTCTGAGCGCGATCCTCTCGGACCGATTCGGTCGGCGCCGGATGATCATGACGGCTGCGTGTCTGGCGATCGTCTGGACCCTGATGCTGTTCCCGATCCTCGAAACGAGATCGATGGTCGCCTTCGCGGTCGGTGTGCCTGTGACCATGTTCATCTCGGGTATCGCAACGGGGCCTCTCGGCGCCTTCCTCTCCGAGTTGTTCTACACACGCTACCGTTACACGGCGACCGGCCTGAGCTACAGCCTTGCAGGCATGCTCGGCGGAGCAATCCCCCCGCTGATCGCGACACCGATCATCGCCGCCTGGGGAGGATTCGCGTTCGGCCTCGTGATGGCAGGCCTCGCTGCAGTGAGCCTGATCTGCATCCTGACGATCGGCGAAACGAAACAACTGGACCTCGACCGCGAAGACGGCGTCCCCGTCTCGTGACGAGCAAGACCACATCAGTACTGCCTCCGGCCCCACACGGTCCGGAGGCAGTCCTGCGTCGATGGCAACAAGGATCTGCGGCGGACGCCAACTCGTGAAGGAAGTCACCATGACCGAACACCACTGCCTGATTCTGTTGCGGCACGGCGAAAGCGCGTGGAACGCTGCCGATCGCTTCGCCGGCTGGGTGGACATCCCGCTCACCGACGTGGGCCGGGCCGAAGCCCACCGTTCCGGCGAACTGATCCGTCAGGCCGGGGCGCTACCGGACGTTGTGCACACATCGCTACTGCGACGCGCCATCAGGACAGCGGACATAGCGCTCGACGCTGCCGGACGTCACTGGATTCCGGTTCATCGCAGTTGGCGACTCAATGAGCGGCACTACGGGGATCTCCAGGGGCAATCCCGGGAAGATGTCCGTACCAGATTCGGCAATGCGCGTGTCAAGATCTGGCGACGCTCCTACGACGTAGCTCCGCCCGCGATTCGACCGGAGCGTGTCTTTTCTCAGAATCTCGATCCTCGTTATCACCGATCGGGCATCGACGTCCCCCCAACGGAATCGCTTCGGGACGTGCAGATCAGATTGCTTCCCTATTGGGAGACGGCGATCGTGCCTGATCTGACATGTGGTCGAACAGTGTTGATCGTCTCCCACGGAAACGCCCTTCGGTCGCTGATCATGCACCTCGACCGTATGACCGTCGACGACATCGGTGAAGTCGCGATTCCCACCGGCACTCCGATCCGATACGACCTGGACCGCACTCTCCGCCCGGTCGTCCCCGGCGGGGTCGTCCTCGAGCCTCGATCCGAACAGTCGACCGACATGCAATGGGAGTCCGCGCCGGCGAGGTGAGGCGCCGGTGCGGCAGCTGACACGAACATGTCGGCCGGCAGTACTTCGAGTGCCCTACCCGTAGGGCCGAAGTCGAGAAGCAACCTCACTCAGAGCCTCGAGGGAATCGAAAAGCGATTCCCGATGCTCAGGAGAAAGCTCTCCCAGCACCTCTTCCAGCGCGCCGGTCACCGCCGCGTCGATCCGCCCCTTGTTCGCTCGGGCGAGATCCGTCCGATGAAGCAACGACTTCCGCTTGTCTCGAGGATCCGAGGACTTCTCGATCAGCCCACGCTCACTCAGGCCACTGACCACGGCAGAAACATTCGACGTCTTCATGTTCAACGCCGACCCTACTTCGGTGACGCCGGATCCCTCGTGGTGCTCCAGATATCGAAGCACTGCGCGCTCAGCGGCCGGTAGTGGCTCGAGCCCCGACCGGACGGGACCCTTCCGCTGAACCCACCAGGCCAGTTCCATAAGGGTCTTCGCCGTCTCATGCGCCTTGTCCATCCCACCATTTTGACATGGAGACATACCTATGTGAACATAACCAATCTACCGATTCGAAAGAGAGTCACTTCTCGCCGTGAACAAGACTTCGACGACCACAGCCTCCCTGATAGCCATGCTGGCGCTTCTGAGTGCACAGGGCCCCTTTGCCATCGATATGTATTTGCCGGCGTTTCCCCAGATGATGGTGGATTTCGACACCGGCGCCGCCACTGTTCAGCTGACGCTCACCGCATTCATGCTCGGCATGGCCGTGGGCCATCTCGTCATCGGGCCGTTGTCGGATCAGTTCGGCCGACGCAAGCCGCTACTGATCGGCGTCTTCGCCTGCACGATCGCCAGCGCGCTCTGCGCCGTCGCACCCAATGTCGAATTCCTCATCGGCATGCGATTCGTGCAAGGTTTCGCAGGTGCTGCCGGTGTCGTACTGGCACGCGCCGTGATCTCCGATACAGCTCACGGAGCGCAGGCCGCGAAGCTGTTCTCCATCATGATGGCGGTGAGTGGCATCGCACCGGTTCTCGCGCCGCTGGCAGGCGGCGGAGTCATCGCTTTCGCCGGTTGGCGCGGAGTGTTCTGGGTGTTGGCAGTTTTGAACCTGATCATGTTGATCGGTTCGTTCTTCATCCTGAAAGAGTGCCTGCCACAGGAACTTCGCAGCAGGGGAGGCGTCAGCGAACTCTTCTCCAACGCCGGGCGCGTTCTCCGCAACAAGCGATACCTCGGATTCACCTCCGCCTTCGCGTTCTCGATGGCCGCCATGTTCGGCTACATTGCTGCCTCGCCATTCGTGATCCAGAACATCCTCGGACTCGGCACTACCGCCTACTCACTGATCTTTGCCCTCAACGCCCTGGGCCTGACCATCACCAGCATCGTCGCGGTGCGGCTGGCGGATTCCGTGGGGCCGCTGCGGATGACGTACGTCGGGGTCTCCGGACTTCTGGTGTCCAGTGCCGCTCTGCTGGCGGTCGTGTCGCTCGCCGATACACCACTTGTGCCCACCCTCGTCCTGCTCTTCCTGGCCATCTCGCCGCTGGGCTTCGTCTTCGGCAATGCCGCGGCATTGGCCACAGAGCAGGCCAAGAAGTACGCCGGAACGGGATCCGCGATCCTGGGCGCACTTCAGTTCACCCTGGCTGCCCTCGCCTCACCGTTGGTGGGACTCGCCGGGGAAGGCAGCGCCATCCCGATGGCAATAGTGATGCTCGCTGCCGGCGCCATTGCCCTCCTGAGTCTGGTGACCCTCACGCGCGGCAGCACGAACGAGCCGGGGACCGATCACGGCGAGCGCCAACTGGAAGCCGTGCAGGGGCGCTGATTTCTCGACCTGTATCCGGATTGCCGACGTGGAGAGTCCTGCCGCCTCCGGAACTGATCACGGTCGCCGCAGCAGGTCGACGAGACCGATCGGACCGGTACCGGTCAGCTGTTCGACCGTGTCGGTCACAGGCGCGAGTTCACCTGCCGCGATCGCAGTGTATGTCGACACCCAAGCGTCGAGTTGCCAATCCGGGACGCCGTAGTGCCGACGCGACTCGTACGCCTGCTCGACGGACTCTTCTACGTAGGTGACCTCTTGCCCGCTCACATCGGTGATCATGCGAGCGACCTCGGCGAGGGTCAGGGCCTGGGGACCGGTCAGGTCGTAGGTGCGACCCGCGTGCGCGTCGAGATCCGACAGGACGGCGGTGGCGCTACGCGCGACATCTTCGCGCGCCACCGCACCTACCTGACCATCGGCAGCCGGTCCGCGGATCACCCCGTCGCTGCCGGCGAGAGTAGGAAGGAAGTCGAGATAGAACGAGTCGCGCAGAAAAGTCCATGCCATCCCGGATGCGCGTAGGTGCTGCTCGGTTGCCCAATGGTCGCGCGCCAACGTGAACGTGGCCTCAGGAGATGCTCCGAGGAACGAGGTGTAGACCACATGTTGTACACCCGCATCGGCGGCCGCGTCGATGAACGTGCAGTGCTGGTCGAGGCGGTCTGCGCTCTCGGCTGCCGAAACCATGAACAGCACCTGCGCTCCGCGCAGTGCTGCGGTCGCCGCCGCCAGATCGCCGTATTCCGCCTGCACGATGCCCCAGGCCCCGGTCGGTGCGCGATCCGGATCGCGCACCACCAGTCGCAGACGAGCCGCAGTATCGGTGAGGTGACCGGCGACTGCTCGCCCGATATGGCCCGTAGCCCCGCTGACTGCGATTACAGATTCGGTGGTCATGGTGGCAGTTCCCTCCCCTCTCGGTACCTCCCTGCCCGGTCACGGCTCAGTTGTTCGATCGAAGAATCGGACCCGATACATCACGCAGATCTCGATGGCGTGTCTCGGGCAGACCGATCGCGCTGAGCAGACTGACAAAGCATAGCCCCGCCACGAAGACACCGAAGGCCACAGGACCGAATGCAAGTGTGATCGCACCGCCGACCATCGGAGGCACCGCTCCGCCCAGTACCAATCCTATATTGTATGCGAAAGCGGATGCTGTGTAGCGGTATTCGGTCTCGAACAGTTCCGACAACATCACGTTGAGAGGGCCGATCTCGAGGCCCGCAAGGAACATTGTTACGCACAGCAGCAACAGATACACACCACCGGAGGCCGTGTCCAGAATGGCGAAGACCAGCAGGGCCCAGACGACCGCAACCGAAGTCGCCACAACAAGCACCGGGCGGCGCCCCACCCGGTCCGACGCGATCGCTCCGACAACGACACCGAGTGCCCAGCACAGGCCCCCTACGATGCCAGCTGCCAGTACCGTGCTTCGGGCCAAGCCGAGCTGTTGCGTTCCGAGATTCGCAAAGTAGGTAGCACCGAGGTAGGTGAATGCGGCCTGCATGATCGACAGGCCCGCAACCAAGAGCATCTGACGCGGTTGACGACGCCAGGCCACGAGGAACGGCATCTGCGAACGCCCCTTTTCGCCTTCGACATCGGTCTTGACCTCGTCCTCGAATACGGGACTCTCCTCGATGTTCAGGCGAATATACAGACCCACGACGATGAGAATCCCACTCGCCAGGAATGGAATTCGCCACCCGAACGAGGCGAACTGCTCGTCGGAGAGAGATCGCCACCAGCAGCAGAGTGGCGTTGGCGAGGACGATGGAGAAGCCTCCACCCAAAGAAGTGAACATCGTCCAGAACCCACGCTTCGCGTCCGGCGCGCTCTCAGTGCTGAAAAGCGCTGCTCCCGCCAGTTCACCGCCTGCCGCGATACCCTGGACGATGCGCATGAGGACGATCAGAATCGGCGCGGCGACGCCGATCTGTTCCGCCGTCGGCATCGCACCCACCACGACCGTCGCACCGCCCATCAGGACCAGGGTCGTCACCAGCATGCGCTTGCGGCCGAGCCGATCGCCGAAATGACCGAAGATCAACGCTCCGACAGGGCGTGCAACGAACGCAACCCCCAGAGTTCCGAAAGCCGCGATCGTGCCGGCCATCGGCCCCAGCGCAGGGAAGAACACATTGGCGAAGACCAACGAGGCTGTCACCGCGTACAACGTCAGGTCGTAGAACTCGATCACTGTGCCGGTGAAGCCCGCCAGCGCAATCCGGCGCATCTGCCTATCGGAACGCGCAGGTTGAGCGACCGGTATCACTTTGCCGTTCTTGGCTTCTGGTGTCATCAAAGACTTCCTTCTGATTTCGAGCCTCGCCGACGAGTCACTCTCCACGGCGGGAGCGGAGGCGTAACGGGCCGGTCAGTATCCGAAGGTGCCCGTGTCCACTACGGCGTGATCATGGCTGGGTAGCGGCGTCCAGCCGGTGCCCTCGAGACGCGCAAGGCTAGCGTGAAAATCGGCAAGGTCCGTGAACCGCCCTGACGGCAGCGGGGCCTCGGAATCCCATCGCCTCCAACTGTCCACGGCGTCGATACAATCGCCCGTTATGACGAAAGTCCCCGTGCCCGTGTCGACACGAACACCCTGCGAGCCGGGCGAGTGACCGGGCAAGGGCAGGACCCCCAATCCGGGTGCTACTTCGGTGCCACCCTCGATCTCACGGATCCTGTCGAGGCACCGGGTGAACGGCGGAATCGAATCGGGATGAATCCTGTAGGCGCGCTCGTCATCCGGACCGGGAGCCGCCGCATAGCTCAACTCGGACCGCTGGACCAGAATCTCGGCATTGCCGAATACATCGTTGTTCGAACAGTGATCCCAGTGCAGGTGCGTATTGATCACAAGATCGACCTCACCTGGACGGACCCCTACCCGGGCAAGTGCGTTCTCGACTCGCTCCTCCTCCGCCACCACGTAGCCGAAGGGAATCTTGCGGCGGACCTCCTCGTCCTCAGCAGGACCACCGGTATCCACGACGACCGTTCTGTCATCCGACCGCAGGACGAACCTGATCAGTGGCAGGCTGCACGTTCGCTGGGATCGATCCTCGAGATAGATCAGCTCTGACGGAACATCCTGCAGTTCACCGAGTTTGACTGCATCGATAACCCACTTTGCCGTTCCCATCTGCGTAAGCAGCCCTTTCGCCCCGGACTCCACCCGAGCGTCACGGACCCCTCCGGCGCCCGGCCCGGATCATCGCTCGCGCAACAGTGGAGCGACGAACGCGGCCGTTCACGAGACTTTGCAGGCATTTCCGAGCCGGGGGATCAGCAAGCTCAAGTGGGGTTCGGAATTCAGAGGGAAGCCGAAGGCACTTCCGAGCTATCGACCCCGGCAAGACTCCGGGCCTCGAACAGAAGCTCCACCACAGCTGCAGGATCGGTGACCATGGCGTTGTGGGAGGTATGCAACACGCGATAGTGGAAGCGAGGATCATCCGTGCTGCGCGCCCGAGCGCGCGCGAGAAGGTGCTGTTCGAGCGACGAAGGAACACACTCGATGAACATTCCCGAGTGACTCCAGACTCGATCGGTCGCGCCGATACAATCCTGGTAGGTCTTCAACGGCTGAGCGGTCATTCGGCTGTTCGCCCACGCAATATCGGCGGGGTCGGTGACGCCGTAGCGACTGGCATCGGCCGGTGGGATGTACCACGAGTCGCCGTGCTCCTCGGCCAGAGCGACCATCGCCGCAGCGCGCTCCTCACCGTTGAGATCGAAGACGGACTCTCCGGAATATGGCATGTGGGCGTCGAGCAGGACCACCGTCTGTACGCGGTCGGCGATGGCCTCCATCGCTCCGCTGACCACCATTCCTCCGTAGCTGTGTCCGACGAGTACGACATTGTGGAGGTCTTCGTACGTGAATGTCGCGACGAGATCCTGTATGTGGGTATCGAGACCGACACTCCGATTCAAGAGGTGGGCACGGTCACCGAGCCCCGTCAAGGTCGGGGTGTGTACCTCGTGCCCACCCTGACGGAGAAGCGCTGCGACACGCTTCCAGCACCACCCACCGTGGCGCCCGCCGTGGAGCAGGACGAAGGTTGTCGGTTCAGGTGAAGAGGCCGCTTCCATAGCAGCACTCCTTTCTCGGAGTCCTCGAAGTCAGTGCCGAGCTATTCGGACTCATGATTGATTCCGATGTGGAACAATGCTTTTGCCGTTCCGGCTCGAGCTTGCCCTGCCGTGACACCGAGCACGCCGACAGCTGACTACCGGCCTACCGCGCCGTACTCGGCCTCAGCGTCGGGAATCGATCCGCTGCTGCCAGGTATCGACGTGGTCGAGCAGGATCTTGCTCAGTTCCTGCTCGCGCGGCAGCATCTCGACACTCGGGCCGACCAGGGTCACTTCGGCAACAGCTTTCCCGGTCTTGTCTCGAACGACGGTGGCCAGTGCGAACCTGGTACCGGCGTGGAGCGTGTTCCGTGCGATGCGGGTGCGCTTGATCTCGTCGTATTCGCCGAGGAAGGTGTCGACAAGTGCCGCTTCCTCTTCTCCGCACCGACGAAGGTACCCATCCATCTGATTCGGCGGCTGGTTGGCCAGCAACGCCTTGCCGCCTGCGGTCTCGAGCAGTCTCCGGCGGATGTTCTTGCGGGCACCGAACCCTGCCAGCAGATCAGCGCCGATTTCGGACACATAGATGAGGTTGTCCCCGGCCTGCACGCCGAGGAACACCGTCACGCCCGCAGCTTCGTGCAGGGCCTGCAGGTCTGCGTCGGTGACCGAGCCCGCACGCAAGTGTCCGCTCGCCAGCGTCAGGCCGTGCAGGGCCGGGCCGATGTAGAACCGGTTGTTGTCCTGGTGGAGCCATCCGGCAGCGACCAGGCCGCGAATGAAACCGTGCACCGAACTCTTCGGAGCGTCCAACGCACGAGAAAGCTCCGCGAAGGTCATGCCCGGGTTGTAGACGACCTCCTCGAGGATTCGAGTCACTCGGTCGATCGTCCGGTGGTTCTGGGGACCTCGGTCCGCTCGGTCGCTGGAAATTTCACTCACGGTCACAATCTAACCTCATCCCTCGGAGGGAAGGCCGCTACCGCCTTCATTTCACGTTCCCACGAATACCGGTGCTCGCTTGGCGATCGACGCCGCGATTCCTTCGCGAAGATCCGCTGTGGCCAGCAATGCTGTCTGTGCGGTCGCCTCCTCGTCGAGCGCTGCGGTCACCCGTGCGGCAAGATCGCGGCGCATCGTGGATCTGATGGCAGGCAGAGACAGCGGCGCGGATTCTGCGATCTCGGTGGCCCACCCGATCGCGTCAACCCGCGGGTCACCCGTTGCGACCCGATCACAGAGCCCGATCGCCAGTGCCTCACCTGCGTCCACGTTGCGGCCTGTGTACAGCAGGTCCAGCGCCTTCTGCTGTCCGACGACCGCGGGCAGGGTGACGGACAATCCGAACCCGTGGTGAAATCCGAGCCTCGCGAAGTTCGCGGTCATTCTGGCATCCTGACCTGCGACGCGGAAGTCTGCGGTCATTGCGAGACCGAGCCCTCCTCCCACCGCTGCGCCCTGGACTGCGGCGACTATCGGTTTGCGGGTGGTGAACAGCGACGCTGCTGCACGGTAGACCCGGCGGAGAATGTGTTGGTCCACTCCTCGCAGGTCAGCGCCGGCACAGAAATTCCGTCCCTGCGAACACAGCACGACAGCGCGGACATTCGCGACGGAGTCGAAGTGGACCAGCGCCTCACCGATCTCGCTCAGACCGGACTCGTCGAAGAAGTTGTGCGGTCCCCGCTGCACCTCGACGATTCCTACGCTCCCCTGGGTACTGGTGGCCACGCCGCCGGTCATCGGGCCTCCTCGAGGAGCTGTCGTGCGGCAGCAACGACCGCCTTCTTGTCGATCTTGCCCGCATGGTTGACCGGAAACGGTTCGCGGTGCGGGATCCATCGGCTCGGAATCGCGAAGGACGCGATCCGACCGCGCAACTGTTCCGCCAGGTCTTCCGGACCGCGGTCGTGGGTGAGCACAACCGCAGCCACGAGATCCTCACCGAGGTCCGAGTGGGGAATGCCGAACACAACGGCGTCCGCGACATCAGGTAGAGCGGTCAACGCCGCTTCGACCGCTGCGGGGGCGATGTTCTCCCCGCCCCGGATGATCATGTCCTTCGACCGTCCGGTGATCCACAGAAATCCGTCGTCGTCCAATCGACCCAGGTCGCCGGTGTGCAGCCATCCGTCGGAATCGATCGGCGATTCGCTCTCCCCCAGATACCCGAGCATCTGTGTGGGACTGCGCAGCAGAATCTCACCGTCCGTGAACTCGGTGGAGGGCGCGATCCTGATCTCGACGCACGGGAGAGCCCGTCCGGTGGTTCCGGGGCGTTCGACGGTATCGGCTCCCGAGGCCGCGACGCCCTGCCCGCCGTTCTCGGTGAGGCCGTATCCGGTGGCGATTCGCGGTTCCACGCCGGGAAGGCCGGTGAGGATTCGGTCGACGAATTCCGGCGTCATCGGTGCGCCACCGACCGTCAGCGATTTCAACGTGGTCAGGTTGCGCGTATGCACATCCGGGTGTTCGAGCACGCGCGAGACCATCGTCGGGACCGCACTCCACCGCTGGATGCGCCACTGTTCGATCAAGCGCATCGCTTCGGCGGCGTCGAACTTGCCTGCCGGCATCACCAGCGTGTCGCCCACGCAGATTGCCCGTAGGAGCGTTTGCACACCACCGACATGGAACATCGGTCCGGTATGCAGCGCCGCCTGGCCGGTCGATTCGCTCACCTGATGCGGCAGCCGTCGGGTTATGTGCAGGAGCATCTGCAGTCCCGCGAGCAGCGACCGGTGGGACAGGACAGCGGCCTTGGGCCGTCCCGAGGTTCCCGAGGTGAAGATGATGGCCGCCGGCGAGTTCTCGTCGATCGCTTCTGTCGGTAACTCGACCAGCGCCTCCGAGTCGGTCTCGCGCTCGAGGTCCCACGGGAACAGCGACCACTGGGACGGCACCCGACCAGCGACCCGATCATCGGCAACGACCAACCTCGGGGCCACTGTGTCCAGCGAATCGGCGAGTTCGCTCTCACTCCACCATGCGTTGGCCAGAACCGCGACCCCGCCGGCGGCGACCGCCGCCCAGAAATTCACGATCCATTCCGGGCTGTTCCATCCGAGGATCACCACACGATCGCCGGCGGTGACGCCGCGTGCTCGCAGTTCTGCGGCACGCTGCCGTACCGCCCGATGGAATTCGGCGAAGGTCACCACGTGGTTGCCCTGCACGATGTAGGCACGGTCGTTCCAGCGATCCGCGAGCGACAACAGCGAACCGAGGTTTCGTGGACGGTGGGTATACATCCGGTACGTCCGTCCGTCGACGACGACCGGCTCGATCGAGGTACCCCACTGTGTGGTGGTGGATTCGACGGTCACCGGGCGCTCTCCTCTGTTGCGTCCGCGCGGTGCGGCAAGCGGATGACGGCCGAACCGGGCATCACCGATTGGCCGCGCTGGTTGGTTGCCCAGGTCTCGACGTGGACGACACGGTGCCCGGCGTCGTCGATGAGCTTGTCGGTGATGCGGCCACCGAGGCGGACGACATCGGACAAGTAGACATGCGAGCGGTACTGGCCGTGGATCGACTCGAGGAATGCGTCGTCGCCCATCCAGTTCGTCAGATGGTGGATCTGCCATGAGGTGCGCTGGATGCCCACGTCGTACGCGATCTGCGCGCCCTGCAGGCCTGCTGCGTAGTCGTTGTAGTGCACCGAGTAGACGGGCTCGAGAGCGCTCGTGGACGGGTCGCGGAAGGCCCACTTGGGGTGCTTCTTGTAGCGGCGCAGCGCAACGCCGTGTGCGGAGATGCGCGGGATGGGCGCGGCGCCCGCGGCGATGAACGCGATTTCGTCGGTCAATCCGATCGGTCCCTTGGTGATGACGTCGAGTTCGTCACCGACCTGCACGTCGTCCCAGTAGCGCGGTTCGGCGCCGCGTGGCTTCTCGGCAAGGATGTCGTTCTCGATCTGTTCGAGTTCCTCGTCGGTCCACGGGTGCGGAAGTTCGATCTTGCGCGACTCACGCTTCGCCTGCATCTCGGTGCGCTCGAATCGCATGCGCGAGCATATGAATGTCGCTGCGAGCTCGTCGTTCTGGTTTCGGTACTCCTGACGCAGGTAGTCTTTGATGCGGCGCCCGGCGAAGTTGCTCCCCTCGGTCGGGCCGTCGAAACCGTCGAACACCACCTTGGCCGTGATCTTGTCGTCGACGCGGATCGGCGTGTGGAAATCGATGGTGGTTTCGCAGTGGAACCCTCCGAGCCCGGGCCAGCCGACCTGGACCGATCCGAGGCACGCAAAGATGAACGACGGCGGGGCGATGATCCCCCCGTGAGCCGTTCCTGCGGCGTACTCCGGGTCGGTCCACAGGGGATTGTCGTCACCGATGCCTTCGGAGAAGCGAAGGATGGCCAAGCGGGTGGCGTACTCGTTGTTGACCGCTGAAGCGGTACGCAGTTCGGTACCGATCAGTGCTCGCATGTTCTCGAGCATCTCGTCGGTGAACCGCGCTTGCGCGAGTTCGCGTCCGATTTCGGCGTCCTGTGTCTGGGTCATGGCTCTCCTGATGTTGGAAGGTCTTCTGTAAGTGACTGTTTCCGATTCCGATCGGGATCGTCAGTCGAGGGTCGAGACGACCGACTTCGTTTCGAGGTAGTTCTCCATTGCCTCGGGACCGCTCTCGCGTCCCCATCCCGACTGCCGGTAGCCGCCGGCAGGCATGTGCACGCCGCCCGCACGGTGCACGTTGATGCCCACGCGTCCGGCGCGCAGTCGTCTGGCGATGGTGTGGCCGAGCGCGCCGTCGCGTGTCCAGACACTCGAGGCCAGTCCGTAGGAGGTGTCGTTCGCGAGAGCAACGGCTTCGTCGATGTCGGAGAACGGCATGACCCCCAGAACGGGGCCGAAGATCTCTTCCCGCATGACGGCCATCGACTGGTCGACATCTGCCAGAACGGTGGGCTCGAAGAAGTAGCCCTTGTCGCCGATCCGGCTGCCGCCGGTCACTACGCGAGCACCCGCTTCACGTCCGCCGTCGACGTAGGCGGTGACGCGCTCGAGTTGCTTGGCGGAGATCAGGGGGCCGAGGTCGACGTCCGGATCCGCCCCGTAGCCGATGCGCAGACGACGCCCTTCTTCCGCAACGCCCTCGACGACCTGGTCGAAGACCGCTTCATGGACGAACAGCCTGGTACCCGCCGCGCAGACCTGCCCGGTGTTCCAGAAGACGGCTCCTGCCACGCCGGGGACGGCCGCTGCGAGATCTGCGTCCGGCATGACGATGACCGGCGACTTGCCGCCGAGTTCGAGTGAGAGCTTCTTGATGTTGCCGGCACCGGCGTTGATGATCGAGCGTCCGACCTCGGTCGAACCGGTGAACGCGACAGCATCGACGTCGTCGTGTTCGGCCAAGGCGGATCCGACGGTCGAGCCGGGGCCGGTGACGATGTTGACCACACCCGCCGGCACGCCGGCCTCGTGGAGGATCTGCCCCAACCACAGTGCGGTGAGCGGTGTTTCGGCAGCAGGCTTGAGAATGCAGGTGCATCCGGCAGCGAGCGCGGGAGCAAGCTTCTTCGATGCCGAGATCAGCGGTGCATTCCAGGGCACGATCATCGCGACCACGCCGACGGGTTCCCTCAGGGTGTAGCCCTGGATACGCCGCTCGGCCGGCCCCAAATCCGCGGTGCGACCGTGGATCTTGTCTGCCCAGCCTGCGTAGTACTGGAACTGGGCGGCCGCTTCGAGCACCATGGCACGCGCCTGGGGAACGGGGATTCCCATATCCCGGCTCTCGAGCACTGCGAGGTCGTCGGCCGAGGACTTGATCAGCTCCGATGCCCGCCACAGAATCGCTCCGCGCTGTTGCGCCGGCAGTCTCATCCATCGCTCTTCGTCGAAGGCACGGCGGGCTGCGGCGACCGCTATCTCGGCGTCCTTCTCCGAGCCGAGCGCTACGTCCGCGATCTTCTCCCCGGTTCCCGGATCGTAGGTCGGGAATGTCGCGGCCGAGATCGATGCCGACCAACCTCCGTCGATGAACATCGGTGCGGAACCGTTGTCCTTCGACAGGGGGAAGGACCAACTCTGCGGCTGTGTCGTCATGAACGTCTCTCCTTGTGATGAGCGGCCGATTCCGTGGTGCCGACCGGCGGGATGTGACGGTGTTCGTGTCGTCAGCACCGGCTGGGGAGGAGTCAGCGCGGCACCGTTGTTCGTATATTAGAACTATTGGACCTAAATGTGAACACCCGGAGTGGGACGGATCTCGATCCGGCACATCCCCGGGCGGCGAAACGAGAATCCGGACGCGCAGCTACCAGGCCTGATCGAGAATCTGTCGCAGGTCCTCAGAACTCGCAGGGCGAGGAACCGCAGTGACAGCCCAGTCGCGCAGGGTGTGGTCGACGACGTCGGGAAGGTCGGCCTGTTCGATGCCTACCTCACGAAGGCGGCGCGGGATACGCGCGGAGGTGAGCACCTCCTCGACGGCGGCGATCGCGAGAGATGGCGATTCGGCTCCCACCACACCCAGTACTCGAGCGATCCGGATCATGGCCCCATCGGTCACGCCGAGATTGAAACGTATCGTATGAGGCAGGAGCAGGGCTTCGACGACACCGTTGCCGACCGTCGAGCGCGGACCCAGAGCATGCGAGAGCGCCTGAGCCAAGCCCGTGCCCGCATGATCACTGCCCTGACCTGCAAGGAGTGCGCCGAACATCAACTGGACGGCAGCCTCGGGGCCGGGCCCTTCGTCGATGCGACCGATCCAGGTACCCAGCACGGTCAGTGCCTGACCGAGTAGCGCCTCTGCAAGCGGGTTTCCGCGCGTGGACTGCATCCCGTCGACCGCCATCGCGAAGGCATTGAGCGCCGACGACCGCGCCAGAGCGGCCGGGGCCGTCGACGCGACTACGGGATCGAAGACAACACCCGCTGCCCGCGCTTTCGGATCGAAGAGCGCCAGCCTCTCCCCCGTCGCCGGGTCCCGCACCGCAGCTCCGGCCTTTGCATAGGCGGTGGTGGGTGTGGACGGAACAACCCATATCGGCACCTTGGGAGCCGACAATCGGGGGCTGATCATCCGGCCGTCCTCCGCTCGCCTGGTGCAGAGGTCTCGGATATCTCCGCCCTCACCCGCCAGGATCACCGCCGCCCGTGCAGTCACGACCGCGGAGCCGCCGCCGAGCGCCACCACCGCCGTCGCCCCGGAGTCGACCAGGAGTTCACGAGCCTTCTCGACAGCCGGCAACGGGCTGTGTTCACGCGCCTCGGCGAACCGCGCCACCAATCGCTCGCCGAGCGCGGACTCGACACGTTCGAGTGCCTCTCGATGAGACAGCATCGATGCGCCACACATCAGCATCACGCGATGAGGCCGAGGGCGGTCGAGCTCTCTCGAGAGCAGGTCCAGCGCATTCTCACCCGAGTAGGTACGAAACGACGGGGTGGTGTGGCGCACGGTCAACACGGTCATAGGACCTCCGGAGTCGGTGAAACCTCATGTCTTCTCCGACCCGAGCTTAGCGCGTTAGTTCTTATATAGGAACAGTAAGACGTATATACAATCTCAGCTTCGCTTACTCCGAGTAGTGCCCGGGCCCCACCCCTCGCACCTCACCCTTCGGTCCCATATGGCGTGAGAAGACGACCCCGGCAACCAGAGCCGCGGCGGCGGCGATGATGAACCACGCCATCCGATGGAGTCCCTCGTCGTCGTCGATCGAGTTCCCGGCGGTCACCTGTAGGACAACCACAGAAAGGTTCGCTCCGATGAACGCCATCGTGCGGAACATCCCGATCGCTGTGCCCACCTCCTCGACCGAACTCACGGCGTTGACCAGGCTCTGATTACCGATGTTGTTGAATCCGTTGGGGATGCCGAGCACCGCCGCAACCAGGAGCAACACCAGCAGCGGCGCTGTCGAGCGCTCCACGGACACAATCAGAATCCCGCCGACCAGCAGTGCGACCGTGCCGACGAGGAGGGTCGCCCGGGCCCCCACCCTCCGATAGAGACGAGATCCGGCGATCGTCGCGATGACGCTCACTCCCGCGACCGGCAGCATCGTCAAACCCGCCTCGATCGCGCTCATCCCCCTCACGTACTGCAGCCACTGGGGAATACCGAAGAACACACAATAGAAGCAGGTGTAGGTGACCATAGTCCGGACGAGTGTGTTGCTGAGCGCACGATTGCGCACCAAGGCGCGAACATCGAAAAAGGGTTGCGGTGCCCGCAATTCCCACCACACAAACAGAACAGAACCGATGCCGACCACCGGCAGCAACCACCACAACGGACGATCCCGAAACGACACGAGCAACAGCATCAACGACGTAATCGCGATCAGAAACAGCACGATGCCCATCACGTCGAGCGCACGAAGGGCCTCACCCGCGGACGCCGACCGGCCGCCGGCGAATCCGACGTCGGCCCGTATCACAGCGATCGCACTGAGTAACACCACCGGCAGGTTCACCCAGAGGATCGAATGCCACCCGAACGTGCCCACGAGAAGTCCCCCGATGGTGGGGCCGAGAGCAGCGACGGACTGGCCACACACCACCAATGTGGTGAGTGCGGTCCGCGACGAACGCCCATAACGCTCCGCGTAGCTGCGGATCATCGTCATCGCGTTGGGCATGTGCGCCGAGATCCCGATGCCGAGCAGAACGTACGCTGCGATCAGCCACCCCACGCTCGGCGCCAGCATTCCGACGACCGAGCCGGCAGCAACGAGAAGCAAACCACCGACGAACACGCGCCGCGCCCCGAACAGCGAACCCAAACGACCCGCCGTGGGCGCACCCACCGCAGTGGTGATGTACATCGCCGAGATGACCCAGGACACCCCAGAGGTCGACCCGAACTGGGCGGCGATACCGACGATGGCAACGGCAATCATCGACGAGTTCAGCGGCTGCAATACGCTGCCGGTCGCGAGCGCGCCACTCACCCGGAACGGAACAGGGAGATCTTCCGCTCCGGGCGAAGTCCGACTGCTGAGGGCAGTCACGATCGCGACCCCCTCGGTGGCGGGCATGGAACCTCGGCCAGGCGAGCCAACAGACCGCCCGCGATGAACAGCAGCTCCCGCTCCGCATCGGTGCAGCGTTCTTCGAGCGCGGCCGCGAGCCACTCACTGCGCCGTGCACGATCCGCGGCCAGCGTCTCGACTCCCGAATCTGTGATCGAAATCAGCTGCGATCGAGCATCTTTCGGATCAATTGAACGAGTGACCATGCCCCTGGACTCCAAGGTGCACACCGTGCGAGCAATGGTCTGCGGAGCTACCTGCTCGAGATCGGCGAGGGCGCGTGCACTCAACGGTCCCGACCGATCCAGATGGGACAACGCCTGCATCTGTGTCGGCGTCATCAGATGACCAGCGTTGTTGCTTCGAATCCTGCGGTTGAACGCGACCACGTTCTCCCTCAACCGATCGACACGTTCATCCACTCGATCTCCACCACCAAACTAGACAGCAATATTGTTTTTTCTAGGAAGTTTGTCCCAGGTATTGACATCCTTGGACGAAACACTACACAGCATTGCTGTCTAATTGATTCAATGTAACCGACTCGACACAGACCCGGCAGTACCTCCCGCGCTGAGCACTAGCGACCCTCCTTCCCGCGCGCATCCCTGCTTCCCCCATCGGCGATTGTCGTTGCAGGAGACTGGCGGGCGCGCGGGAAGGAGTGTGGGGCCAGGGTGATGCCGGCGACCATCAGAGCGAGGACGAGCATCACGGTGCCACCGAGATATGCGTCGATCACATGCTGTTCGAGGGTGACGGCGCCCGCGGCAACGGCGGTGAGTATCGCCACGCCCAAGGTGCTGCCGAGCTGGTGGGCGGTGTTGACCAACCCGGAGGCAGCACCTGCATCCTCGGCGCGGGCCCCGGCGATCCCCGCCGCGGTCAGCGGACCGAAGGCCAGGCCCTGCCCGAGACCGAGCAGAACGAGAGGTCCGACTGCCCCTGCCAGGAACGGGGCCTCGCCGGTGAGCTGCGTCATCCATGCCATTCCGGCAGTGACAAGCGTGAGGCCGACCACCAGTACCGGTGCACTACCGAACCGACGGGTGAGTCGGGATACGAACAGCGAGGAGACGAACTGGACCAGGCTCATGGGCAAGAACCCGAGCCCGGCCTGCAATGGTGTCCAGCCGTAGACGCCCTGGAAGAACTGGGTGGTGAAGAAGAAGAACGCAATCATCGTACCGGCGAACAGCAGCCGGACGACCGCAGCTCCGGACCGCTCTGCGCTCGCAAAGAGCCGCAACGGCAGAATCGGCTGCTTCGCTCTCCGTTCGTTGACCACGAACACGATCAGAACGGCTGCGCCGAGAGCAATCGGCCAGGTAGTCACGGGATCGGTCCACCCTTGCTCTCCGGCGTTGATTATGCCGTAGACGAGAGCGCCCATGCCCAGAGTCGAGGCAATCGCACCGGTCAGATCGAACCGCCCCTCGTGGGCCTCGAATGCCGGAAGATACTTGCACGCGGCAAGGATCAGGATGATCGCGAGGGGCACGTTGATGAAGAAACCTGCCCGCCAGGACAGCGCCGAGGCCAGGGCCCCGCCGACAACGAGACCGAGACTGGCGCCGAGGCCGGCGGTGGTGCCGTATGCGGCGACCGCGCGAGTGCGCTCCCGTCCCGCGGGGAAGGTGGCAGTGATCAGCGCGAGGGAAGCAGGAGCAACGATGGCGGCGCCGATCCCCTGAAAGGCGCGGGCGGCAATGATCCACGTCTCGCTCTGCGCGGTCCCCACGAGGAACGACGCGAAGCCGAACAACACCAGACCGACGACGAACATCCGCCGTCGGCCGAGGAGGTCGCCGGCACGGGCACCGAGCAGCAGCAGGCCGCCGAAGACCAGGGTGTACGCATTCTGCGCCCACGCCAGACCACCCGGAGACAGGCCCATGTCGGCTTGGATCTGCGGTAGGCCGGTGAAGATGATCGAATTGTCCAGCACGATCATGAAGTAGCTGACCAGCACGATCGCGAGAACCATCCCGGTGCGCAGAGTTTGTGGTCTACGCCGCGTGATGTCGTGGGTGGGTGCGAATTCTGCCATGCACCGATTCCACTGTGTTCCTATGTGCGGCGGAAGTGCCTGCTGATCCGTGTACTGGCGGTACGCCCCAAAACCGGCGCGTCAGCCCTACCGTCGACGATATGGATCAGCGAAATGAGGTCGGGGAGTTCCTGCGCAGTCGACGCAACCGGATCACCCCGGACCAGGCCGGCATCATAGGCGGCGGTCGCCGCCGGGTACCGGGACTGCGGCGCGAGGAGGTTGCGATGCTCGCCGGCGTGAGCGTGGACTACTACGCGAGAATGGAACGCGGCGACCTGTCCGGAGTATCTCCGGAAGTCCTCTACGCCCTTGCTCGGGCCCTACAGTTGGACGAGGCGGAAACCGACCACCTGCACGACCTTGCTCAGGCTGCGAACCCACAACCGGCCAGGCGTCGCACACGCTCCGACCAGACCGTGCGGCCCGGTCTGCAACGCCTCCTCGATGCCATCACCGGAGCACCAGTGTGGGTGCGCGACCGGCGCATGAACGTCATCGCCACGAACCCTCTGGGCCGGGCGTTGTATGCACCGCTGCTCCAAGATCCTGCTGGCCGGGGAAATACCGCACGGTATATGTTCCTCAGCCCTGCGTCGCGGAACTTCTTTCCTGACTGGGAGCAGGGCGCCGACGACATCGTTGCCACCCTGCGCACCTACGCCGGCCAGAATCCGCGTGACAAGCGGCTGACCGACCTGATCGGCGAACTCGTCACCCGCAGTGACGAATTCCGTGTTCGATGGTCCGCGCACAATGTCCGCCACCACCGCACCGGGATCAAACGCATCTGCCACCCCCAGGTGGGCGATCTGGAGTTGGCTTACGAAGCAATGGATCTGCCGGCGAATCCCGAATGGCACATGTTCGGCTATACCGCCGAACCCGGTAGTCCCACCGAAGAACGGATCGCATTACTCGGCAGCCTTGCCGTCACGCCGGCCGCTGAGCAGCCGACATCGAAGAACTGAACGCACACTACCTCACAGGACGAAGGAACCTCCACATGACCGATTCTCAGAACATTCACCGCGTAGCGGTCGTCACCGGCGCGTCGTCCGGGATCGGCGCCGCCACCGCCCGTGCCCTCCACGCCGACGGATACCGCGTAGCGCTGCTGGCACGCCGCCGCGATCGCATCGAGTCGATCGCGGCAGAACTCGGCGACGGAGCAATCGCGATCCAAGCCGACGTCACCGACCGCGACGCGATCGTGACCGCAGCTCAGCGGGTTCAGGACGAGCTCGGGGTCACGGACGTGCTCGTCAACAATGCCGGAACCATGCTCCTGGGCCCGTTCTCCTCCGAACAACGCAACGACTACCGGAGCATGATCGAAGTCAACCTGTTGGGCGCGATCACCGCCACGGAGGTCTTCCTCGACCAGATCAAGGACGGGGGTGGCGATCTCATCAACATTTCGTCGGTCGCCGGACGCACGGCTCGCGCCTCCAACGGCGTCTACGCTGCAACGAAGTGGGGCATGAACGGCTGGTCCGAATCGCTGCGTCAGGAGCTCTTACCCGACGTCCGGGTCACGCTGATCGAGCCCGGCGTCGTCGACACCGAGCTGCCGACGCACATCACGCACGAGCCGACCCGGCAGGCTGTGCAGCAGGGCTACGACGTAGCCTCCGTCAAGCCCGAGGAGGTCGCCGAGGTCATCTCATTCGCTCTCGGTCGCCCCCGCCACCTGGTCCTCAACGAGATCCTGCTCCGGCCGGCGACCCAACTCGGTTGACAGCGCGCGAGATCCGCATCACCGGGTTCGATGATGCGGATCTCGTAATAGTGCGAAGGACCTACTGTGAAGAGCTTGCTCAGACGAGGTCTGCGGAGGAGCTGTCGTCCTGGGTCGAGCAGTCGAAACCGGAGACGTCGATGTAATCGTCGGCGACACCGTCACCGTCGTAGTCGACCGCGCCGCTGTGCAGGTCGACGACCGCATCCACTTCACCGTCACCGTCGACATCGAACACTGCCGCGTCGAACCGACCGTCTCCGTCGAGATCACCGGCAACCGAATCGATATAGCCGTCACCGTCCGCGTCGGTTGCAATCAGATCGATCCGGCCGTCGCCATCGGTGTCCTCGACCTGGGTTTCGAAAGTACCGTCGCCGTCGGTATCGAGCGCCGACAGGTCGACCTCGCCGTCGCCGTCGGTATCGACGTCCACAACCCGGGTGCCGTCCTCGAGCGTGTACTCGTCGAGGATCACGGGATCGCTGCCGGATGTGGAAGACCCACTCGTCATTGCACTGTCCTCTTTCGCCGTTGGTGTGTCGCGAAGATTAGAGGGCCCGAGTGCATGGAAAGTTGCTCGGATCGCCCCGAAATTCTTCACAGCCCGCACAGGCCTGAGATAACGGCAGCTCACAGGCCTGACAAGCGAGTGTAATGTGACCGTCTTCACACTAGCTGGAGCGTTCATGGTGTCCTGTTGCGCAGGCGGAACCATTCAGCCCCGAGGCGGCACACCGGTATCCGGGTCGGATCGATCCGTCCGGCCGACGCTGTTGCCGTCGCGGACCGACGGATCGAGCTTGTTCGCGCGCGCCACGTCCTCGTTCAATTCCGCACGTGAGCGCTCGGCCGCGACGCGCTGATTCTCCGCACGGTTGCCCAGACGTTCCGCTTCTGCGGCCTTGGCATCCGCGTCCGCTGCTGCCCGTCGCGCTTCCGCTTCGGTCTGCTCGGCCACCACAGCACGTTGTTCGACTACCGGCTGCTTCTCCGTCACTCGCTCACGGATGTGCGCAGCCTCCTCCTGCCGTTTCACGGCACCCCGACGCCTCAGTGCCCACACCAGTCCGATGAGCAACAGCACTACCACAAGTGCGATGATGATCAGTCCGACCCAACCGTTGGTACTCATTGCAGCCTCCTTCGCGCAGTACCAACCGGTTACCCGCAAGAACGGACCGGAAACGCGATGTATTCGGCCGAGGTGCTTCGACTCGACGAGGCCGGTTCGGACTCATCGCGCCGATCCGGCGGATCGAATCAGCTTTGCCGCCGGAATCAGGGCGGATCCCAGTGCGATTACCAGCGACACCGCCCCGACCGAGACCACGGCGCTCCATCGCACTTCCAGCGACACGGGGGTACCGAGGTCGTCGGCCAACCCCGCCGCGACACCGGCCAGCGCCGGCCATGCCAGGACCGCTCCGAGTACGGCACCGATCACTGCCACCACCGCAGCCTCTGCCGCCACGACCCCGAGGATCTGACGACGCGTCGCACCGATCCGCTGTAACAACGTGAAGGCGGGACGCCGATCGGAGGTGGCCATGAGCGTCGTGTTTGCGACAGCCAATGCAGCGAAGCCGAGAGACAGCCCCACGAGCGCGAGTTCGAACAACCCCAGGAGCCGCGCATCCTCGGCATTGCCCGCGCTCTCGTACTGTTCCGGTGTCTCCACCCGCGCACCCGTACCGGCCAACGCGTCCGTCAGGGCTGCTTGTTCGACGCCGTCCGCGTACAACAGGGGGGTCATCGCGACCCGGTCGTGAGCCAGCGCCGTCTCCGTATCGACGTACGAGAATGCAGGCCCTCCCGATACCACGGCCACCACCTCGAGCGGTTCCTGTGCGCCGTCGGGAAATACCGTCGGTACCGCCGCGCCGACTCCCACACCCAGCCGGGACGCCGCGTCCGCATCCAGGACGACGGTGCCGGGTGCGAGACGGTCGACCGAGCCTGCGTCGGTGGTCAACCCCATCGACGAGAGAGACGCCGTGTCGATCCCCCACGCGTCCAGTGCTCTGTCTCCATACACGAGCATGGTCGCGACCGGAGCGACAACAGACCCTCCATACGACCGCACGGTGTCGACGACATCGAGCGGAAGCGCCGGACTACCCTCGCTCGGCGACACGACCAACTCCGACGGAACCGCAGCTGATGCCGTCTCACCGAATGCCTTGTCCATCGTGTCGATCAAGCCGGTCAACATCACCGCGAACCCGACGAGAACGAGAATCGGCGACAACACGGATGACACCCGCCGCACACCGTGCGACGACTCGGCGCGTACCAGTTCCGCAGTCGGACTCGAACCCCGCACGAACACCCGGATCAACCTCGGTAGATACACCGGCCCGAGTGCCGTGGCACCGACGATCACCGACATCACTGCGGCAACAGCGTACGACGCCGTCGACCCACCGCTACCACTCGTCGCTCCGGCTGCAGCGAATCCGAATGCTGCGACAACGCCGATTCCGCCTGCGATCCACCGTGCCCTCGTCATCGGCGACCGCTCGGCCTGCGCTTCCCGCAACGACTCCATCGGCCGCACCTGCGTGGCTCGACGCGACGCGAACCATACGCCCGTCACGGCCACCACCAGGCCGGTTACCACCGATGCCAGTACCGGCATCACGGTGATCGACAGCTCCCAGCCTGCCGGCAGCATCCCGGCGTCACGCATCCATCCACCGAGCATCGGCGCCAACGCACACCCCAGCACCGACCCGACAACACTCGACACTGCACCGATGACGACGGCTTCCGCCAGGAGCATCCGTCGTACCTGCCCTGGCGTGGCACCGACAGCCCTCAGCAATCCGAGTTCTCGTCGACGCTGCGTCACGGTGAACGCAAAGGTGGTTGCCACGATGAATACGGTGATCGTCGCGGCGAGCAGCCCCATTGCGCCGAGCAGCTGCGACCCGATGTTGCGGGCGCCGCGATCCGCCGACGATTCGATAGCCACCAGATCACTGCCGGTGAGGATGTCACCCGACGATCCGACGATCGCCTCGAATTCTTCACGGACCGAGTCGGTCTCGGCTCCTTCGTCGAGAACCACCCCGATGGTGGTGACGCCGCCCGACATACTCCGCGCGGTCGCGTCGTCGACGTACACGGAGCGACCGTCTGCAAGCCCCGTCACTGTGACGCGTGCCCTGCCCGCGGCCGTGACGAGTGTGGTCGAATCCCCGACCTCGAGCCCGCTGGATTCCGGCGCAACTACCTGGTCTGCCGCGACCGGGGACGATCCGGCGACGATCCGATTGCTCCCCAGAGTCGATGCCGAAATATTGTGCCCCAGTGGGTCGTCCCGATCGGTCGGGGTGAGCACTCGATCCCCCTCGGCGAGTTGGGCAGGGAACACCGAACTCGGAACCACCGAAGCAACACCGTCGACCCGCCCGAGCCGGGCGACCACGCTGTTCTCCGTCGACTCGTCCCACGGCTCGCGTACCGGTGTGGAGTTGTAGGTCTCGCCCAGCGCCTCGGAAGCGACGATGATGTCCGCGTCGGCGTACTGCGCCGGCGGACTTGGCTGCGCAGACACTATGACGAGCAGCGTTGCAGAGAGCAGACCGATGCCGCAGGCGAGCGCCACAGCACTGCCGAGTAGGTTCCGCCACTGATGTCGCGCCGAAGACACTGCGAGTGAGAACATCACGCCTCCCATTCCGTCATGCGCGCGGCGATCCGTTGTGCAGGTGTTCTCGAACTGAACTCATCGACGACCCTGCCGTCGGCAAGGAACAGCACCCGATCGGCGCACGCTGCCACCACGGGATCGTGCGTCACCGTCACGACCGTCTGACGATGCTTGTCGACCAGACGTCGAAGTTGTTGCAACACAGTGCGCGACGACGTGATGTCGAGAGCTCCCGTCGGCTCGTCGGCGAACAGGACCGAAGGATTCGAGATCAGGGCACGCGCAATCGCGACACGTTGCTGCTGCCCGCCCGACAGCTCCGACGGAAGGTGTGCCGCGCGGTCACTCAGTCCGACCAGGTCCAGCGCCACCGCCACTTCCGACTTCTCCGGGCGCTTGCCGTCCAATCTGAGCGGTAGTGCCACATTCTGCGCGGCGGTGAGCGACGGCACGAGGTTGAACGCCTGGAACACGAACCCGATGTGTCGACGTCGAAACTTCGTCAGCTCCTTCTCTCCGAGCTGCGTCATGTCGATGTCTCCGATGAGCACCGATCCCGCATCGGGTCGGTCGAGGCCGGCGGCGCAGTGCATGAGCGTGGACTTGCCCGAACCGGACGGTCCCATGATCGCCGTGAAGGTTCCCGGTGGGAATTCGACCGAGACATCGTCGAGTGCGGTCACCACATGATCGCCGAGTCCATATTCACGGGAGACGGCGCGCAGTGCGACATGCCCTCGCGTCGTGGTCCGAATCGTTGTCGTCATGGGTTCGACCCAACCGGTTTCCGGCCGCCGTGTCGGTCACGCAGGAGTGACTCTTGCGAGTAGCGCCAGCACTACTGTGACGCCTTGCCGAACGCGATAACGTGCCTGGATGTGGAACCCTCTACGCTTCGCACCGCGGTGCCACGATCGCCGAGACGGTTCCTGCTGTCGTGGTGGCCGTGGCGCGCCATCGTCTACCTCGCGACAGGAGCCGCGCTGGGCGCGTTGACCGCCGCGGCGGTTGCGCTGGCGATAGTGCTGTCGATCTACGTCGTGGGTCTCGTCCTCCTCGCGGCATCGCTGCTCATGGGCATCCCGATCGCCCGATGGGAACGCGCGCGGTTGCGTTTGGTGGACGAAGAGCCGACCTTCGATCCGCACATCCGAGTGACGGAGCAGGGCGTGCGCGCGTGGCTCCGAGTACGGCTACGCGAGCGCGTCACGTGGCGGGAGCTGGGCTATGCCGTCATCAATGCGTCGATCCTGTGCTGGATCGATGCGCTGGTCTTGCTCCTCTGCCTGGGAACGGTGTTCTTCGGCGTGGAGATGTCGCTGACCGAACCCGGTGTGCCGACGCACTATCGGGTGATCTTCGTGCTCGCGTCGCTCCTGTTCCTACCGATCGCTGCCTACATCATCGCTGCGTGGGCGGCGGGGCGCGCCGAGATCGTGCGGGCCGTGCTCTCTCCTCGCGACGCGGAACTAGACCGCATGCTCAACGAGGTAACCCTGTCGCGCAGTGCGCTCGCGGCAGCGTTCGATGCTGAACGTCGCCGCATCGAACGGGATCTGCACGACGGAGCGCAGCAACGACTCGTCGCCCTGTCGATGTCGCTCGGCATGGCGAAGCTCGATCTACCCGTCGACTCCCCGGCCGCCGAACGTGTCGGCGAGGCGCAGCAGCAAGCGCGGCTGGCGTTGGAGGATCTGCGCGACCTCATTCGCGGCATCCATCCGCAGGTCCTGGCCGAGCGAGGACTCGCCGCCGCGGTCGACGATGTCGCGGCCCGGTCGCAGATCCCGGTCGACGTCCATCTCGATGTGCCGCGGATACCCGCCGACGTCGAATCCACCGCATATTTCGCGGTGTGCGAGGCTCTCGCGAACGTCGCGCGACATGCCGATGCGTCGTACGTTCGCGTCGAAGGGCGGTTGACCGACACGACGTTGATTCTCGAAGTGATCGACGACGGTTCCGGCGGCGCCGACCCGGCACACGGCAGCGGACTCACCGGTCTCGGTCACCGTCTCGCCGTACTCGACGGCACGATTGTGCTGGACAGCCCCATCGGCGGGGGCACCCGACTTCGAATGGAGATTCCATGCCGGCACTCCGCATAGTGTTCGCCGAGGATTCCCTTCTCGTCCGCGAAGGGGTCGTGGGCATCCTCGGGCGATTCGGGCACGACGTGGTCTCTGCCGTGACCGACGCCGACGCGCTCCTCGAGGCCGTCGCAGTCCACACGCCCGATATCGCGATCACGGACGTAAGGATGCCTCCGACACATACCGATGAAGGTCTACTCGCCGCAATTGCTCTGCGCCGCACTCACCCTGACCTACCCGTTCTCGTCCTCAGCCAATACATCCAACCCACCTATGCGGCGGAACTCATCGACTTCGACACCGGCGGTGTGGGCTACCTGCTCAAAGATCGTGTCGGCGAGGTCGAGCAGTTCGTATCCGATGTCGAACGTGTCGCCGCGGGCGGCACGGTCGTGGATCCCGAGGTGGTCCGCACGCTCCTTGCCACGAACCGGAACCCCCTGTCGCGGTTGAGCGGCCGTGAGATCGAGGTGCTGGCACTGATGGCGGAGGGCGATTCGAACGCGACGATCGCATCGAAACTGGTGGTCACCGACGCCGCGGTCGCGAAACATGTGCGCTCGATTCTCATCAAGCTCGATCTGCCACCCGAAATGGACGGGCACCGACGCGTGCTGGCGGTGCTGAAGTACCTGCAGAGATGAAGGCGGATGCCGTTACGCGGTTTCTGCCTTCGCAGCTCGTTCTGCCACCAGATCCTTGATGTCCTGGTCGATCTCGAGTTCGAATGATCTGAACATCCGGGCCAACAGGTCGTAGCTGCCTACCGTGAAGATCAGGTCGAGAATCTGCTGGACGTCGAGATGCGCGGCCAGGACCTTCCACGTGGATGCGCTGATCTCGCCGTCGACGATGAGTTCGTCGACGGACCGCAGTATCGCCGCGTCGAGCTCGTCCCAGAACGGCGCTGTCGGGCCGAATGTGACCCGGCTGATCTCTTCGTCGTCGAGACCGGCGTCGCGCGCCATGAACACATGCTGAATCCATTCGTATCCCGAGTCGCGCACAACGGAAACCCGGAGCACGAGAAGCTCACGCTGTCGTTCCGACAAGGTGGTCGCCATCAGCAGATGGCCGTTCAAAGTGAAGTACGCCTTGGCCAATTCCGGGTGATGGGCGAACGTTCCCAACGTGTTGAGCGCCTTGGGTCGCCCTTCGCTGGACGGTTGCGCATGTCGTGGATTCGGAGGGGTCATCGCGGCCAGCGCCGCGCGCATTTCCTTGGGGAACTCACGCAGAGTGAGCGGTTCGATTCGTGCCATGTCGGTTCGTCCTTCGGTTCGTAGATTCCTCGAGTATGCGACGTCGGAACAGCTCCCGGCTATGCGACCGCCTCGTCGCCCACCAAGGTGGTGCGATGCATCAGACGACGTGATGTGGGCTCGTACGGCAGTGCTCGGTGCAGAAGTCCGGTGTTGTCCCACATGACGAGGTCGCCCACCTGCCAGCGATGGCGGAGCACGAACTGCGGTCGCGTGGCCCAGTCCAGCACACTGTCGAGCAGCGCACGTCCCTCTTCCGGGCTCATTCCGACAACCTGCCCGGCCGTCGCTCCGATCAGCAGTGAGCGGCGGCCGTCGCGGTGCTCCCACACCAGTGGATGCTCGCGCGCAGGTAGACGATCCCACGCGTCCTTCTGCTTCCGAGTCGCGTCGGGATTGGTCAATGCCTGAGCCGCAGCCATACTGTGGACCACTCGGTAGCGGGCGAATTCGGCTTTCCGGTCGTCCGGAAGGTCCTCATAGGCCGCATAGGTATTCGCGAATTCGGTGTCGCCCTCACCGTCGACGACCTCGCGCGCGGTCAGCAGCGTGGCCTTCTGCGGGATGGCGTCGGTGACTCCGTCGACATGCCAGAAGATCGTGCTGCGGCGGGCCCGCGCCAACTCACTCCTACCGGGGTCGAGGGAGACCGGGGAGATCTCAGGGAACTCCAGGTGCCCGCCGATGGGAGCGACCACCACATCGCCGAGCATTCGACTGAATGTGACCAGGTCTGCATCGGAGATGTCCGCCTGCTTGAAAACGACGACCCCGTGACGTGCCAGGAGTTCCAAGGTGTCCGATGCTGTAGCCCTGGAGGTGAAATCTGCAGCCGAGACCCCCTGAACCTCAACACCGATCGATGGCGACACTGCGGTTGCGATCATGAACGCGTCCTTCCTCGTTCATCGGAACCTTAGAGCCGGCCGACCAATGTTGTCAATGACTACATAGCACCCTCGTTTGCTAGAGTTCGCCCATATGAGCAAGGGCTACCATCACGGGGATCTTCGTGCGGCACTCCTGACGAAAGCCGAAGAACTGTTGCAGACATCCGGAGAATCCGGTCTGTCGCTGAGGGAACTCGCCCGCGCGGTCGAGGTCAGCCACAGCGCGCCGAGTCGGCATTTCGCCGACAAGGCCGCACTGCTCGAAGCCCTTGCCGTCGAGGGCTTTCGTCGATTGGGCAGCGAGCTGGAGGCTGCGGCCGCACTCGGCGACCGTGATTTCGTGCCTACCCTGCACGATGTCGCGGTGTCCTTTGTCCGGTTCTCGACCGAGAACCCGGCACTGGTGGAGCTGATGTCGCGCTACCGACGGGAGGACGTCACCGATGAACTGCGGCACGCACGTGCCGCGAGCTTCGCCCCCGTTGCCACTCTGATCGACATCGGCCTGTCGGAGAATGAGCTGTCCGGTGATGCCCGCACCGTCGGAACCGTCTTCTTCGCAACACTGCAGGGAATCTTCGTCATGGCCAACAACAAGACGATCGACCCGCTGAACGACGAGTTGATCGTCCGCGTCGTCGATTCACTATTGAACGGCCTCGCGCCACACCCGAGCAGGTCGGGTTCGTAGCATTTCCAGGTGGATCTACCAAGCAATTGCTTGGTATAGTGCCGCGAAGGAGGTCATTCAATGACATTGATTCGAAGCGAATCGAATTCGCCGTCCACCACACCCACCGAACAACGCCCGGGTGTGGTGGAACGATTCACTCTCATCCTCGACGCGATCGCCGCCGGACCGGATCGGATGTACCTCGAGGAGATCACCGAGATCACCGGGTTGCCTCGCTCCACGGTCTTCCGACTCCTCGCTCAGCTCATCGATCAGGGCTGGATCGAACACCATTCGCGCGGCTACCAGCCCGGACCGCGGATGTTCACCATGAACCGGACCAAGGACTACTCCCGGCTGCGCGGAGCAGCATCCGGAATACTCAACGAACTCCACGCCAACACCCAGGGAGTCGTCCACCTGACGGTCCTCGAAGGTTCCTCCATCTACTTCCTCGATCGGATCGGAGGTGCCGCCAGCGCGGCCATCCCTTCGCAGGTCGCGACACACCTTCCCGCCGAAAGCACCATCAGCGGAAGGGTACTCCTCGCCGGACTCGAACCGGAGAGGGTCGATTCATTGATGAAGTCGGGTCCGCGCGGATACCCGCGGACCGATCTCGACGACCTCCACACACGCCTGAACCGTATACGCCAACGCCACGGTCTCGACGTCATCCCCCGTCGCGCATGTCACATGGCGATCAGCTCTGTCGCAGCGCCGATCACGGGACCCTACGGTGTCGAAGGCGCGATCTCGGTCTCCTGCGTCGGCACAGTAGAGCTGTCGAATATCGCCCCGATGGTCTTTTCAGCGACTCGCCGTATCTCGCGGGCACTTCACCCGGACACACATCGACAGTCGAAGAGCACCAGGCAATCACCTCATGCGAAGGTGCGCGCTGCACTGTAGGCGGACTCAGGCCTTGCGCGTCGCGCGCGGCACGGGGACAGGAATTGCGTCGAGCAGTTCCCGCGTGTAATCCTCACGAGGCCTTGTGTAGATCTGCTCGACCGTCCCCGCTTCCACAACCCCGCCCGATTTCATCACCAGCACGCGGTCGGCGATGACCTCGATGAGAGCCAGGTCGTGGCACACGAACAGGTAGGCGAGCCCGAGTTCTTCCTGCAGGTCGCGCAGCAGATTGAGGACCTGGGCACGCACCGAGACGTCGAGGGCGGCGACGGGTTCGTCGCACACGATCATTTTCGGTTGGAGGGTCAACGCCCGGGCTATCGCCACCCGTTGAAGCTGTCCGCCCGACAGTTCGGCCGGATACCTCCCGAGATAGCGTGCACCGATGCCCACCTTGTCCAGCAGTTCTTCGGCGCGACGTCGACGAGCCTGACGGTCCATATCGGTGTGCACGATGAGTGGCTCGACGACCGCGTCGAGCACCATCATCCGCGGGTCGAGCGAACTGTGCGGATCTTGGAAGATCATCTGCATGCCGCGGCGCATTTCGCGCAGCCGAGCAGGTTTGGCGACGAGCACGTCTTCCCCGTCGAACATGACGGTACCCGAGTCCGATTCGACCAATCGAAGCACCATGCGCCCGACCGTGGACTTACCCGCACCGGATTCGCCCACCACAGCGAGGCATTCGCCGGCATCGAGAGTGAAGGACACATCGCGCACGGCGTGCGTCCAGCCGGTGCGGCGGCCCAGCAGGTTCCGCCCGGTCGGGAACGACTTCGTCAGGTTCGCTACCTCGAGCAGGCTCATGATCCCGTCACTCCTTGCAGTTCCAGGTCGGTCACGCGCAGGCAGCGTGCGGAACGACCGGATGTGGTCTCGTCCAACGTCGGGTGGATGCTGTCGCAGAGCCCCGTCCGGGCGTGGTTGCAGCGGTCGTGGAAATGGCAGCCGGCCGGCCATTCCCCCGCGGCAGGAATGCGCCCGGGAATCGATACCAGCCGGCGGCCGGCGCTCATGCCGGGCCGCGGGATCGACGACAGCAGTCCCGACGTATACGGATGCTGCGGGGTGAAGAAGACCTCGTCGACCATGCCGTCCTCGATGACCTCCCCCGCATACATGACGACCACACGACGGCACAGTTCCGCCACGACACCGAGGTCGTGCGTGACGAACAACAGTGCCACTCCGGTCTGTTCCTGCAGGTCCTGCAGCAATTGCAGGATCGTCTTCTGCACGGTCACATCCAACGCCGTCGTCGGCTCGTCCGCGATCAGCAACCGCGGGTTGCAGGCCATGACCATCGCGATCATCACGCGCTGACACATCCCACCGCTGAACGCGTGCGGATACTCGCGCACCCGATCAGCGGCACGCGGAATCTGCACCATGTCCAGCATCTCGACTGCGCGAGCCATTGCAGCCTTGCGATCGAGACCGAGGTGCTTGCGGACCGACTCTGCGATCTGATCGCCGACGGTGTAGGCGGGATTGAGACTGCGGATGGGCTGCTGGAAGATCATACCCATTCCGGTGCCACGCAATGCCCGCCATTCCGCCCGCGGGGCCGACACCAGGTCACGCCCTTCGAATTCCACGCTGCCGCAGGCAATCCGACCGCCGGTGTCTCCGGTCAGGCCCATCACGGCGAGAGACGACACGGTCTTACCTGATCCGGACTCACCGACCAGAGCGACCGATTCACCGGCCGCGACGTCGAACGACACGTCCCGCACGGCAGTCACCCACTCCTTGCGACCGGTGCGGAACTGGACCGTCAGGTCGCGCACCCGAACCAACGGTGAGGTGGAGTCCGACGGGGTCTTCTCGAGATGGGTGAGTGTGTCAGTTGCCGCCATGTCGACTCCTCGTCAGAGCGCGGCGAACTCCGTCGCCGAGGTAGGTGAACGCGAGCACGGTCAGGAAGATCATCACGCCGGGCGGCCACACCAGGTACGGGGCGAGCTGCATATTCGACGCGGCAGTGCTGAGCATTGCTCCCCAGCTCGCAGCCGGCGGCGCCGCACCGAGCCCCAGGAAACTCAGGCTCGCCTCAGCCGCAACCGCAGTGCCGAGCGACACCGAGATCACCAACACGATCGGCGGCATCACGTTCGGAAGTATGTGTCGCGAGATGGTACGGAAGGTACTGCATCCCAATGCAACCGAAGCTTCGATATAGGTGTCGCCCCGCACGTCCATCGTCGAGGCCCGCGCCACCCGGAAGAACCGGGGCGCCATCACCAAGCCCACCGCGAGCATGGCATTGGTGATACCCGACCCGAGCACCGCGACGATCGTGATCGCCAGAACGAGCGACGGCGCGCTCATCAACGCGTCCATGATGCGGGTGAGGACGGTATCCACCCAGCCGCCGCGATACCCGGCGACCACCCCCAGCGGGAGCCCGAGGACGAGCGCGAGCGCGACGGCCTGCAGCGATGCCTGTAGAGAGATGCGGACTCCGAAGATCAGCCGGCTCAACACGTCCCGGCCGTAGTCGTCGGTACCCAGCCAATGCGCAGACGACGGCGGCTGAAGACGATCGACCACCTCCTGCGCGTACGGATCATACGGTGCCACGACGGGCGCGAAGACAGCGAGAACCACGAGCAGGAGCACGAAGGCACCCGCGATCACAGTCACCGGTCGTCGTCGGACGAATCCTGCTATGCGGCCGAGTATCCCCGCCGAATGCTCGACGTTCACGGTGTCGGACAGCGTCGATGTCATGCGCGCACCTTCGGGTTGAAGTAGCCGTACGAGACGTCGACGAGCAGATTGACGATCACGACGACGCATGTGGTGAACAGGACGAATCCGAGCAGTACCGGAACATCGTGGTTCTGCACACTATCGACCGCGAGACTGCCCATTCCCGGCATGTTGTAGATGATCTCGATCGTTACGGCACCGCCGAGGACCTCCGCGACGCGGAAACCGAGAACCGTGACCACCGGAATGCACGCGTTCTTGAGGCCGTGTTTGAGGACGACACTCGCCGGTGCGAGCCCACGGGCCTTGGCGTTGAGAACGTAGTCGCTGCTCATCACCTGCCCGAGCGCGGAACGCAATTGCACCGTGACCTCTGCAGCCGGTAGCAGTGCCAGGGCCACACCCGGCAATACCAGGTGCTGGAACCACGGCACCACACCGTCAGCGAGGGGCACGTAGCCGAACGCCGGGAAGATCTGATTCGACACCGCGAACACCGAGACCAGCACGAGCCCGAACCAGAATGCGGGGATGGCGATCGCGACGGAGGCCACGACATTGATCGCTCGATCGAGCACTCCGCCTGGGCGCAGCGACGCCAGCACCCCGAGTACGACCCCGATCACCACGGCCAGCACCATGGCGAACGCCACCAGCGACAGGGTCGTCGCCATCCGTCGCAGGAGCAGTTCACCGACCGACTGATCGGACAGGAGGGACGTCCCGAGGTCGCCGCGGAGCACGCCCCAGACCCAATCCAGATAGCGGACGAACACGTTCTGGTCCAGGTTCAGGGTCGCCCGCAGTTCTTCGAGTCGCTCCGGGCTCGGGTTCTCGCCCGCGAGGATCACTGCGGGGTCGCCCGGGGCCAGGTCGATCAACAGGAATATCAGCAACGGCACGATCAGCAGCAGCGGAATCGCTGCAAGCAGTCGTCGACCGGCGTACAGCAGCATCGTCGAACCTCCCCACGTATCGGTAAGTCGGTGTCCGCGTGCCCTACTCGGTCATCCCGATATGACGGACGTCGAAGATTCCCAGATCGGCCCAGGGCATGTCGTCGACGCCGGTGACCTTGTCTGTGGACACTGCCGCATTGGTCTGGTTGCAGATGGGCACGAACATCGCCTCCTCCAGCGTGAGATCCCAGATCTGCTGGTACAGGGGCGCACGCTCCTCGTCGGCGAGCGACGGGTCCGCGGCTCTGTCTGTAAGCTCCTTGATCGCTGCATTGCCGTTCGACAGGTCGTAAGGGCCCGTGACGAAGGTGTTGGCCGTCTCTGCGGGATCGACCTTGGGGCTGAAGCTGTTCGCAACCATCGACTGGAAATCGCCTGCAATGTAACGCGGTTCGTTCTGAACGTTCGGAACAGGATTGAGTTCGGCGGTGATCCCGGCATCGTCGAGCAGGGACTGGACGACATTCGCGGTCTTCTCGGTGTTGGTGCCGGAGGCGAACGTCAGGGCGATCTCGGCACCACCGGCCGCCTCCACGAGGCTCCTGGCCTTCTCCACGTCATACGTGTACGGGTACTCGTACGAGTCGTCCACCGACCAGCTTCCGGCCGGGTACAACTGACGGCTGGGTGTGCACGTGCCCGAGAACAATGCGCTGATGGCGTCCGGATCGATTGCGGTTGCCACCGCCTGGCGCACCTCGGGCTTCGTGAGATCACCTTGTGCGCGCATGTAGAGCCCGAGAACGTTCCGGAACCGGACCTCGTCGACGGCGAACGCTCCCGAGCGGCCCAGTCCCTGTGCTTCGACGACCTCGTTGGCAGAGCTGACCCATGTCAGGTCCGTCGCACCCGTCTTGATGCCGTTCATGCGGGTACTGGCATCCGAGATCGTCTCGAACTCGATGGCCTGGACCTTGCCGGATTCGGGGTCCCAGTTCGCGCCGTCAGCGCGTGTCAGCGACAACGACTCCTCCGGGATGTACTCGCTGACGAGGTATGCGCCCGACCCGCTGGCGCCGGGATCGTTGCGCAGATCCATGCCGGATTCGATTGCCTTCGGACTGACCATCATTCCGACATTCGTGGTGAACACACCCGGAAGTTCCACACCGGTTCCCGGCACGAGCAGCAGACGGACCGTGTGATCGTCCACGATGTCGACGCCGGTGATGTCACTCAGCGCAGCCGTGACGGTGCTGCCTTCCAGAGATTTTCCGCGCTCGATGTTCGCTGCCACGGCAGCAGCATCGAACGGCGCACCGTCATGAAAGGTGACATCCGTCCGCAACTTCAACTCGAGATACGAGCCGTCCGGCGCGAACTCCCAGGATTCGGCAAGAGCAGGCTGCAAGGCGCCGTCACCGTCGACCACCGTCAACCGATCGAACACCGGTGTGATGTAACCCCATCCGCCATAGCTGGTCTGCAGGTACGGGTCGAGATTGCGAGTGGGCGCGCTCGCAGTGACCCGCAGAACGGCGGCGCTGTCGGGTGCGCCGGTGGGGCCACCGGCCGTCGTCGAGGACACGCCCCCGCCGCCACATGCCACCAGCGCCAGGGTGCCGACGGCAGAAACAGCCATCAAGCGCGACATTCGAATCCAACTGTGCCTCATATGTGTCCTCTCCGATACCCGTGATCCGGATGAGCGTCCACGGGAAGTGCTGCACGAAACGGGGCGGGCGGCGGAATCACCGCGAAACCGTGACTACTGCAGGGCAGCTCGAACATCCGCCCGCTTGACCTTGCCTGTCGCGTTGCGCGGTAGATCATCCGTCCGGAAGATCCACCTGGTCGGTACCTTGTAACGAGCAATCCGCTCGGCCGTGTAGCCGGACATCTCCAGATCCGTCACCTCACTGCCCGGCGACACCACGATCATCGCGCAGACCTCTTCGCCGTAGTCGTGATGCTCGGCTCCGACGACGATGCACTCACGCACCGCCGGATGCTCGTCGATGACTGCCTCGACCTCGGCCGGATACACGTTCTCGCCGCCGCGAAGGATCAGATCGGAACGCCGACTGCTGATCCGGAGGTAGCCGTCTTCCATCGTGCCCAGATCCCAGGTCCGCATCCAACCGTCCTCGACGATGGCTGAGGCATTCGCCTCCGGGTTGTTCCAGTAACCCAGCATCATCAGCGGACCACGCAGGTAGATCTCGCCCTCGACACCGTCCGGGACCGCAGTCCCGGTCTCGTCGCGAATCTCGATGCTCGTCGTGAGCACGGGCCTGCCCACGGTATCGGGCCTCTCGGCGAGGTCCGCTGCGGTCGCGAGCGTGGCAGCAGAGGACGATTCCGTCAAGCCGTAGCTGGTGCCGAGTGTGCGCTCCGCGGACGGAAGGATCTCCTTCAGCTTCGCCCGGAGCGCCGGTGTGGACGGAGCAGAGCTTATCGAGACCGACTTCAGCGACGACAGGTCGTAGCGGGAGGGATCCCCATGCTCGATCAAGCGCGTCATCATGGTCGGAACCGCACCCCAGTTGGTGAGCCGCTCCTTCTCGATCAGGCGGAGCACCCGATCGACGTCGAACCGGCCGGTGCTGATCACGGCGGTGTCACCGAACGCGAGGCGTGGCACCGCAAGATTGTGCAACGCCGCAATATGGAACAACGGTGTGGCCAGCAGAAACCGGCGCCTGTTCGGTGCCTGACCCGATTCGCCGGCGAGCGCGTCGTTGAATCGGTGGAAATCCACCGCCGCGATCATGTTCCGGTGTGAATGTGTGGCGCCCTTGGCTCGTCCCGTGGTGCCGCTGGTGAACAGGATGACCGCGGGATCGTCTTCGTCGATTTCCACGTCGGGCAATTCTGCGTGCGGGTGGACGGATCCCAGATGCGGCACATCGTGCTCCACCGACAACACGTCGATATCGGAGGACCCGAGCAAGGCCCGTCGCCCGGCATCCACCACGATCACCTTCGGGCCGGAAAGCTCGATTCCGTACTCGATCTCGCGGCCGGACCACAGCGAGTTCATCCCCACAGCGATTGCGCCGAGTGACGTCGCAGCCCAGAACGTCATGATCCATTCGGCATTGTTGGCGGAGAGGATCGCCACCCTGTCGCCGCGGCCCACGCCGTAGCGCGAGCGGAACTCCTGCGCAAGTGATGCGACCCGCGTGAGGTGCTCGGTGAAGGTCAGCCTGAGGTCGTCGCAGACCACGTACTCGGCGTCGCCGTAGCGCGCCGAGTCGGCCAGTAGCGAGCTCAGCGACCGGTATCTGGTGCCGAACACCGGCATCTGCACTCCGCGAACCTGCTCCTCGAGGATCTCGAAGGGCGCGCCCGGCGCGGTGAGCCGTGCAACGGCGTCCGCGCGCGCATCGGACGCGAGACGAGGATCGGACATCCACCACTCCTTCTCCAACAACGCATTCGACGGTCCTACACGAAGCCGAACATCCGAAGTCCGACCACCGGCGATGGTCGGACCTGTCCTTCGTACCGGACGAACAAGGTCGTTGTGGCGCAAGTCTCACTGGACGGCACTCGCAGCGGGTCCGACGCGCGAAGCGTCACTCACCCCTCACATGCAGTCGGCGAGAACCAGCCGTGCCACGTCCTGGACGTTTCGCAATGCCTCCGGAAATGCGATTCTTCCGGTGGTCCACAAGATCAGCGAGTTGAGCATCGTGCTGCCGATCGCAAGCGAAGCGAGCCGCGCACGCTCGGCGGGAACACCGTCCATCACCTCGAACAGTGCTGTGCGGTTGGCAGCAGAACGCTCGTCGAGCGTCTCCCGTACGTAGGGATCGCCGGAGGTCTGCAACTCGACCTCGAGTCGCGCGAAGTGGGGTCCGCGCTGAAATGCCTTCATCTGTCGTGTGTAGAGATCGACCACCCGCTCGGGGACCGACCCGTGAACACCATTCCGGCGCCCGGACCGGCGTTCGTCCTCGAGACGATCGGCGAGAATGTCGTTCCAGGCGACCATGGCCGCAGCGAGGAGGTGCTGTTTTGCCGGGAAGTACCGGTACAGGGTTCCCATCGCCACCCCCGACCGCTCCGATACCTCCCGCATCTGGATCCCGTCCGGACCCGTCTCCGCAAGCATCTCGATCACCGCGGAGGTCAGTTGCCGCCGACGACGACGCTGCCCCTCGGTCATGTCGTCGGGGCTCATCGGCACGGCCAAGGAGTCGGTCACGACGGCATTCTATTCGCTCCGGGCTCCGCCACCGACGAGGACGAACCGAAGTACCCACCGAGGACCTCGTGCAGTTCTTCGTGCTCCCACCGTGTCGGGGTTCTCAGACTCGCTTCCACCGCGGGAGCCGACATCACGTCGATCCGGTTCCCGTACACGCCCAGCACCCGCCCGGTGATCGCCTCGGCCGCAGGTGAAGCGAGGTACACGACGAGCGGGGTCACGTGCGCAGCAGAGAGCGGGTCGTTCCCCGAGCTCGGAGCCGGGCCGAACACCTCCCCGGTCATCGAAGTCCGGGCACGGGGACACAGTGCGTTTGCCCGCACACCGAAGCTTCCGCAGCCCCGTGCCGTCGACATCGTGAGCGCGACGACCCCGGCCTTGGACGCAGCGTAGTTCGCCGCACCCGGAGGACCCGACGCGTAGGCCTCCGACGACGTGTTGACGATCCGGGCGTACACCGGCCCACCGAGCTGCTCGGCGCGGCCGCGCCAATGGTCGGTCGCGGCTCGGGTGGTGAGGAACGTGCCGCGTAGATTCACCCGGAGGACATCGTCCCATTCGTCCGCTGACATGTTGAACACCATGCGATCCCGAATGATACCCGCGTTGTTCACGAGGATGTCGAGTCTGCCGAACTCCTCGATTGCGACGCCGACGAGCCGGTCTGCAGTGTCCTGCTCGCCGACATCGCCGACACACGTCACCACATTCGCACCGGCGGCGCGGATCTCGGCCGCAACGTCGTCGAGCCGTGCACTCCGCGCGTTGATCACGAGGTCGGCACCGGCCACTGCGAGGGCGACTGCCTCCGCACGTCCGAGGCCCTCACTTGCACCGGTGACGATTGCGGTACGGCCGTCCAGAATCTTCGCGTTCACCGCGACTCCCGCGGCAGCCCCAGAATCTGCTCGGAGATGACATCGAGCTGGATTTCGAGAGTGCCACCGCCTATCAGCAACGACGGAGTCGACAGGTATGCCTTGGCGGCGCGGCCACCTCCGACGACGTTCTGCGCCAGGCTGCCGACGGCGGCCTCCGAACCGAACCATTCGAGTACCTGCGCCGCGACGTTCGTGATGTGTTGCGCAGATGCCACCTTGAGGACGCTGGCTTCCACACCAGGATTCCCGCCGCACAGGCGCACGAGTACATTACGGTGCGCGAGCGCGTCGAGTGCTCCCGTCATGGATGTGAGCCGACCGAGCGCAGGGATCGCGTCCTGCCGGGCCACCGGGTCGAGTGCGCGCACGATCTCCACCGGATCGAAACGGTCGCGACCCACGACGGGCGTTCGTCCCATCGAGACCCGCTCGTTCGTCAGCGTCGTCCGCGCCACCTTCCAGCCCTCACCGGGTGCACCCACGAGATCGGCATCCGGCACGAATACCCCATCGAGGACGACCTCATTGAACATACTGTCGCCGTTGGCTTCCCGTAGGGGTCGAACGTCGACACCGGGCGCCGACATATCGACGAGGAAGTAGCTGATGCCGCGATGCTTGGGGACGTCCCGATCCGTACGGGCCAGACAGATACCCCAGTGCGCCTCATGCGCCTTGGAATTCCAAACTTTTCTGCCGTCGATGCGCCAGCCACCGTCGACCTTGGTGGCGTAGGTCGTCAACGACGCAAGGTCGGATCCCGCACCGGGCTCCGAAAACAACTGGCACCAGATGATCTCGCCTCGCAACGTCCGCGCGATGAGGCGTTCGCTCTGCTCCTCGGTCCCGTACTGCAGGATCGAGGGCAGCGCCCATTCGCCGATCACCGTGCTGGGCGGTGTCATACCCGCACGCTCGAACTCCTCCGCGATGATGAGTTGGCCCGCTGTGTCGGCGCCCAGCCCATACGGCACGGGATAGTGCGGTGAGACAAGACCGTGGTCGGCCAGGAACGCGCGGGCCTCCTCGGCGTCGAGTGCTGCGGCCTCGCCGATCATTGCGGCGACACCGACCCGGAAGTCGGGGCGGTCCGGGGCGCCGAGTGCCGATTCGCGCTCGACACTCAGTGCGAGTTCGCCCGCGCGACGGGCCCACACGTCCTGTGAGCCGCCGAGCGCGAGCAGAGCGACCGCGCGACGCCAGTACAGATGGATGTCGTGTTCCCAGGTGTTGCCGATCCCCCCGAGCACGGTGAGCGCGTCGAGCACCACGTCGACGGCCTCACGACTGACCACTGTCGCGGTGCGAGCCGCGGCGAGCGCGAGTTGCTGCCGGTCACCGCTGTCCGCGGCCAGTGCTGCATCCCACACCGAACCGGCCATCGTCTCGACGCGAACGAGCAACCGTGCACACTTGTGCTTGATCGACTGAAAGGACCCGATCGGCCGACCGAACTGCTCCCGGATCTTCGCGTACGCGACGCCGGTCTCTTGCGCCCACCGCGCCACACCCACCGCCTCCGCGCAGAACAGCACGGCTGCGAGCGCAGCGACCTCGTCGGCCGTGGCACCGAGAACATTCTCTGCGGGGATCCGCGTCTCGGACAGCCGCACCCGGCCGATATCGCGGGTCAGATCGACGCCTTCCTCGCCCAGGACATCGACTCCCGGATCACCTGCCGAGACGACGAACCAGACCGGCGTGTCCCCGCATGCCCCCACCAGAACGAGGACGTCGGCTCCGAGTGCACCGAGCACCGGAGCCGTGGTTCCCGTGGCTACCACCTCGTCACCGTCACCGCTGAGCGTGACAGTGCCCGGTTCGAGGCCCAGAGCGCCCGTCGTACCGGTCGCCAGTCGCGGAAGTACCGTTGTGCGCGCCGCATCGGTGCCGTGGGAGGCGATCACGGCGCTCGCACCGACCGTGGGTAGTAACGGACCCGGGATCAATCCGTGTCCGGACTGTTCGAGCGCCACTACGAGTTCGAGCAGACCCGCGCCGGCCCCGCCGTACTCCTCGGGAAGGTGCAGCGACGGGATTCCCAGGCCAACCAGCTGTTCCCAGAAGGCGGGGCGGTCGCCTCGTCTCAGCCGGTCGAAGTGATCGCGAGTCTGTTCGAGGGGTACGTTGCGCGCAGCGAACCGAGCGAACGAGTCAGCAAGAGCATCGTGATCCGCTCCGATACCGATCGACATGTCCGATCATCCCTTCAGCTTGAGGACCCTGCTGGCGTTGTCGTGCAGAAATTTCGGCCACACGTCGTCCTTGAACGGCACGTTCGGCATGTCGCCGAAGATTCGTTCCAGGCTCAGTCCGGCAGGGAAATAGCCCGCGTAGATGATCTTGTCGGCGCCGCGAGTGTTCGCGTAGTCGACGATCGCCTTCGGGTAGTGCTTCGGGGCGAAGGCCGATGTCGAGTAGTAGAGGTTGGGCCACTTGATCATCAGCTTGATCGCCAGGTCCTCCCACGGCTCACAGCCGTGCCTGGTGACGAACACCAGGTCAGGGAAGTCGAACATCACGTCGTCGATCAGTTCGACGTGCTGCACCGCGGACTTCAGCCGGGGCCCGGCGATGCCGGCACACGCGAAGATCGGGATGTCCAGTTCGACGCATTTCGCGTAGATCGGATACATCTGCGGCGCGTTGAGGGCCACCTGCGGAAACGTGCCGGCAGCGAAGGAACTCACGGAGCGGATCCCGAACTCCTCGTATTCGCGTGTCATTCGCGTCAAGGTGCCCATGATGTCGTTGGGGTCGACGGCCGAACCCTGGGGAACGAACCGGTCCGGAAATGCGCGGATCGCCCGCTGCCCGGACTCCTTGGCCACGCTGACCATGCCTATCTCGATGCCGTGCTTGTCCATCTCCCGCAGCGTCACCGACACCGGATCATCGGTGGCCAGATCGCTCGGTACGTCCTTGAACATGTATTGCGCGGGCATCGTGAACTCGTCACGACTCTGACCGTCCTTCGTCTGCCTGGTGATGAAGGCGTACTCGTCGTACCCGGATTCTCGAAATCCGATGTGCGTGTCGATGATCGGAGTTCCCGAATACGGGGTCATGCGCTCAGCTCCTGTTCGAGCTGCTTGGCGAAGGACTCCCGCATCAGCACGTCGTTCGGGTTCGCGGGCAGTTCGGTCAGCGGTTGCGCGACCTCGGACGGCGTGGGGCCGTACTCCGCAGCCAGCGGAGCAAGTGCGTCGAGATCGAATCCGTACAGTTCGGCGGCGTTGGCTGCGAACAGCTTCCGCAGCTCTGCCTCGTCGACATCGTGCATGACCTGACGGATACACTCGCGAGTGAAGGGATAGGTTCCCTCGTTGTGCGGGTAATCGCTGCCCCACATGAACTTTCCCTCACCGAGAGTCCCTCGCACCGCCATGTCCTGCGCGGACGGCATCGTCGCACCGACCCACACGTTGCGACGGAAGTACTCGCTCGGACGCAACGGCAGCTGCTCGTCCTCGCTGTAGAACAGCTCACCGATCCGCCCGGTGCGCTTGACCCGCAGATCCACGGTGTCGAGTTGACGCATCAGATCCGGAGCCCACGAGCAGCCCTGCTCCGAGACGGCGAACTTCAGCTTCGGAAACCGTTCGAACACACCTGAAAGGATCATCTGCACCAACGGACGCATCGAGTAGAAGCCGACCTCGTTGATATAGAGCAACGAGGAGGTCTTGTAGCGGCCGTAATCGGGTAGACCTGTGCCCGCATGGCTGTTGACCGGCAGACCGAGGTCTTCGCAGACCTCCCAGAGCCGGTCGTACACAGGATCGTAGAGCGGCTTGACCCACTTGATGTCCGGTGCCAGGTTCGGCAGCAGCACACCCCCACGCAAGTCGTGCTCCTTGATCCACTTCACATCCGCGATCGCCTCGTCGACGTCGTTGAGGAAGATCTGCCCGACGCCGGCCCTCTGCGCAGGCGCATCATCGCAGAAGTCCGCGAGCCATCGGTTGTGTGCACGAACCCCGGCGAGACGCTTCTCGAAATCCTCGGCGCGCGGCGGCCCGGCGAGCACTGCCGCGCTCGGGAAGAAGGGCGGCACGGTGTTCGGGAACAACACTTCACCGACGGTGCCGTCGCCGAGCGTCTCGCGCATGCGCCGCTCGTTGTCCCAGTTCCGGTTCCGGCCGTCGTCGACCAGGTCGCGGTACGGGTTCTTGTACTCGCCGCGCCAGGCGTCGAACTCCTCGTGCCACTTCGGCTCGAGATACTCGCGGTACGTGGAGTGATCGGCGCCTGCATGACTGTCGGCGGAAATGAGTATGTACGGCGTTTCGAATGTCACGAGATGCTCCTGTGCGACGTCTACCAGAATCACGGTCGATGTAGATTTGAAACTCGGTTCTATCTTCTGGAGTTCAGATTAGCTCCTGATTCTCCTTGGTCAAGCGCTGATCCCACTCAGCGATGGAACCTGGTCTCAGTTTTTGTGCACGGCGCAGACAGAACCGGGCAGACGGTGCGATCAGATGTCGGCCTTCGCATACTTCGAGGCGAACGCATGGATGCTCGCGACCACGTGATCGAGCTCCTCTGTGCTCATACCGTGGCTCATTCCCAGCGACATTCCGCGGACGAACACCTCGTCTGCAGCCGGGAGACCGGTCTCCGGCACTCGATACTCGATGTTGCGCATCATCGGGTGGCGTGTGACGTTGCCGCTCCACACGGTGCGGGTGTCGATGCCGGCCCCCTCGAGGAACTCCTGCAGGTCCGAACGCTCGAACCCTGCACCCTCACGGAGCGTCACGGGGTAGCACAGCCATGCGGTGTGGAAGTCCTCCAGCTGCCTGGGCAGCCGGAACAACTCCGGGTAGGTGCCGAAAGCGGCGGTGAAAGCGTCGAAGATCTCGTGGCGGCGCCGAAAGTTCTCGTCCAGCTTGCTCAGCTGGACCAGACCGAAGGCCGAACCGAGCTCGGACGGCTCGAAGTTCCACGGCAGGACGTCGAAGATGAAGTCGTTGTCGTAGGAGACGCCGTCGAGATCCTCGCGAAACACCCGCCCGCCGGGCTCGGAGCCGAACAGGTGCGGCTCGGAGCGACGACCCCAACGACGCAGCATCAGGCCCTTGTCGCGCAGTTTCTCGTCGTCGAGGCAGACCATGCCACCGTTTCCCGCGCAGGTGATGATGTGCGCCATCGCGAAGCTGGTGACGGTGATGTCCGAGCGTGAGCCGGTCTTGGTGCCCCGCAGAGTGGTGCCGATGCAGTCGCACGAATCCTCGATGACCTTGATACCGTACTTGTCTGCGATGTCGCGGATGGCATCCCAGTCGGGCGCGTTGCCGGCGAGATTCGGGATCAGGATGGCCTCGGTCCTGTCGGTGATCATCTCCTCGATCTTGGTGACGTCGACGTTGTAGGTGTCCGGCTCGACATCCACGAAGACGGGGATCCAGCCACCGCGGACGATCGGCGAGACATCTGTGGAGAAGGTCAGCGGCGAGGTGATGACCTCGGCGCCCTTGGGCAGGTCGAGCAGTTCGAGCGCCAGGTACAACGCGGACGAACCCGAGTTGCACATCAGGCCGACCTTCTTGCCGTACAGGTCGGCCACCCGGCTCTCCATCTCGGCGACGTTCTTGCCGATCTTCAAGGCGAACGGACCGCCACGCAGCACTTCGAGGCAGGCCTCGATCTCGCGCTCGTCGTGAACACTGCGTGCATAGACAACCCTGGTCATGGGATCTCCTCATCAGATTTCGGGAGCGCGCGCACGGGACGACCCGCGTATGTGCCGACTCATCGTTGCGCAGTCGCTTCACAAATAATGAACGTCGTTTGAACGTTCATTCAAGCCGAATATAGGATTCACCAACGCCAACGTCAAGCATTCGACCGGACACCGACAGCGCAAGTGCTGGTGTCGGAATCCACTGATAATCAATGAGTTAGGAGACGCTGCATGAGAGCACCCCGGGCAGACTTGACGCACGTCGGCACCGTCGCTACATTTCTTGAATGAACGTTCAAACGACCGGCGCTGATGGAACGGTCACCTCCCACCGACGGGCCGAGATCCTCGACGCTGCCGCTGCCGCATTCGCTGCACGCGGTATCGCCGGAACATCGATGCGCGAAATCGGCGACGCCGTCGGATTGAACGCGGGTGCGCTCTACCACTACTTCCGGTCCAAGAGCGCCATCGTCACCGAGCTGGTGACGGGATACTTGTCGGACCTCCTCGACGACTACCGGGCCGCGGGAGCCGAAGATCTCGAACCCCGGGCCCGCATGAAGGCAATCGTCGACGTCTCCCTTGCGACCGGCGCTGCCCGCAGCGACGCGACGAAGGTGTATCAATCGGAATTCGGCCAATTGCGCAACCTCGAAGGCTTCGCCGACGCCCGCCTCCTCGCAGACTCCATCCAGAAGATCTGGCTCGATGCGATCGAGGCGGGCAAGGACGCGGGAATCCTTCGGAAGGATATTCCCACCAGGGTGTTCCACCGGTTCCTCCGAGATTCCGTGTGGTTCACCGTCTACTGGCCGAAGCCTGACGACGACTACACTCTCGCAGAACTCTCCGAAGACTGCATGTCCCTGTTCTTCGACGGCATGGCCACACGCGCCGGGCGCTGAACACCCGGCGCAGCACTCAGATTCGTTCGACGATCGCCCCGGTCGCCATCGCGCCACCGGCGCAGACCGCGACGAGGGCACGTTCGGCATCGCGACGCTCGAGCTCGTCGATCACCGCACCGATCAGCCGGACACCGGACGAACCGACGGGGTGACCGAGCGCAACCGCACCGCCGTTGACGTTCAGGCGATCCTCGTCGACACCGTGCACGCGGGCCATCGACATCGGCACTGCCGCAAACGCTTCGTTGACCTCGAAAAGGTCGATGTCGCCGATCGACATACCGGCACGCTCGAGCAGATACTCGGTGGCCTGCACGGGGCCGTCGAGAAGGTAGTGCGTCTCGGCACCGATGAGGCACTGCACGACGATCCGCGCGCGCGGACGCAGCCCGAGCTTCTCCGCGCGCGCCTGATCCATGACGACGAGTGCGGCTGCGCCATCAGAGATCTGGGACGACGTGCCCGCCGTGTGCAGGCCGCCCTCCAACACCGGATTCAAGCGGGCCAGGGCCTCCATCGAGGTGTCCCGCAGGCCTTCGTCACACGCCACGACGGTAGAGTCCTCGCCCTCCACACCGGGAGTCTTCACCGGCACGATCGACGCGTCGAAGCGGCCCGCCGCCCATGCTGCCGCTGCGCGCTCCTGCGACCGCAACCCGAATGCGTCGAGGTCGCCGCGCGTGAAGCCACGGCGCCGGGCAATGCGATCGGCGCCATCGAACTGGGCCGGGATGTCGACACTCCAGCCCGGAGGCTTCGGGCTGCCGACGTCGCCGGTGATGTTGGAAAGCAACGGTACCCGCGACATCGCTTCGACTCCGCAGGCCATCCCCGCATCGATCACGCCGGCCGCGATCTGGGCGGCGATCAGATGCACCGACTGCTGACCGGATCCGCACTGGGCGTCGATGGTCGTCACACCGGTCCGCTCCGGCAGTCCCGCGTGCAGCCACGCATTGCGGCTGACGTTCGACGCCTGCTCGCCCGCTTGGGTGACGCACCCACCGATCACCTGCTCGATGACTGCCGGATCGAGGTTCAGCCGCTCCAGCACACCCTTCTGGACTGCCCCGAGTAGTTCCGCAGCGTGCAGCCCGGACAATGCCCCGCCGCGTCGGCCTATCGGGGACCTCGCGGCATCGACGATCACCGGGTTGCCCATTGCAGTCCTCCTCGCAGTAATCCGACCGAATGTCCTCTTGATATCGCGGAAACTACGATTCGAGGTTCCACAGTCTCACTGGACGGCACCGAATGACGGAAAGGAGCGTGTCATTCCACGCGCACTCCCGCCTCGGGTGCGGACTGCTCGATGCGGCCCGGCGAAGACTCATCGAATCCGGTCGTCAAATCGCGTCCACGTGTCTCGACGATCCGCCAGACCGCGACGCCCGTGATGAGCGCCGCGACCACGATGATGCAGCTCAGCGGCAGGCTCGACCCTCCGGTCGCCGCGAGCAGGCTGCTCGCGATCAGCGGGGTGAATCCCGCTCCGATCAGGCTTGCCATCTGATATCCGAGCGAGACGCCCGTATAACGGGTCTCGGTACCGAACATCTCCGAAAGTAGCGGTGCAAGAGGCGCATACATCAGGTTCTGCACTACCTGCGCAATCAGCAGAGCGACGGTCAGCCACAGTGCCGACACGGTGTCGACGAGCGCATACATGGGTAACGCGAACACCACCGCACCGATTGCACCCGCAAGGGCCACGCCACGACGTCCCACGCGATCCGACAGCGCTGAGAAGAGCGGGATCGTGATCAGCGACAGCATCGCGATGATGACCAACGCACGCATCACGTCGGATTGGTCGTACCCGATTCCCTTGGCGTAGGCGATGATGTGGGATGTCGCGAGCGCGGTCAGCGCGAACGGCCCGATTCCCGCTGCGCACGCGAGGATCAGCGCGCGTGGATGCCGGAGCACTCGCAGAAGCGGTGTCTTCGCTTTCACCTGTGCGTCGTCGTTGTCCACCGCTTCCTGGAACACGGGGCTTTCCACCACACCCAACCGCATGTAGAGACCGACCACGACGAGCAGCGCACTGAGCAGGAAGGGCACTCGCCAGCCCCACGAGTACAGGCTCTCGTCCGGAAGAAGGCTGACCACCATGACGACCACTGTGGCGAGCAGGAACCCGATCGGGGAGCCGAGCTGCATGATGCCTGCCCACCGTCCGCGACGCTCGGGCTCCGCATGCTCGATCACCATGAGCGCTGCGCCGCCCCACTCGCCACCGATCGCGAATCCCTGCACGATGCGGAGCGTCACGAGCAGCACCGGGGCTAGAACTCCGATCGCCTCATAGGTGGGAAGCAGTCCGATGATGAAGCTCGCTGCACCCATCACCACCATCGTCACGATCAGCATGGTCTTGCGGCCGAGACGATCGCCGAAGTGGCCGAAGATCACGCCGCCCAATGGACGTGCGGCGTAACCGGCTGCGAGAGTGCCGAATGCGGCGATCGTGGAGAGCGCGGGGTTCGAGGAGGGAAAGAACAACTCACCGAACACCAACGCAGCCATGGTGCCGTAGAGGAGGAAGTCGTAGTACTCCAGTACGGTGCCGAGCAGACTCGACAGCGCTACCCTGCGCAGCTGACTGCGGTCGACGACAACTTCTTTCGATGAGCTCACTTCGTTCTCCAGCTCGTTGGTCAATTACGCGTGGTGGCCGCGACGACGGCCTCGACAAGGGCTTCCACCGCTCGCGTGCAGTCGTTGCGGTCGTAGCCCAGCAGCCGCGTCTCGTCCGCATCCGGCTCGTACGCGAGAGTGTTGCCGCGCCCTTGGACGATCGCCGCATCCGAGAGCAACAGGTGCGACTCGTCCTTCACCGCGATCTGCCGGCTACCGCCCGCTGCGTCGACCATCATCTGGAAGAACCGCTGATACGTGAGGTTTTCGTCGCCGATGAGATAGGCCTTCCCCGACTCACCGTGGTGCACGGCGCCGCGGATCGCCTGAGCGAGCGAACGCGCCGACAGGTAGTTGGTGCCGCCGGGCGGGGCGAAATCGGGGATCTGGGGTTCGTTGCCCGCGGCCCACGAGACCATTTTCCGGTAGCGGCGGGTGGAGGCGCCCGGCACCACACCGAGGATCGACGGTGGGTTGAGCGTGCAGACGTTGAACGACTCGTCGGCGAGCGCGCGGGCACCTTCGTCGGCCGCCTGGCGGGCCGCGACGTACGGGTTGGTCTCCGCGATGTCCGGGCAGACCTGGTGGTAGTAGCTTCCCACCTGCACGAAACGCCCCACACCGGCGTCCTTGGCGAGCTGAGCGAAACGGGGCACACCGACGCTCTGTGTGGTCTCCCAGAACTTCAGCTCGTCGTCGTCCTCGCGTGGCTTGTGTCGCGGGTCCTGACCGGCTGCAAAGACGATGGCCTCGAAACCCGCCAGTTGTTCGCGGGTGAAGGTCGGCACCGTGTAGTCGCCGGTCAGCAGCGGAAAATCGGCGACGAGCGAGTCGTCGGGAAGCGGACCGCGTCCCGCCACGGTGACGTCGTCGCCGTGTTCACGCAGTTCGAGTGCGGCGTGCGCGCCGATCATGCCGGTACCGCCGATTACCAGAATTTTCATGATGTCTCTTTCGGATCGTGGATCAGGGATTGCGGGGACGGTTCGTCCAGCCACCGGAGTTGCGCGGCACCCACCCGCCGGAGGAATGTGTGCCGCCGTCGACGTGAATGGTGCCACCGGTGACGAACCTGGACAGGTCGGAGGCGAGGAACAGCGCGACACCCGCAACGTCCTCGGGCTGCCCGGGACCGCCGAGCGGCGACCAGTTCGGCCACAGCGGCAGATCCTCGTCGGGGACGAGCGCCGCGTAGGGTACCTGCACCGACTCGATGAGGTCCGGAGCCACAGCGTTGACCCGGATGCCGTCGGGGCCGACCTCCGCAGCCAGCGATCGGGTGAACTGCGTCAAGGCGGCCTTGTACGCGGAGTACACGGTGTGCCCGGGGATCGCCCGGTGGGATTCGACCGTGGTCAGGTTGATGATCGAGCCATGCCCACGGTCGGTCATTCCCGGGAGCAGCGCCTGCGTCAGACGCAGCACGTGAGCGAAATTGACCTCGTGAAGCCCGTCCCACAGCGACGGCGCATTGGTAGCGAACGCGTGGGGCGGCTGCAGGTAGTGGCCGACATTGTTGACCAGCACGTCCGGCCGATGCTCGACGAGTTCGGGAGGACACTCCGCGGAGCACACATCCCACTCGACGGCGCTGATCACCCCGCCCGCGGAGGAATCGAATTCGAGTGAACCGAGCGGTTCGATGTCTGCGACGAGTACGTCGGCGCCGTGAGCAGCGAACGACCTCGCGATCGCAGCTCCGATGCCGGCGGCACCACCGGTCACCACAGCGCGACGACCTGCCAACATCGCGCCGGGACTCATACACAAGGGATTCGGATTCGGCATAGCCGGAGTCAACAGCATCTCGCGTCCAGCACGACAGAACCGATTCCGGTAAGCGGAAGAATCGGCCTCGACTCATGCTTGATGTGTTAACCATGTTCGGGGATGTGGGAAGGAGATCGGATGGAGGGGCCGACCGGAACGCTGCAGCGTGCGGCAGTGATCCTCGACGTGTTCGAGTGCGCAGACCGCCTGAACCTGTCGCAGATCGTCGCTGCCACCGGACTCCCGCGCACCTCGGTGCACCGCGCGTTGGAGCAGTTGGTCGCGCTTCGCTGGGTGTATCGCGAGGGTATGGATTATCAATTGGGTATGCGGATGATCGAACTGGGCGCGGCCGCTGCACAGCAGAATGCACTGCGTCGCGCTGCTCTGCCCAGCCTGCGACGGCTGCATCGGATGACGGGATGCGTCGTCCATCTCGGAGTCCGGGACGGGCCCGAGGCCGTCTACCTCGAGAAGGTCGGCGGTGAGTCGGCCCCGCTCGTGCGGTCCCGCGTCGGCGACCGGCTACCCGTCGCCACATCGACGATCGGCAAGGCACTGCTGGCGATCGGCGATCCGGCCGACGCGGAGTCCCCCGAGATCACCCGTGTCCGCGAGCGGCGGCTGGCCTACGACCCGGAGCGGTGTCTGAAGGGCTTCAGCTGCGCCGCCGTGCCCATCGGGCGGATCGGCGGCACCGAAGCCGCAGCGCTGTCGGTGTTCGGTCCGGCCGACCGCGTAGGGGACAAACGGATGATGTCGTCGGCGCAGACTGCCGCCGCCGAGATCTGGCGGCGGATGGGCAGCGGGGGTCTCCAGCAAGCACGGTGAACAAGCCGCGTTCCGTCGACAGGTCCCCCTTCGCCGAGGCGATGCTCGATTCGTATCGGCAGGTACATATGGGTAAGGTCCCCGATCACCCTAAGTGACGACGACCACACCTCGGACGAAAGGGCCACCACCGTGCCCGAATCAACGACACCGCCCGCCGCGGAGGCTCTCGACTTCGACGTGGACGCCCTGCGCGCGAAATACCGTCGTGAACGGGATCGACGCATCCGGCCGGAGGGCAACGCGCAGTACCAGCGCGCGGCGGGAGAGTTCGGCTATTACATGCACGACCCGTACACCGAACGTGCCGAGCGCGACTCGCTGAACGACCGCGTCGAGATCCTTGTCGTCGGTGGCGGGTTCGGTGGGCTGATGGCCGGTGCCCGTCTGCGCGAAGCGAGTTTCGAGTCCATCCGGATGATGGACGAGGCAGGCGACTTCGGCGGCACCTGGTACTGGAACCGGTATCCGGGCATCCACTGCGACATCGAGTCGTACGTGTACATGCCGCTCCTCGAGGAAATCGGCTACATCCCGAAATGGCGGTACGCGCCCGGTGAGGAGATCAGACAGCACGCGGTCGCCATCGCCGAGCACTACAACCTCTATCGGGATGCCGTCTTCCATACCCGGGCGACGGACTTCACGTGGGACGAAGAGTCAGTCGAGTGGGTGGTGCGCACCGACCGCGGCGATACCATCCGCGCCCGCTATGTCATCGCGTCCTCCGGGACGCTCACCCTGGCGAAACTGCCCGGCATCCCCGGCATCGAGAATTTCCGAGGCCACACCTTCCATACCAGCCGTTGGGATTACGGGTACACCGGCGGTAGTCCCGACGGCGGCCTGACCGGCCTCGCCGACAAGCGCGTCGCCATCGTCGGAACCGGCGCGACAGGGCTCCAGGCGATCCCGCATGTCGCAGAAGGCGCGCAACACCTCTACGTCATGCAGCGGACCCCGTCGACGGTGGACGTCCGTGACAACCGCCCGACCGACCCCGAATGGGCGGCGACCCTGCAACCGGGTTGGCAACGCGAGCGGATGGACAACTTCCTCGCCATCATCTCCGGGGAAGACGCCGCCGAGGATCTCGTCCAGGACGGATGGACGGCCAACGCGCGCCTGCAACGCAAGATGATGAGCGGCGCACTCGACACGACACTCGACCCCGCCGAGCGCGAACGCCGCGACGAACTGGCCGACTTCGTGACGATGAACAAGATGCGTGCCCGCATCAAGAAGGTCGTCGACGATCCGGCGACCGCAGAAACGCTCGAGCCCTGGTACCGGTACATGTGCAAGCGCCCCGGTTTCAGCGACCTCTATCTCCCGACGTTCAACCGCCCGAATGTCACGCTCGTAGACACTGCGGATCACGGCGGGATCACCCGGATGACCGACAATTCGGTCGTGGTGGGCGAGACGGAATACGAGGTCGACTGCGTCATTTTCGCCACCGGATTCGAGGTCGGAATCTCAGGCGTGCTGTCGGGCACCCTGCCGGTGTACGGACGGAACGGGACGACATTGCTCGAGGCCTGGTCGCAGGGTCCGCGCACGTTGCACGGTTTCTACACCCACGGCTTCCCGAACCTGTTCCACCTCGCGTCGATTCAGAACGGGAACTCGGTCAACATCTCTCACGTGCTCCAGGATCAGGCGACCCACATCGCCGCGGTCATCGCGATGGCCGACAAGACCGGTGCGAAGTGGGTGGAGCCGACGGTGGCGGCGGAGCAGGCCTGGTGCGACACCATCACCGAGAACCTGGTCGACAACTCGAAATTCCTGATCGAGTGCACGCCGGGTTACTACAACGGCGAGGGGACGCGCACGACGTCGTCGTCGTACGCGCCCGGTCCCATCGCCTTCCGCCGTGTGATCTCCGAATGGCGCGAGGGCGACATGAGCGATGTCCTCGCCTCCGCACGCGACGACGAGAGATAGGCGTCGACCGAGGTCGTGCTCCGAGACTGCTGTCAGCCGGTCTGCGGCGGCAGCAGTCTCTGCAGCTGTGAATGGACACGATCTAGTGGTGCGGTGTCGCGGTCGGCGAGGCACAGCATCACCGCACCCTCGATGGCGGCGATCGTCGTGGTCGCCACGGCGGACGCGTCCGCTTCGTCGATGCCGTACGCGGTGAGGCGCGGGACGAGGAGATCCTGCCAGTGCGCGAACACCCGATGCGCCTGCTCACGTGCCTCGGGAGCCTCCTGACCACCGTAGGCGGCGGCCGCGATGGGACATCCCGCTTCGAAGTCGGAGCCGGTGAGCAGGTGCTTCCAGAACTCGATGAACGCGCTCAACGATTCCGGCGGGGACTGAGTCGTGACGAGCCGCTCGATCATCGCTCCGATGGTATTCCCGGCTTCCTCGACGGATGCGGTGATCAGCTCGTTCTTCCCGCCGGGGAAGTGCAGATACACCGACCGGCGCGCGACCCCGCTGCGCTCGAGCAGATCTGCCACGGACGTGCCCGCTACGCCGTGGCGCTGCACCAGCTCGACGGCGCTACCGATCAAACGCTCCCGTACGGATTCCGTCATGGACCCGATTGTTTCAGGTTCCGGTAGTGGGCGTCTCGTCCGATGAGGGAGACTGCATCCAGCCGAGCAGAACCGATCCCCTCTCTGGACGTTTCCACGGAAGGAGTGCGGCCACTGCGATCGCGCAGGCGATCGCCAGACCCACTGTCGCGTATGACGCGATCTGGAACCCGTCGAGCGCGGCTGCCTTCATCGTGAAGATGAGGTGGTCCTTGCTGTCGGAGAACATCGTTGGGACGTCGTGCTTGCGGATCTCCAGAACGGTCAGGACGGACTGGCGTGCGAAGTCCTTCTGCTGTGGGTCCATCATGGAATCCGGGATCGTGTCGACGAGGGGGGCCACCCTGTCCGTATATGCCGACGCGACGATCGATCCCAACACTGCAACGCCCAATGCTCCGCCGACTTCACGCGTGGTGTCGTTGACTGCCGAACCCACGCCGGCCTCGTCCAGCTCCACCGATCCCATGATCGATTCGGTGGCCGGCCCCTGCACGATTGCCAAACCCAGGCCCATCAGGATCATCGATATCAGCACGATTCCTACGTACGGAGATTCGACGGTGACCTGACCGGCGATCCCCATTCCCGTTGCGAGGATGACGAATCCACCGATCAGCACCGCCGTCGTACCGACGCGTTGAGCGAGCATGGTTGCGGCCGGTGCCGCGATGAGCACGGCGGCCGCGAACGGCAGCGAGCGGATCCCGAACTCGAGTGGGGAGTATTCCTGGATGCCCTGGAAATACTGGGTGATCAGGAACAGGAATCCGAACATCGAAAAGTAGGCGACGGCGATCGACAGTGCCGGAAGCGAGAACCTCCGGTTGCGGAAGAGCCTCACATCGAGCACCGGGTTGCTGACACGGGTTTCGCGCCACACGAACACTGCGATCATGGCCGCTCCGAATACGAACGCCCCGATGGTCGTCGGGGAGACCCATCCGTGGCGGGGCCCTTCGACGATCGCCCACACGAGGGTGACGATTCCGGCGAACGAGAGGACGAGGCCGAGGACGTCGAGCCTGCCATGCGCATTGGTGCGCGACTCCGGGAGCACAAACCGGGCCGCAACGAGGATTGCGAGGGCGATCGGAACATTCATCCAGAACACCGAGTGCCAGGAGAAGTGCGTGAGCAGCCATCCGCCGGCGGTCGGTCCGATGGCCACTGCGAAACCTGCCATCGCGGTCCACACCGCGATCGCCGCCGCGCGCGCCTTCGGCGTGGTGAATGTGATGGTGACCAGCGCCAGGGTCGCGGGGAACACGGCCGCAGCGAACACACCCATCGCGGCGCGGGCAGCGACGACCATACCGACGCTCGTGGCCAATGCTCCGCCGACCGACATCACTGCGATGCCGGCCAGTCCGATCAGCATCACGCGCCGACGTCCGAACCGATCGCCGAGGTGTCCGCAGGCCAACAGCAGTCCGGCGAAGGTCAGGGTGTAGGCGTCGACGATCCATTGCAGCCCGGAGAAGCCGGCGCCCAAGCTCACGCCCATCGACGGTAACGCCACATTGACGACGGTGTTGTCGAGCAGCACCAGCAGTTCCGCCAGGCAGACGACGACCAGGATCGCCCCGCGACGCAGGCTCGTCATGGCTTGCGGCGGAGCACCTCCCGGCGGGGACGCAACCTCGGACAGTGCGGTGTCGGTCATGGCGGTCACCTCAGTAATCGGCAGGGAAATGTATATGTGTACATGCGTCACACATAGTAGACCGAACGGTATACGTGACGTCAAGTACCGCTCGATGCTTGCGTCGAGGCTTTCCCGCACACGAAACGGCGCCGCGGCCCCTTCCGGGACCGCGGCGCCGCGAGTCGAACCAGCTCAGTCCTTCGGACCACCGGCAACGTAGATGACCTGACCCGACACGAAGCCGGCACCCTCGGATGCGAGGAACGACGCGGTGTGCGCGATGTCCTCGGGCTCACCGACACGGGCGACGGGGATCTGCGACGCGGCAGCGGCCTTGTAGTCCTCGAACGACGCACCGACGCGCTCGGCGGTCGCGGCCGTCATCTCGGTCGCGATGAAGCCCGGGGCGATCGCGTTGGCGGTGACGCCGAACTTGCCGAGTTCGATCGAGAGGGTCTTCGTGAATCCCTGCATGCCGGCCTTGGCAGCCGAGTAGTTGACCTGACCGCGGTTGCCCTGCGCCGACGTGCTCGACAGGTTGACGATACGGCCGAACTTGTTGTCCACCATGTACTTCTGAGTGGCGCGTGCCATGAGGAAAGCGCCGCGCAGATGGACGCTCATGACGGCATCCCAGTCGTCGACCGTCATCTTGAACAGCAGATTGTCGCGCGTGATGCCCGCATTGTTGATCAGCACAGTGGGATCGCCCAATTCCTCGGCGACCTTCTCCACAGCGGCGGCCACGGAGGCTTCGTCGGCGACGTTCGCGCCCACGGCGAGCGCCTTGCCGCCCGCGGCCTCGATGGCGGACACGGTGTCGGCGCAGGCAGCAGCGTCGAGGTCGAGGACGGCGACCTGCATGCCGTCGGCGGCCAGACGCTTGGCGACGGCGGCACCGATACCACGTGCGGCTCCGGTGACGATGGCGGTGCGGACAGTTGAGCTCACTGAAAACCTCCGTGAAGTGGTGCGGTCAGTTGATGGTGAGGCCACCGTCGACCGCGATGGTCTGGCCGGTGACATACCCGGCCGCCTCGGATACCAACCACACTGCGGTGGCGGCGATTTCTTCCGGGTCGCCGGTGCGGCCCAGGACGATGCGCGGCTTCATGCTGTCGAGATAGCCGGGCAGGTATTCGTCGGTCATCTCGGTTTCGAAGAAGCCGGGTGCGAGGGCATTGACGCGAATGCCCTTGCGCGTACCCCACTGCTGAGCGAGGTCTCGGGTGAGCCCGATGATCGCGGCCTTACTCGCTGCGTACGCGGCCTGCGGCAGACGCGCGGTGGTCAGGCCGAGGACCGACGAGATGTTGAGGATCGAGCTACCGGGCTGCATGACGCGACCGGCCGCCTGCGCCGCCCAGTACGATCCGTTCAGGTTGATGTCGATGACCCGCCGGAACTCATCGGGAGTTTCCTTGGTTGCCGGCACCGCAGTTCCGATCCCGGCGTTGTTGATGAGGATGTCGACCTTGCCGAGTTGTTCGACTGCCGCATCGACCATGTGCTGCGCCTGATCGGGATCCGCGATGTCGGTTTCGACGGTGACGGCCCGTCGTCCCGCCGCGCGGACGAGTTCTGCGGTCTGTTCGAGCCGGTCGACGCGACGGGCCGCGAGCACCACGTCGGCTCCCGCTTCTGCGAGAGCCTGCGCGAAGGCGACACCGAGCCCGGACGAGGCGCCCGTGACGATCGCGACGCGGTCGTCGAGGCGGAACCTGTCGAGTACGGACATGCAGCGATCTCCTCATGTGACGGGGGCTACACCCTGTATAGCCCATCTACGGTCTGATTACAAAAGAAAAGACTTCCGAAACGCGTTAGGCCGCATGCCTTTTCAGACATGCGGCCTAACGGTGACTTAGCCCGAACCTATGGTCGGATCAGTTCAGGCGCTCGAGCACCATCGCCATACCCTGGCCACCACCGACACACATGGTCTCGACACCGAACTGCTTGTCGTGGGTCTGAAGGTTGTTCAGAAGCGTATTCGTGATGCGCGCCCCCGTCATGCCGAACGGGTGGCCGAGCGCGATCGCACCGCCGGACACATTGAGCTTCTCCTCGTCGATTCCGAGCTCACGAGCGGAACCGAGCACCTGCACGGCGAACGCCTCGTTGATCTCGAACAGGTCGATGTCGGAAATACCCATGTTCGCGCGACCCAGTGCCTTCTTGACGGCCTCGATCGGGCCCAGGCCCATGATCTCGGGCGACAGACCCGACACACCCGTCGACACGATACGTGCGAGCGGCGTCAGGCCGAGAGCCTTGGCCTTGGTGTCGGACATGATCACCAGAGCGGCAGCACCGTCGTTGAGCGGGCACGCGTTGCCGGCGGTAACGGTGCCGTCGGGACGGAACACCGGCTTGAGCTGGCTGACGGCCTCATAGGTGGTACCGGGACGCGGGCCGTCATCGGTCGACACCACAGTGCCGTCGGCGAGCGTGACCGGGGTGATCTCCCGCTCGAAGAAGCCCGACTCGATGGCTTCCTCGGCGCGGTTGTGCGAGCGGACGCCCCAGCGATCCTGATCCTCACGGGAGATGCCGGTGAAGGAGGCGACATTCTCAGCGGTCTGCCCCATGGCGAGATAGACGTCGGGGATCAGCCCCTCGGCGCGCGGGTCGGTCCACGCGGTGCCACCCTCGGCGAGCTTGGCACTGCGCGCCTGCGCGTCGTCGAAGAGCGGGTTCTTCGTGTCGGGCAGGCCGTCGGCATTGCCGGTGACGAAGCTCGACACGGACTCGACACCCGCCGAGATGAACACGTCGCCCTCGCCCGCCTTGATGGCGTGCAGCGCCATGCGGGTGGTCTGGAGCGACGAGGAACAGTACCGGTTGACGGTCACACCGGGCAGGGAATCGTATCCCAGCTGCACTGCAACAACACGAGCGATGTTGAAGCCCGACTGACCGGCCGGCTGACCACAGCCGAGCATGAGGTCGTCGATCTCCGCGGGGTCGAGCTCGGGGACCTTCGCCAGTGCAGCAGCCACCATCTGCGTCGCCAGATCGTCCGGGCGGACGGTCTTGAGCGAGCCCTTCATGGCGCGCCCGATGGGCGAGCGGACAGCGGACACAATCACAGCTTCGGGCATTACATGCTCCTCGTTGGTTGTCGTAACCGGGCTACAGGCCCAGGTCGCGGCCGATCAGTTCCTTCATGATCTCGTTCGTCCCCGCCCAGATCTTCGTCACGCGGGCGTCCTTCCAGGCGCGGGCCACACGGTATTCGTTCATGAAACCGTAGCCGCCGTGGATCTGCACGCACGCATCCAGTACCTCTGACTGGGATTGTGCGCTCCACCACTTCGCCTTCGCGGCGTCGACCGCGGTCAGCTCACCATCGGCGTGCGCCTCGACCGCCTGGTCGACGTACGCCTCCGCGACCTCGATCTTCGTCACGAGCTCGGCGAGCAGGAACTTGTTGTACTGCATGGTGCCGATGGCCTTGCCGAACGCCTTGCGCTCCTTCGCGTACTCGATGGTCTCGAGCAGGATCTGCTTGGCGTGGTGCACATTGTTGATGGCCGAGCCGAGGCGTTCCTGCGGCAGCAGCTTCATCATCGAGATGAAGCCCATGCCCTCTTCGCCGAGCATGTTGGCGTGCGGGACACGCACGTTCTCGAAGAACAACTCGGCGGTGTCGGCTTCGGGCTGGCCCACCTTGTCGAGCTTGCGGCCGTTCTCGAAGCCCGCCATCCCGCGCTCGACGACGAGCAGCGAGATACCCTTCGCACCCTTGCTCGGATCGGTGCGGGCTGCCACGACCACGAGATCGCAGTTGTAGCCGTTGGTGATGAACGTCTTCGCACCGTTGAGGATCCAGTCGTCGCCGTCGCGCACCGCAGTGGTCTTCAGGTTCGCGAGGTCCGATCCGCCGGACGGTTCGGTCATTCCGATCGCGCAGATCAGCTCACCGGTTGCGCACTTGGGGAGCCAGCGCTCGCGCTGCTCGTCGTTCCCCAGGTGAACGATGTACGGAACGGTGATGTCGGAGTGGATACCGATCGACGACGACAGCGCCATGTTCGCGCGGGCCATCTCCTCGGCGACGACCGCGTTGAAGCGGTAGTCACCGGCCTCGCTGCCACCGAAACGCTCGGGGATCTCGAGCCCGAGGATTCCGGCCTTACCGGCCTCGATCCAGATGTCGCGCGGGATCTCGTGGCGCTCGATGAGCTCCTCGGCACGGGAAAGTACGAGCCGATTCACGAACTCGCGGACGGACTCGCGGAACGCTTCGTGGTCGGGGCCGTACAGGGTGCGTCGCATTCAACTGCTCCTCTTAGATAAGCACGCGCTTAGATTATAAGCGTTCGCTTATTAAACGACGCTGTGGTTTGCTTGTCAACCAGAAAGTGAAAGGAGGCCGGGCCCACCGTGAGCGCACCCGAGAACACCGTGATCAGCAGCTCCAAGGCCGCCGCGCGCATGCGGGAGGCCGCGATCGAAGCGTTCGCGGAGAACGGCTACGGCAGCACCACCACGCGGCAGATCGCCGCGCGCCTCGACATGAGCCCGGCTGCGATGTACCCGCACTACAAGTCGAAGGAGGATCTCCTCTACGCCATCGCGTACGAGGGTCACGCCTTCGCGCTGCAGGTGGTCCGCGAAGCCGACCTGCCCGACGCCGACGCCACGACACGCCTCACGTCGATCATCCGGCGCTTCGCTCAGTGGCAGGCAGAGAATCATCGACGCGCCCGCGTCATCCAGTACGAACTGACCGCACTCGAGCCCGGCCACTACCGCGTCATCACCGGTCTGCGGCGGGACACGACCCGGGTGGTGCGCGACGTCGTCGACCTCGGGATCGCCTCGGGTGAATTCACGGTGCCCGACGCCGAGGGCGTCACCCTCGCCCTCATGTCGCTGTGCGTCGACATCTGCCGCTGGTATCCGGCCGGTCGATACCACGAACCCGACACTCTCAGCTCCCTCTACGCCGACCTCTCATTACGGTTGGTCGGGGCGGTTCACTGACCTCCGGTGACGGCGACATAGGCGTCCACCGCGGACTGCAGCCGATCCAGTGCGGCACCCAATGTGCGGAAGCCTCCGTTCCGCTGCGCTGATCGCAGCTCTTCGAGGGCGGCCTGCAGGTTCTGCGCGGCCGCGGCTACTTCCGGGGTCGCCGCGGCTGCTTCCGGGGTTTCAGCGGGCATGAGCCCCTCCGCCGGCGGCGGCACTTCCTCGGGCACGGTCGCGGCGTCGCCGCCCGGAGGTGTCGCCGCGCTCCCCGCACCGCGACCGAGCACCTGATCGAGCGCTTCCGCCAACGTCGGGGCGTACCCGACGAGGACACCGCCGGTCTGCGGGTCGCGGTAACTCACCAGCACCCGCGCCAACTGCGGGAAGGTCGATCCGTCGGTCGCCGCAGACATCCGCTCGGTGTACAGCGGTTCGACGTAGAGCACCCCGCCGTCGGCGATCGGCAGCGTCAGCAGATTGCCGTAGTGGATGCGGTTCGATCGTTCGAGCAGAGTGCGCTCCGACGCGACACGCGTATCCGAGATCATCGAGTTCTGCGTCTGCTGCGGCCCCTGGGTGAGACTGTCGGTCGGCAGTTCGAGCACCGTGATCTTCCCGTACCCATCCGGGTCGGAGCGCGCAGAAATATAGGCGGACAAGAATTCTCGATGGAATCCGACCATTGCTCCTGCCAGCCGGAACGACGGTTGCGCGGTCTCCTCGTCGCCGACGAGCACGTAGTACGGCGGCTGATTCGGATTCGCGTCGACGGTGGGATCGCTCGGCACCGACCAGAATGCGTTGGTGGTGAAGAACTCCACCGGATCATCGACATGGTAGCGAGCCAGAATATCCCGCTGGACCCGGAACAGATCTTCCGGATAACGGAAGTGGGCGCGCAGGTCGTCGGGCACCTCGCTCTCGGGTCGGACGGTGCCGGGGAACACGCTCATCCACGTCTGCAACACCGGGTCGGCGGAGTCGACCTCGTAGAGAGTGATGGTGCCGTCGTAGGCATCAACGGTGGCCTTCACCGAATTCCGCATGTAATTGATCGCCTGGGGACGCAGTGCGTCCGGCTCGGGAAGCGCACTGCGCTGCGAATACGGATAACCGTCGGCCGTGGTGTATCCGTCGACGATCCATACGATCCGCCCGTCCACCACTGCCGGATACGGATTCGTGTCCGTCTCGAGCCAGGGTGCCACCATGTGCACCCGTTCGGCGGGATCGCGGTGGAACAGGATCTTCGATTCCGAGCCGATCTCGTTGGAGAAGATGATGTTGCGTTCGCCGTAGCGAGCCGAGAACGCGAGCCGGTTGAACCAGTTCCCGATGGAGACACCGCCCTCGCCGTCGTAGGTGTAGGACGAGGTGTCGGTGTCGTACTCGCGAGGTGCCTCACCGGGTTCACCGCCCACGATCACGTACTCCTGCCCGGACTGTCCGAGCACCTCACCGAAGTACACGCGGGGCTGCTCGACCGGGATCAACTGCTCGGTACCGTGCGTCGCAATGTCGCTCACCGTGTAGAGCGGGTATCCGCTGTCGCTGCTCGACGCGCCATCGGTCGCATCCCGCACCGCCGCGTTGACCCGGTTGGCCGGGGCAGCGACGAACCCGTTGCCGTGGGTGTAGACGGTATGTCTGTTGACCCAATGGGTCTGGTTCCCGGTGAGTCGCTCGGGTGAGAGTTCACGCACTCCCACCACGAAGTCCCGCATTTCCCCGTCGATCCGGTAGCGGTCGAGGTCGAGGTTGCGGGGGAACTCGTAGAAGTTCTTCAACTGCTGTTGCTGCGTGAACGTGCGCGACAGCACGTCAGGGTCGAGCAACCGGATATTGGCGATGGTCGTGACGTCGGGGGGGACGTCCTGGGGCGGCGTGGTACCGACCCCCCGGTACGGGACGTATTCGACGGTGTCGTCCCCGACGTGATAGGCCTGCCGCGTTGCCTCGATGCCACGTTCGATGTACGGGGCTTCGCGCACTGCGGCGTTCGGCCGCACTGAGAACTGTTCGACCACCAACGGCCAGACGCCCCCGACCAGGATCGACGACAAGAACAGCAACGCCAGTGCCAGCAGCGGGATCCGCAGGTCCCGAAGTTTGATCACCGCGAAACACGCCACCGCGCACAACAACGCGATGGCGCAGAGGATGAACTTTGCGGGAAGGACCGCATTGATGTCGGTGTATCCCGCGCCGGCGAAGGCAGGCTCACGATGACCCGCCGACACCAGCGCGTAGCGGTCGAGCCAGTAGGCAACGGCTTTGAGCAACACGAAAACTCCGGCCAGCACCGCCACCTGGATCAGTGCAGGCGAGGAGAACACGTTGCGTAACTTGCCGCCGACGGTGATCCCACCGAACAGATAGTTCGTGGTGACATTCGCGATTCCCGCCAGGAACACCGCGACGAACAGCCAGCCCAGCACCCACCGGTAGAACGGCAGATCGAATACGAAGAAGCCGACGTCGAGCCCGAATTCCGGATCCACGGAGCCGAACGCTGCCCCATGTAAGAACAATTGGACGGTTGCCCAATTACTTTGTGCGATAACCCCTGCCAGCATACCGATGATCACAGGGATACCGATACCGAATACTCGGACCCGCTGCAGTACTACCCGGCGATACGGTTCGAGCGGGTCGCCGCGCGACGGCATCCACAGAGGTCTGGTCCGGAACGCCACCGCCATCCCGGCGAAGATCGCACCCCCGACCAGCACGGCGACGACGAGGAACACCACCCACCTGGTGAGGAACACTCGGATCCACACCCCCCGGAATCCGACCTCGCCGAACCACAACCAATCCGTGTACGCACGCACGATCGGTGGCACGAAGGCAAGCAGCACCAACAATGCCACCGCGACAACGATCGTCGCCCGTGTCCGTGTGCGCATGGCCCCTCCCGGCCGGGAGTCGGGCGCCGGGCTCTCGTGCGGCACCCGCGTGCTGCCAGTCTACGGACTACGAGGTCGCTGTATCCCTAGAAGACGTTGACGAGCGCGACGAACGTCAACGTGCCGAGGCCGACGCTGACGAGGGTGCGGCGACCGAATGCGAGATGCGTGATGATCGTGACGGCCGCGGCCACGGCGGCTTCCCACACGTAGGCTCCCGTAGCGGTCAGCGCAGAGTTGTGCAACGTCGACAGCGCGAAGAACCCGAGGATCCCGACCGGCATCCACATCGCCAACGTCGCCACGAACACCGATTCCCGCAGCGGTCCGATCACCGCGAAGGGAACAGCACGCAACGCGAAGGTGATCATGAACATGACCCCGAGAACGGCGACGATATACCAGCTTTCAGGCATGCTCGACCCTCCGCTGCGTAGCGACGTAGCGCACGATGAGCGCCGCCACGAACAGAACGAGTCCGGTGAACATGACGGCGTCGGGTGTCAGCAGGGTCGCGAACGCGAAACTCGCCCCCGCCATGAGCAAAGAGGGCACCTGCTTTCCGGTGCGGCACGCGTCGAGCGTCAAGGTGAGGAACAGCGCGCAGAGCGCGAATTCCAGCCCCACGACAGGCCCTGGCAGCAGACCTGCGACAGCCAATCCGACGAGCCCTCCACTGATCCAGTAACTGTGGAAGGCGAGCTGCATCGACAGCAGTCTCCACGAGGTCCATCCCTCGGGTCGCGCGGAGGTGACAGCGTAGGCCTCGTCGACGAGCGCGAAGGCCGAATAGAAACGGGCGATGGGATTGCGCACTACTCGCAACGGGAACGAGAACGCATAGAACACGTGCCGGAAGTTGACGAGGAAGGTGGTGAGCGCAATCGGCGCGAGCGGCGTGGCGACAGCCATCATCCCGATCAGGAGCAGTTCGAGCGAACCGGAGAATCCCACGATCGACATGGCCGGCGCGACCCACCAGGGAAGCCCCGACTGCACTACGAGAAGTCCGAATGCCACGCCGATCGGAAAGATGCCCAAGCCGGCCGCAAGCGAGAGCCGGATACCCGTGCTGATTTCTTGCCGCCGTGAGAATTCGACCTTTTCACACACCTGCGTCATAGGTTCAAGAATCTCATTTATGACGCGGCATTTGATTGCCGATTCTGCCGTTGGATACCCAGATCGTGCAATTATTGGTTATGGATGATTTGGATCGAGCAATAATTGAGGTTCTTCACCGGGAGGCTCGGATACCGAACGTTGCTCTGGCCGAACGCGTGGGATTGACGCCGGGGCCATGCCTACGGCGAGTGCAGCGACTCGAGGCCGCAGGGATCATCGTCGGCTACCGCGCTGTCCTCGCTCCGGAGGCCGTCGGTCGCAGCTTCGAGGTGCTCGTCGACATCGAGATGACGAACTTCGATCGGAAGAGCATCGATACATTCGAGACCACAATGAGCTCGTTCGACGAAGTGCAGGAGCTGTATCGGTTGTTCGGGTCACCCGACTACTTCGTCCGCATCGCCGTCGCCGACCTCGCGGCCTACGAACACTTCCTGAGCGAGAAGGTACAGACCATTCCCGGAATCCAGAAGGTCTCCTCGAGCTTCCCGATGAAAGTCATCAAACCCACTGTGCGGGGAGTGTGAACTGTCCGGCTGCATCGAGATGCAGTAGAGGCCCGAGATGACTGTAGGTGTACCGAAATTTCGGTACACCTACAGTCATCTTGTACGCCTATGCGGAGAAGGTGCTGTGCCCACCCTCGACTCGCTCGACCAGCAGCGGAGCCGGTGCCCACACCCGACCGTGAACCTTCTCGAATTCACGGATCTTCTGCAGCACCACGTCGAGACCGACTGTCTGGGCATAATGCATCGGGCCACCGCGATGCTTGGGGAATCCGTAACCGTTCGTGTAGACGACGTCGACATCGGACGCCCGCTGAGCGATACCCTCACCCAGCAACGCAGCACCCTCATTGACCAACGCCAAGATGCAGCGATCCACAATCTCCTCATCGGTGATCGTGCGACGCTCGATACCGTCCTCGACCGCGCACCTACGGATGACCTCATCCACGGCCGGGTCCGGAACCGGTGTGCGACTCCCCTGCTCGTACGTGTAATAACCGGACCCGGTCTTCTGCCCGAAGCGCCCTGCCTCGCAGAGAGTATCGGCCACCCGCGAGTAACGGAGATCCTTCGGCCGCGTCGGCGCGAGCCGTTTGCGCGCAGCCCACGAGATGTCGTTGCCGGCCAGATCCGCCATGGCGAACGGCCCCATCGCCAACCCGAACGCCTTCAACGCCGCATCGACCTGCTGCGGGCTCGCGCCCTCCTCGAGCAGGAAATCGGCCTCACGACGATACGGAGTGAGCATCCGGTTGCCGATGAAGCCCTCGCAGACCTTCGCGAGCACCGGAACCTTCCCGATCGTCTGCGCGAGCGTCATGGAAGTGAGGACGACATCGTCGGCGGTGGCGTCGCCACGCACCACCTCGACGAGCTTCATCACGTGCGCCGGGCTGAAGAAGTGCAGCCCGATCACATCCTGCGGGCGGGACGTGCTGCGCGCGATCTCATCGAGGTCCAGGCGGGAGGTGTTCGACGCGAGAATCGCCCCGGGCTTGCACAGTGCGTCGAGCGTGCCGAACACCTCCTTCTTGACATCCATGTCCTCGAAGACGGCTTCGATGACGAGATCCGCGTCGGAGACTGCCGCGAAGTCGAGGTGCGGTTCGATCAGCGCCACACGCTCCTGCGCCTGCTCAGCGGTGATCTTGCCCTTGGAGGCCGACGACTCGTAGTTCTTCCGAACCGTGCCGATCCCCCGGTCCAGCGCCTCGGGGCTCTGCTCGATCAACGCGACCGACACGCCTCCATTGGCGAACGCCATGGCAATTCCCGAGCCCATGGTGCCTGCACCGATCACCGCGACTCGGTTGATCGGACGCGGCGTCACCGAATCGGGAATGTCGGCGACCCGCGCAGCTGCTTTCACTGCTGTGGACAGGTATCGCTCGGCTGCGGATTCCGGGCTGTCGGTCGAGGTGGGAGTACTCACGAGCCGCACTTCCTCTATGGGTCGGGGCACACGATGCCGTGAACAGTGGTCACTCAATTGTCTGCTGGATGAACGGACAACCGATTGTGATACAGATCCCAATGCCTCGCACGAAACTTTCCTCGCGTTGTCCGGGTTGCCGTGGGTCGTGTGGCAACGGAAACCCGCGCGACTGGGGGAAAGTTTCGCAGCGTCGGCACTGGCTCGGACGAGTGTCCGGATCTGCGTTAATATCTGCCCGACCGGACGGATCGGGGGGGATCCTTGGCAATGACGTATCCACGTCTTTTCAGTGCGGCAAGAGTGGGGGCGGCCGCAATCACCGCGGGTGTCGCACTCAGCGGCTGCACCACCGCGAGCGACGCGACCGCGGTCGCCGTGGAAGAGACCACGACGACGCCGACGACCCGCGCGCCACGTCTCACGGACGAGTCGGGCCGACCCGATATCACTTTCGACCCCTGCCTCGACATCCCCGACGACGTCCTCGTCGAAGCCGGTTACGACCCCCGCACCGAGGACTCGGCTGACTATCCGATGGAGCACTACACCTTCATCGGGTGCAAATACCGCGCTCCGGTCGCCATCCCCGGGGTGATCCGCTCCTACGGGCTCGGCATCCTCGCGGGAAATGTCACGATCGACGAAGAACTCGCCAAAGAGGGCGACATCGCGAGTGAGTCGTCCGTCAACGGGCGCCGCGCACTACTGGAGTACGACCCGACGCCGGACAACACCTGCGCCATCGCCGTACAGACCGACTTCGGCATCGTCATTTTCGACCGCCTCTACCACGCCGACCATACCCGCACGCTTACGCATGACGAGCGCTGCGGTGGTCTGCACGACACCGTCGCGCTGTTCGAACCGTTCATCGAGAACAACCCCGGAAAGAAGCCACAGTGAGCGAGTTCGTCCGCCTCGAACCACATGTGATCGACGAGATCCTCGCCATCTGCGACACCGTGCTCGCGGAACTCGACAAGGCAGCCGAGATTGCAGGGTTCCTCGGCCGAGCTGAGGGATTCGGCGAGTTCGAGTCCGCCAAACAACTCGCCGCCGGCTTCGCGCGCAAGGGCGCAGGCACGCCCGAATCGGCCAAGGAGCGCGTCGAGCAGTTCATCGTCGCGTTCACCCATCTCCGCGACGCCTTCGCCTCCGGCGGCGAAGCCTTTCTCGACGCAGAGTTCGACTGGGCCCGCCGGCTCGCCAACATCGAACAGGAGTTGTGACGATGTCCGACACCGACAACCCGATCCACGAACTGCTCACCCCGCTGCTGGGGTCCGTGCCACCGGAGTCCGTCGCGCGTCGCCAAGCCCGCCACGACGAATTGGCCGGGCGGGTGGACAGCGGCGTCGACCCCGATTACATCGCGCAGTTCGAGAACTTCCACGGCATGGAACACGCCGCGATCCATCAGCTCAGCCAGACGATCAGCCCCCTCGCGATGACCACGCTCTCGAACGAATGGAGGAGTCTCGGAACAGTTTTCAGCTTCACGGTCTCCATGGCCACCGCCATGATCCGCGACAAGATCGCGCAGCACTGGGAAGGCGACGCGGCGGACGCCGCATCGTCGGCGACGGAATTGTTCGGCACCTCCGCCCAGCGGTTGAGCGATGCGTCGCTCGCGGTGTCGGAGAAGCTACAGATCGCCGCAGATGTGGGCGCGCGAGTGAAGTCGTCGGTCACTCCCCCGTCGAACTCCGTCCCGTTGCCGATGGACGCACTCAGCCCCGTCGCCGCGGCTGACAGAGAGCGCCGGGACGAGGCTGCACGGCAGCAGGCGATTCGCGTCATGGAATCGCTCTACAAGCCGTACTACCGCGATTCCGGGTCCGCGGTACCCGTTCTGCCTGCGCCCCAGGACGCCGCCGGCGTCGTGCACCAGGACACCGCCGACGGCGGCTCAGCAAGCGCGGGCATGGGCGTGGGCGTGGGCGTGGGTGCACCCGGGTTCGGCAACCCATCCGCATCCGGCGACAATAGTTCCGCGTCGTCCTCGAATGGGAGCGGGGCAGCGGGCGGTCAGCCGTCCGGATCGGCAGCGACCCCACCGGATGGCGGCAATACGACCGACAGTTCTGCGACCGAGAGTTCCCTGGACGGACAGCCGCAGTCTGCAGGATCCGAGGGCGCGGGCTCGGCCGAGTCGGAAGCGACCCGCACGTCACCGACCTCGACGTCCCCGACATCGACTCTTCCCGGCGGCATGACAAGTCAACCGTATGGTTCTTCGACAACGGGATCCGGCATTCCGGGAAGTGGAGGCTTCGGCGGTGGCAACTCGGCCGGTGGTGGTGGCTCCGCGCTCGGACCGGGCGCTGTCGGTGGGGTCGGCGCGGCTGCCGTCCCCGCGCCCGCCGCGTCCCAACAGGGAGGAGCCGCCGCCCGCGCCGGTTCGATGCGTCCGATGGGCATGTATCCCGGCATGATGGGCGGACAGCAGCGCGACAACGACGATGAACGAAGGGTCGCGAGTTACCTCGTCACGAACGATCACGGCACCGAACTGATCGGGTCGCTCCCCGACACCGCCCCGCCTGTCCTAGGAGTTGACCCGATTTGACCTGGAGTGTCACGCCCGACCGTTTCCTGTCGCTGTGGACCACGGCGGGAAGCGACGAATTTCCGTTCCCCCTGCGCTATCGGTCGACGTCGATGTGGGAGGACGAACACGACGCCGACCTGCACGCCGCCCACGAGTGGCGGCGCAAACTGGCCGATCCGCGCCTCGAGCACGCGATCCGCATTCTGCACTCGGGCGAGGTAGCCGTCGAGGTGTACAGCACCGTAGGGAATGCAGACGTACGTGTGCGTGGTGGAGTTGAAGGTGCATTCGCCGTCGTCGCGCGTCAGCACGACTCCGGCGACATCCAGATCACTCCTGTCCGGTCGGACGCGCTTCCCCGTACCGTCGTCGCACAGATCCCGGATGCGCCATGCGGACGTGAGAAGGCGCGAGCCGCGTCGATGCGTGAACTCACCGAACCCGGCGGCACCACATCCGTGAGGGAGCAGATCGGCGAGAACGAACCGCGGGCGCTGCGCCGCCTCCTCCTCCGCGACCGTTCCGGCGCGGGCAGCATCCGGCTGCTCGCCCCGAATGCTCACGGCCGCTTCACCACGGAATCCGACATCGGCTGGTTCGATGTCGTCGACGACGGTCGTTACATGTTCGCGCCGGCACGCGACATTCGTGTGGTTCCGGCAACCAACGAGGTAGTGCACCAGGAACTGTTGCGCCGCATCGACGCTGTGCACAGGCGCGGCCGCGACAACCTGACTTTCCGACGGTGACGCCTCAGCGCGTGACTTGTCGAAAGGCGTGCACCCATGAGGCAGTGCCGGCAAACCATCAGGTGAAGTCCGAGCCGCCGTCGATGTTGATGTCGGCTCCGGTGATGTACGAGTTCCGCCGGGAGGCCAGGAATGCCACCAGCGGGCCCACCTCCTCCGGTAGTCCCGCACGCGGCATCTGCGCCGGATGCCCGAAATGTGCGCCGATGGCGTCCATCAGAGCGTACGGGTCGCTCGATTCGACCCCCACCGACATCGCCCATTCGATCAGTGACGGGGTGACGATGGTTCCGGGGGAGACGACGTTCACCAGAATCTCGTCGGGCGCCAGGAGTTGCGACAGATTCTTCGACGCACTCGTCAACATCGACTTCGCCGCAGTGTATGCCACGAGCGGAACACTCTGTCGACGAGTCGATTGCGCGGAGAAGTTGACGATGCGTGCCCACTGGGCGGAACGGAGAAGTGGGAGGGCCGATCTCACGCAGCGCACCATCGACATCACACCGTCATCGACGGCATCGCGCCATTGGTCATCGGTCAGGACGTCGAATGCCCCCTGCGCGTTCGGTCCGACGGTGTTGACGAGCACGTTGAGCTCACCGCCCCAACGACCTCCGAGATCGGCGAAGAGCTCGGACACTGCGTCACCATCACGAACATCGACGGCGAACCCTACAGCGTCGGGACTTCCATACCCTGACAAGGACTCGGCAGCGGCCTCGACACCGGCCTGCGAACGACCGACGACTGCGACACGCGCGCCCTCCTCTGCCAAGCACCGGGCAGTGGCGAATCCCATCCCACGGCTTCCACCCACCACGACAGCCGCTGCGCCTCCGAGACCGAGATCCATGAAGCCCTCACCTCCACACCCATCTCATTATCCTGCGCTGCGCACCAATTCACGGTCCGCGATCACTCGGGCGAAAGCAGGTGATCAAGCGCGCTGGTCCGGGGTCGGCGCCTGATCCCCCTGGTCGGTGCCGCGGATCTTGCGCCACTGCGTGACGACGACGTACTTGACGAGCAGACCGTAATTGCGGAGCTTCTCCATGATGAATCCCTTCATTTGCCGAATTGCCGAACCGTGCAAATTATACTGACCGACAACACTATTGGAAGATTCGAACGATACTTGTTCAGGTGACTTCAGTGATGCATTCCTCGACGAACGCCAGCACGCTCCTGTGGTAGTCGGGTGCGCCGAACCCGACGCTGATGTTGTGGCCACTCGCGGGCTGTGTGTGGTCGACGAACCGCGGGGACGACGAGAAGAGCCCTGCAATCACCGTCCTTGCCTCCTCATCGGTTCGCCACACCCGCTCGTGCTCGGCGCAACTGAGCCGCACCGGAACTCGCACCTGCGGTGCGAGCTGCGCAAAGTCCCGCGGCCACTGCACGGCGACCGCCGTCTCGTAGTGCGGAGCCGCGGAGGTCAGTGAGCGCCCGCCACGAACCTCTTCCGGATACAACTCCTCCGGTTGCCACAGCAGATCACGGATCGTCGAACGGTTTCGCGTCGCGCGTATCCCTTCGATGATGCGCAGTGCATCCTCGAACTTGTCGGTGCCCGTGCCGGCGATCTCCAATCCCAACAGTCCGTCACCTCGCGGATCGGCCGCCATCCGCACTGCCAGGTCGCACCCCGCCGAATGCCCGACCACGAAAAGTCCAGCACCCCAAGACCGTTCTTCCAGCAACCTCTCCACCGCGCTGAAAGTTGCATCGACGCGGCGCTGCGGGTCGTCGAACGCCCGATCGCGATCGGGCGACGCACCGTAACCGGGCCGGTCGATCGCCAGAACCGTGTACCCGGATTCCACTCCGGTGCGCAGCAGCGACAATTCGGGAAGGCCGGGGAAATCGTAGTAGCGGGAGGTCGTCGCTCCACCATGCAATGCGACGACGACAGCCCGCGGCTGCTCGACATACACGCAACGGGCCGACATCGGCACACCGTCCACGCCGACGACACGATCAACCGGCCTGTCCACCCCGATGTGCTCGGGCGTTCCGACGCCGGCGGTGCTCATCGGCCGGCCTCCAGTAACATGACTCCGCTCGGCGTCAGCCCACCGCTGGTGACCACCGCGACTCGCGCATCCGCGACCTGACGCGCACCTCCATGGCCGCGCAACTGGGTGATCGCCTCATGGATCAGTCCCATGCCGTGCGTGCGCCCGTGCGACAGCTGGCCTCCGTGTGTGTTCAACGGGAGAGCTCCGTCCGGTGCAATGTTTCCTCCTCCGACCAGAAAGTCCTTCGCTTCACCGATTCCGCAGAACCCCAGCGCTTCGATCCACGACAGGCAGTTGAACGTGAACCCGTCGTACAGCTCCGCGACGTCGACGTCGCCGGGGCGCAGAGATGTGCGGCTCCACATGTGTGCGGCCTGACCGAGCACCTGCGGTTCGTGGGTGAGGGTGCTCTGGTCCCATTCGAGTCGCTCGAGGATCTGAGTGCCGACCGCTTCGACGAACACAGGGGGCTGCGCCAGATCACGTGCGGTCTCGCGGGCCGAAACGATCACCGCGATCGCTCCGTCGCACGGCACGTCGCAGTCGTAGAGACCGAACGGAGTGGTGATCGGACGCGCCGAGAGATAGTCGTCCATCGTCATCGGATCACGGTAGATCGCAGTGGGGTTCGCTGCCGCATTGGCACGCTGGTTCAGTGCGATCCACCCGAGGGTTTCGCGCTGCGTCCCATATCGATGGAAGTGGCGTTGCGCGGTCTGCGCCAGCAGATGCGCCGCAGACACCGCACCGAACGGCGCGAACCATTCATCCGACGGCGCAGCCGGTGGAACGGTGCGGCCCGACCGGACCAGTTCGCTGTACGTCGATTCCCACACCGTGCGGAAACACAGCACGTGCCGGGCGAGCCCCGACGCGACCGCGAGCATCGCCGCGATCACCGACCCACCCGGGCCGAACGTTTCCATGGCGCCGTTGTGCCAGGTCGGCTGCAATCCCAAGGTTGATTCGAGCGCGGTGACACCGCCCTCGGTGAACGGGCCGAGCGATCCCGCTCCCGGGTAGGTGGACAGTCCGTCGATGTCGTCGACGGTCAGACCCGCGTCATCGAGGGCAGCGCGGCACGCCTCGACCGTGAGCGACAGCGGATCGACCATGAGTCGGCGCCCGATGCGCGACATGCCGATTCCCGTCAGCGCGACCCGATCCTCGAACTTGTCCGCGCTCACCATCGGGCGCACCCGCTGCGCGATGGTTCCGGCGTCGGGATCGTCGGCAGGTAGTTCCCGGACCGGACCAGGTTCCGACGCCGGGCGGAACTGCGGCAGCCACACGTCGTCGACCTGCTCGAACAGCACTTCCATTCGCATGCCGAGGGTGAGGTCGGATTCGTCGCAGCCGGCCACGTTGGTGGTCAGCCGCACACGCGGATCGTCGTCGAGCGCGACCTGCGCGACGATGTACGGCGGAAGCATCCCGGGCGGCGCGAAACGATGGTTGACGGTGAAGCCGATGAGCGTCGCGGACCCGGAGACGACGCGGACGCCGAGATCGGTGCCGTGGCAGTGGCGGCACGCCGGGCGCGGCGGATGGATCAGCCCCGAGCACGAGAGGCACTCCTGGATCCTCAGCACACCCTCGGCGCCGGATGTCCAGAAGAACTCGGTCTGTGGGGTGGTCGCCGGCGTGGTCCTCGTTGTCGACGCCGTCATCGGATGCCTGTCTCCCTGCTTTGTGCTTGCTGTGCCGCCCACCGGTAGTCGGCCTTTCCGTTGCCGAGTCGCCGGATCTCGGGTACGAACACGAACTCCTTGGGGATCTTGAAGCCGGCGAGTTCCACACGGCATGCCTGACCCAATTCTTCTGCAGTGCAATTGGATTCACGCTCGAGGTGCACGAGTGCGACGACCTCCTGCCCCCACCGCTCACTGGGCCGCCCCACCACAAGCGCATCGGCGACACCGGGATACACGCGCAGCACCTCCTCCACCTCTTCGACGAACACTTTCTCGCCACCGGTGTTGACGACCAGCGAGTCCCGGCCGAGCAGGCGCAGCGTGCCGTCATCCGCCATTGTCACGCGATCACCCGGTATCGCCATGCGAACCCCGTCGACAACGGGAAAGGTGCGTTCTGTGGCATCCCGGTCGCGGAAGTAACCGAGCGGCACCCGACCCGTTCGGGCAGCCCAGCCGATCTCGTCGTCGCCCGGGCGCAGCAGCCGGGTGCGATCCTGCGAGACGGCCGTCCCTCCCGGCATCGGGGCGAACGTGTCGACCTCGGCCCCGCTGCTGCTGCGCCCGAAACCCATTCCCCCGGTCTCGGTCGAGCCGTATCCTTCGACAACCGTGACATGCGGAAGCAACTCGAGGAACGCGCGTCTGTGCACCGGATTCGTTGCAGCGCCCCCGGTTCCGATCGCGAGGAGCGAATCGAGACGGTGACGCCGGTGCCGCATCTCTCGGACGAGAGGCCCGGCATAGGCGTCGCCCACGATGGTCATCAATGCCACGTTCTCCCGCTCGACGATATCCAGTGTGTCGCGGGCGTCGAACGGGTTGCGGTCGTCGTAGAGCACGACGGTCTGCCCCGCCAGAAGTCCGGCGAACGCGGTCCACGTACCGGCCGCGTGCGACAGCGGGGACACAGCGAACCACTTCTGTCCCGTCAGCGCGGTCAATGCCTGCAGCGGTTCGGCCGAGTCGTGATCGGCACCGTTCATCGACGACACGTACACGTCGCTCTGTCGCCACAGCACGGCCTTGGGGCTTCCGGTGGTGCCGCCGGTGCACAGCATCATCACATCGTCCGGAGATCCGGTGATCACCCGGTCCGGATCGCCCATTTCGACGGCGGTCTCGTACGAAACCGCGCCGTCGAGTTCGGGGGTGTCGCTGTCGTCGTCGACGCACACCAGAAGGTCCACGTCGTCGATGATCTCCGCCAGTACCGGCCCGAACGACCGGTGGTACACGATTCCCCGTGGCTGAAGATATGCGAGAAGGTCCCGGAGTTCCCGCGCGGTGTAGCGGGGGTTGATGTTGACCGGAACGGTGCGCGCCTTGAGACAGCCGATCAGCACCTCGGGGTACCGATCGTTGTACATGATCATCGCGATGCGGTCCTGGCCGCACTCCCAGCGGTCCAGTTCGCCACTGGGAGTGTGCGCACCGAAGCCTCGATCGGCAAGGAAATTAGCAAATCTTCTTGTGCTCAAAGAAGCTTCACCGAACGAGGTTCTGCGTTGCTTGCATACGGTCATGGTGCGATCGGGTACAGCGTCTGCGACGGCGTCGAACACCGCGCCGAGGGTCCATTCGGGCACTGCTTCACTCCTCTGTCGGGGAACGTCAGTGTTTCCGGAACATCAGTATTTCCGGAACGTCAGGGCACGATCGCGGTTCTGGCTACGGGTTCCGCTGCGACCTGTCGCGCATAAATTCCTCGTTCGAGGGATGTCAGAAGCGCGTTCCGGGTTTCGTCGGGGCTGATGAGTTCGTCGAATCCCATGTGTTCTGCGGAACGGTAGGACGCTTCGAGTTCCATTTCCCGAAGTTGCGCACCCAGGTCGTCATCGGCATTCGATGCGCCACTGAGCGCTGCAGCGCTCATCGCACCCATCGTCGCACCGGGATACGCATACGCCGCCGTCTGCCCGTCGAACCCGATCAGCGACATCACCATCGACCCGAAGCCGTATGCCTTCCGCAGTGTCACATGCATTTTCATGGTTGTCGCGGTGGTCTGCGCGACGAACATGCGTGCGCCGCTGCGCAGCACACCGGAACGTTCGGACTCGCTGCCCGGCAGCATTCCCGGGTTGTCGGCAAGGAACACGATCGGCAGGTGGAACGCGTCGGCGACCGAGATGAAATGGGCAGCCTTGTCAGCGGCGTCGGCATCGATGGATCCGGCCAGCACCTGCGGCTGGTTCGCGACCACCGCAACAGGGTGTCCACCGAGATGTGCCAGAGCACAGACGATCGCCCTGCCGAAACCCGGCTGCACCTCGAACCAGTCCTTCGTGTCGAACACCGCGTCGATGACGGCTGCGATGTCGTAGGTGGTGCGGTTGTCGCGGGAGATGATGTCGAGCAGTTCCGGTGTCTTCCGCGGCCCGGAGAATTCGTCGGGTTCGGCCGCGATGGGATACGACCAGGCGCTCGGCGGGAAATAGGACAGGTACCGGCGGATCTCGTCGAGGGCCTCTTCGTCGGTGTCGGTGACGTTGTGGATCAGCCCGCTCGGGATCGCTACACCAGGCCCACCGAGATCCTCCTTCGACACATCCTCCCCGGTGGACACTTTCACGACGGGTGGCCCGGCAGTGAAGATGGCTCCGTGCCGGCTCATGATCGCGAAGTCCGAGACCGGCGCGATCAGTGCGCCGTGCCCGGCGGACGCACCGAGTACGGCGGTCACCACCGGGACCTTGCCCGAGCACTGTGCCTGCGCGAGCAGGTCGGTGGGAGTGCGTCCGTAGTGGTCGCCCGAAGGCCGGAAGCCGGCTCCCTCGAGGAGCATCACGAGCGGGACCTTGTTGCGGACCGCCAATTCCGCGAGACGGTACCGCTTCGAGTTGCTGCCCGGCGCGATCGTGCCCGCAACGGTGGTGAAGTCCTCGGCACCCACCATGACCGGAAATCCGTTGATCAGGCCCGAACCCGTGACGATGGCGTCGGCTGGGGTGTCCCCGCCGACGAGGGTCCCGAACTCGTGGAACGTGCCCGGGTCGAGCAGCCTCTCGATCCGGGCACGGGCGTCGAGTTTGCCCTTGCCGCGATGCTTGTCCAGCCGTTCCGACCCGCCCATCCCGTGGGAGTGGTTCCGGCGGCGGGCGAGGTCGTCGAGAGTGTCGTCCCAGGTCCGGGCGTTGGTCATGAGTAGTCCTCGGGGATCTGTGGCTGTCGGTGGGCTGTCGAGCATCAGTGCGACATCTCGTAACGGATCGGAAGGTGCTTGAGGCCTCCGACGAAGGTCGTCGCAGTCAGTTCGGGTTCGCCGGTGAGCTCGATCGACTTCAGACGCGGGAGCAATTCGGCGAAGAACTTCTTCATCTCCATGCGAGCCAGACCCGCGCCCATGCAGAAGTGCACTCCGAAGCCGAACGCGACATGATTGTTGGGTGTGCGCCGCACATCGAACGCGAAGGGGTCCTCGAACACCTCGTCGTCACGGTTTGCAGATGCGTAGGACAGCAGGAGCGAGTCCCCCGCACCGATAGGAACCCCGGCGAGTTCGGTGTCCTCCGCCGCCGTACGCATGAACGCCTTGACGGGGGTGACCCACCGGATCATCTCCTCCACCGTCTGCGGGAGCAGGTCGAAGTCTTCGATCAGCAGCCGATGCTGATCCGGGTGATCGATCAGCGCGCGGAGCCCACCGGAGATGCAACTGCTGGTCGTATCGTGGCCGGCGGTCGCGATGATCGTGTAGTACGACATCGTGTCGATGTCCGAGAGCGGTTCGCCGTCGATGCGGGCGTTGGCGATCTCCGACGCCATGTCGTCCGTGGGGTTCTCACGGCGTGATGCTGTGAGCACCCGGAAGTACTCGAACATCTCGAGCAGCGCGTTCATCGTCTCGTCGGCGGGGGTGCTGCGCTTGAACTCGTCGTCGTCGCTGCCCACGAGTTCCTGGGTGAGCCGCAGCATGAGCGGGAAGTCGGATTCGGGCACCCCGAGCAGGGACATGATGACGTAGAGCGGGTAGTTCACCGCGACTTCGGACACGAAATCGCACTCTCCGCCTGCCGCCGCCAACTTGTCGACATACTTGCGGGCGAGCTCCTCGATCCGTAACTCCATGGCACGCATTGCTTTCGGACGGAACCAGTTGGTCGCGATCGCCCGGATGACCCGGTGCTGTTCACCGTCCATGTGGATCAGGGTGCGTACCCCGGCAGCCGCCTGCATCTCGTCCGACTCGGCGGTCATGAGCACCGGGCGCGGCCAGTTGGTGAAGACTTTGTGAGACCGTTCGACGGTCATGACGTCCCGGTGCCGCAGGACCGCCCAGAAGGGTTTGTACCGCGGCACCTCTACCCGCACCACCGGAGTCTCGTTCCGCACCTCGGACAGGCTCGCGTGCAAGTTCTGCTCGTCCTTGTATGCGGCCGGGGTCGCCAGTACTCGCGCCCGATCCACGGCGGTTCGCTGATTCACAAGCAACGCTCCGTTCCGATGCAGTCCGTCCGGGGCGATGCACTTCTCGTCTGGCACCGCCGGTATCCCAAAGCCTTTGTCAGCCACCCCAGAGTGATTTATAGTCTGCCTTACTGTCAAGCATTCTATATAGCTTTCACGAATCCCCTGAAGCGAAAGGCACGGAGCCCACATGAACACCGAGCAGCGCAGGATCGTCGTCGTCGGGGCGGGATCCGGAATCGGCGCAGCAACCGCCGCACACTTTCACGACCAGGGCGATCATGTTCTTGCCGTCGATCTCCGCCCCGAAGCCGCGAAGGCCTCGCAGCATGCGCAGTGCGATCTGCGCGACGCCGCGCAGATTCGCGATCTGCTCGGTTCGATCGGCGACAGCTGGGACATGCTCGCCTACGTCGCGGGTGTCCCCGGTACAGCACCGGCCGCCGACGTCCTGAAGGTCAACTACCTCGGGATGCGCCTGTTCGCCGAGGGCATGCTGCCCCTGATGCAACGCGGCGGATCCGTCGTCACGGTCGCATCTGTTGCTGCGCTCGGCTGGCAGGACCGCATCGACGTACTCGCCGGCCTCCTCGAGTCCACCGACGCCGACGCAGTCGAACGCTGGCAGGCCGGGCAGGATCCGAACTACCCGGTCTACAGCACCTCGAAGCAGGCCGCGATCCTCTACGCCAAACGCCTCGCTGCGGCTGCGTGGCAGAGGTACGGAGTTCGCGTCAACACCGTGAGCCCAGGGCCGACCGAAACCCCGATCCTCGGCGATTTCGAGGCGTCGATGGGCAAGGAAGTGCTCGACACGGTCAGGGCGACCGTCGGCCGACATGCCCGCGTCTCCGACATCGTGCCGGTCATCGAGTTCCTCGGATCACCGGCCGCGGGCTGGGTCAACGGCCAGGACATCCATGTCGACGGAGGGTTCGTCGCACCGATGTCCGTCGGAGGTCCCGTCCAGCTCTGACCCCGGCAGCCACACTCCGTGAAGAAGCAGGTGAACGTGAACAACACGACCATCGATTCCGAGCCCGCACTGCTCACCGAACGCAACGCCGGCATCCTCACGCTCACCCTCAACCGGCCCGGTCGCCGCAATGCGATCACGCCGGGTATCTGGGTCGGGCTCGCCGAGCAGCTGTGGGGAGCCGCCGACGACGATGCGATCCGCGCGGTCGTGCTCACCGGGGCGGGGGGCACCTTCTGTAGCGGAGCCGACATCGCCGCAGCCGCGGAGTTCGATGAGTTCCCCGACCCCGCAGAGCTTATCGCGACCGTCAACGACACGCTGCGCCTCCTGCAGGAACTACCGGTGCCGACGATCGCGAAGGTCCGCGGCGTCGCGGCAGGAGCCGGATGGAACCTCGCCCTCGCCTGCGATCTGGTGGTCGCGGACTCCGACGCCCGGTTCTGCCAGATCTTCTCGCGCCGGGCACTGTCCGTCGACACCGGAGGGTCATGGCTGCTCCCCCGCATCGTCGGATTGCAGCAGGCCAAACGACTCACGCTTCTGGCCGACATGATCGGCGCGGCCGAGGCTCACGACCTCGGCCTGGTCACCTGGGTCACGGCACCGGACGAACTCGACGAGTTCACCGGCGAAATCGCCGAGCGGCTCGCGCGCGGCCCCTCCGGAGCTCTTGCCCGGACGAAGGATCTGATCAACAACGGGATAGACCGCACTTTGAGCGAGGCGCTCGAGTGCGAATCGAGCGCCCAGGCAGCGAACCTCCGAGAACCCCACGTGCTGGAGGCATTCGCCGCGTTCACCGAGAAGCGCGAACCGCGCTACACGTAAGGAAACCCATGACCTTCGATACGATCGGCTATGCAGTGGACGGCCATACGGCCACCGTCACACTCGACCGACCCGAGGCACTCAACGCCTTGAGCCCACACATGATCACCGAGCTTCGGGCCGCCTATACCGAGGCCGAGAACGACGACAAGGTGTGGACGCTCGTCGTCACCGGAACGGGGCGGGCGTTCTGCACGGGCGCGGATGTCAAGGAAATTCCAGGCGACGGGAAGGTTGTCAACGAGAAACCGTACCTGTCGACGTACGAGCAATGGGAGGCACCGCAGGAGGGGACACCCCCGTTCCGGTCGATGACGAAACCGATCGTCGTTGCCGTCAACGGGATCTGTTGCGGTGCAGGGCTCGACTGGGTCACCACCGGCGACGTCGTGATCGCGTCCGAAAAGGCCACGTTCTTCGACCCGCATGTCAGCATCGGACTCGTCGCGGGACGCGAAGTGGTCCGCGTAGCCCGAGTGCTGCCGAGAACGGTGGCATTGCGGATGGCGCTGATGGGTAAGCACGAACGTATGAGCGCGCAGCGCGCATACGAACTGGGCATGGTCACCGAGATCGTCGAGCACGAGAAACTTCTCGAGCGGGCGCACGATATCGCGGATGTCGTCAACTCCAATGCACCACTGGCCGTCCGCGGGACCAGGCTCGCGATTGTGAAGGGGCTGGACGTGCCGTTACACGAGGCGGAGATGCTCGCCGAATCGTTCCGTGAACGCGTCACGCGGACCGAGGATGCACTCGAAGGCCCCCTGGCTTTCGTCGAGAAACGTGCACCCATGTGGCAGTGCAGGTAACGAGAACACCACGCGGCAAGGCGGTACACCATCATGGCGAAACGAACACGACTGGAGCGGGGCTCCCTCAACCCGGATGACATACTCAGGGGTGCTTTCGAACTCACCGACGAGGTCACCGTCGACAACCTGAGCATGCCGATGCTTGCACGCCACCTCGGAATCGGCGTGACGAGCATCTACTGGTACTTCCGTAAGAAGGACGACCTGCTCACCGCGATGGCCGACCACGTGCTTCGCGAGTCGGTGCGCTCCACCCCCTCGGTGGAACCGTCGGACTGGCGTGGGACGCTCCAGAACCACGCGCGCACTGTACGGCGGATGTTCCTCGGGAATCCCATCTTGTGCGATCTGATCCTGATCCGTCCTTCCCTCAGTGCCAATGTCGCCAAGCTGGGAGCCCGGCACAACGAGAACGTGATCGCCGGGCTCGTGGAATCCGGGTTCACCCTCGCCGACGCGGTGGGCATCTACTCCAGCATCCAGCTGCACGTGCACGGCATGATCGTCCTCCAGCGACTCCAGGACAAGAACCGGATGTCCGATTCGCCGTCCGACGCGTACTACGAGATCCTCCCGGTCTCACCCGAAACCACCCCGCTGCTGGCAGCAGCGAACGAGAACGGTTTCCGCGGAGGAGAACCCAACGATCACAATTTCGAGTACGGACTGACCAACATCCTCGACCACGCCGCGCAGCTACTCGCCACGACCCCAGCACAGAAAGCAGCGCGATGATGAAAACCAAGGGTGCACTGCTCCGAGGACACAACCAGCCGTGGTCCATCGAGGAGATCGAACTCGACCCTCCGCGGTACGGGGAAGTCCTGGTCCGGATGGAAACCGCCGGTCTGTGCCATATCGATCATCACCTGGCGTCCGGCGACATCACCTCGAACGGTTTTCCCATCCTCGGCGGACACGAAGGAGCCGGAGTCGTCACTGGACTCGGGCCGGGTGTCACCGACCTCGCGGTGGGCGATCACGTCGCCCTCTCGTTCATTCCGTCGTGCGGTACGTGCCCGTCCTGCCGCAGCGGAGCGAGCGATCTCTGTGACGTGCGACCTCGCCTGCTGAACGGAGTCTCCGTGTCGGACGGCACCTTCCGCGCCCACACCGGCGAGGAGGACGTGTATCCGATGTCGCTCGTCGGTGCCTTCGCCCCGTACGCGGTGGTCCACCACACCTCGGCGGTGAAGATCGATCCGGCGATCCCGTTCGAGGTCGCCTGCCTGGTGGGGTGCGCCGTCACCACCGGCTACGGGGCGTCCGTGCACTCCGCACAGGTCCGGCCGGGCGACGATGTCGCCATCGTCGGGGTCGGCGGAGTCGGGAGTGCGGCACTGCAGGGTGCGATCATCGCGGGGGCACGACGCGTCTTCGTCGTCGATCCCTCCGAATGGAAGCGGGAGCAGGCCCGCAAGTTCGGCGCGACCCACGCGTACGCCGATGCCGAATCCGCACTCGAACACATCGCCGAGGTCACCGACGGACGCATGTGCAAGAAGGTGATCGTCACGGTCGGACGCTGCGACGGTCGCGATCTCGAGAGCTGGATGCAGCTGACGGCGAAGGCCGGCACCTGTGTCCTCGCGTCGATCGCCAGCGCCGGTGCCGTCGACACGACTGTCGATCTCGCGTCTATCACCCTGTCGCAGAAAACTCTTCTCGGATGCCTGTTCGGCGGCGGGAACCCCCGACTGGACATCCCCGAGATCCTCGCACTGTACAAGCTCGGTGAGCTGCCGCTCGACGAGCTGGTCACCCGCGAGTACCGGCTCGACCAGATAAACGACGGTTACCGCGACATGCTCGACGGCGTGAACATCCGCGGCGTCATCCGTTTCACCAACGACGATCGCTGACCGTCCTACGGCACCCGCCGGGATTCCCCGGCGGGTGGTCGCGCTATTTGACGATGAATCGAGTGGTGTCGAGAATCATCACGACCCGATCATCGCTGTCGTCCGGCAGCTGGACATCCGACTCTCCGTACCGGTGCCCGAGCGAAGTGTAGAACAATGCGTCATGATCCGGCACCACCGTCACCAGCCACCCATGTATCTCGAGGACCCTGCCGGGGTCTTCCGGGTCTGTGATCATGAACGAGTAGTTGGGGTTCGCCTGCAGGCTCACGAACTTCTTACGAGGAATCGTATGGCTCACTCGCAGATGTGCACCGTCCCAGCTGAATCTCATCGGCGCCAGGTTGGGCGATCCGTCGGGGCTGACAGTGCCGAGCACACCGACAATCGGCCGTTCGAGGAGGTCTTCGTACCCTGCGGGCACTTTCGAGATCATGTGCAGCACTCCAGTTCGTCGATAATGGTGATCGGATCCGCAGTTCGGGTTTCCTACAGGGGCACCTGGATACCGGCCCCACCCGCTGTGGCATACAGGTCTTCGCGTCGGACGAGCTTGAGTCGCGGCCGTCCTCTTTCGCGGCCGGCCGCGAGTTCGGCCGCGTCGATCCGGTTCCATCCGTCACAGTCCACACGCCTCACACCGCGCGCGGCGAGCAGGTCCGGGATATCGGTGCGTGCAGCAACGGGATCGGGCAGGAGTCCTTCGGCGAAGTCGGCGACGATGGTCCGCGCTGTCTCCTCTCCGCACCATCGGTTCACTCCGATGCCGCCGGTGGCGCCGCGCTTGATCCACCCTGCGACATACACGCCTCGTTCGGGCTCTCCGGGGCTTCGCTCCACGCGTCCGGCAGAGTTCGGAACGATTGCGCGCGTCTCGTCGAACGGCAGCCCCGGGATCGGCACGCCACGGTATCCGATCGCGCGGATCACCAGCCCGGCGTCGAGCACGAGGTCATCATCGGTCGAGGTGACCGTGCCGCCCCCACCGGTCACGTATTCGTTCCGCGCGCACCGCACGCCTGCGACCGCGTCGTCGCCGACGAGCTCCGCGGGGGCCGACAGGTATCTGAAAACGATGCGGCGGCTCGCGCCGGTGAGGTCGCGCGACGCGAATTCCCGGGCGAGGGAGATCTTCATCCGCAGTACCGAATCGAGGGTGCCGTCGGCTTCCGCCCGAGCTGTCGCGTCGTCGAGGACGAGGTCGTCGGGGTCGATGACGATGTCCACGTCCTTCAGCTCGGCAAGAGCCATGAACTCGGAGAGGGTGTAAGCGGCCTGTGCCACGCCGCGTCGACCGAGAACGACGACCTCGCGAACCCGGGAACGCTGCAGGGTTTCGATCGCGTGCTCGCCGATGTCGGTGGCGTGCAGTTCATCGGGGCCGAGGCAGAGAATACGCGCGACGTCCAACGCAACATTTCCGTTGCCCACCACGACGACACGTTCACACGAGAGATCGAAATCCCGGTCTGCCCGATCGGGATGGCCGTTGTACCAGTCGACGAATTCCGTCGCGGGTATCGAACCGGCGAGATCCTCGCCCGGCACGCCGAGACGCCGGTCGTGCGATGCACCTGAAGCGTAGAGCACAGCCGTATAGCGTTGCGCCAGTTCGTCGTGGGTGATGTCGGTGCCCACCTCTGCGCCGAGGAAGTACTCGAAGGACCCTCCGGCTGCGGTCGCTGCGAATCCGTCCTGCACCTGCTTCGTTGACAGGTGGTCCGGGGCAACCCCGGCCCGGACCAGACCGTACGGGGTGGGCAGGCGGTCGAACATGTCGATCCGCACGGTCCTGTGTTTGGACAGTTCCGCTGCCGCGTAGAACGCGGCAGGTCCGGCTCCCACGACGGCGACCGACAACTCGCCGTCGAGCTTCGGCTGCCGCACGTGCTGGAGGAGCCCGCCGAGGACGTCGTGGTCGCTGTAGTAATCGGCGTTGATCTGCTCGTATCGCCCCTGGCGGGCTTCGAGCAGGTCGATGTCGATAGCAGCTCCGACCGGACATTCGTCTGCGCAGGCACCGCAGTCGATGCACGTGTCCGGGTCGATGTAGAGCATTTCTGCGGTGAGGAACTCCGGCTCCATCGGAGTGGGATGGATGCAGTTGGCCGGGCACACACTCACACAACTGGCGTCGTTGCAGCAGGACTGGGTGATCACGTACGGCATGAAGATCTCACTCTCGCGACGGTTGCTCACAGAATCCCGACACCGCAGAACAAGTTACCGTAAGACGCACTGTTGACATAACTGTTCAGCGCTGACACGCTCGGAAGCACAAGTGGGCGCCACTTAAGGAGGGCACGCATGCCAGGAACCGAGACCGCACCGATATTCGACGTCGACACGCACATGTACGAAACCGCGGAATCGCTGACGAGACACCTTCCCGCCGAATACGAGTCGGCCGTCCAGTTCGTGCAGATCGGCAAGCGCACACGCCTCGCCATCAACGGGAGAATCACCGACTTCATCCCCAACCCCACCTTCGACCGCGTCGCGGCCCCCGGCGCACACGAACCGTTCTTCGCGGGCCGCAACGTCGACGGCCTGACACTGCGTGAAATGCAGGGCCGGGCGATCGACTGCCCACCCGCCACCCGCGGCCCCGAAGAACGTCTCGCCGAAATGGACCGTCAGGGCGTCCGCGAATCGATCGTCTTCCCCACACTGGCGAGCCTCGTCGAGCATTCGTCCGCCGACGATCCGCAACTGACCCTCGCGATCGTGCACGCGTTGAACCAGTGGATGCTCGAACACTGGGGATTCGCCCACGAGGGCCGGATCTTCACCACCCCCGTGATCAACTGCGCAGAGGTCGACGGTGCCCGCCGCGAACTCGCGTATCTCCTCGAGAACGGCGCGAGAATCGCGCTGATCAAGCCCGCCCCGGTCAAAGGACTGCACGGCTGGCGCTCGCCTGCACTACCCGAATTCGACCCGTTCTGGCGCGATGTCGAGGACGCCGGCCTACCGATCGCACTCCACGCCAGCCAACCGCCCCTCGACGAGTACATCAACAAGTGGGAACCACCGAACACCCAGAACTTCATGGCCATGAGCGCATTTCGCTGGCTTGCGCTCGGGCATCGCGAGATCTCCGACATGATCGGCAGTCTCATCTGCCACGGAACCCTCACCCGTTTCCCGAAACTGCGCATCGCCAGCGTGGAGAACGGAAGCTCCTGGATTCCGCCACTGTTCCACGACCTCGCCGATCTCACGAACAAGATGCCCCAGAACTTCCCCGAGGATCCCCTCGAGGTATTCCGCCGCAACATCTGGGTCAGCCCGTTCTGGGAAGGGTCCGTCGCCGACGTCGTCGAGACCGTCGGCTGGGACAAGGTCATGTTCGGATCCGACTATCCACATCCCGAGGGGCTTCCCGAGCCGAAGGGGTACTGGAAGTACGCGGAGGGGATGGACCGTCGTCGCACCTGGGACTTCATGGGCGACAATGCCCGCCGATTCATGGGGCTTCCCATCGCGAATCCCGACCCGGATGCCGCGCTTCCACCGTCGCTGGCCACCGCAGGCCGACAGCCCTGACGATCTCGACCGACCTCCTCCCACCACGCGAAAGGCAACGACCGTGGACCTCAACGAAATGATCCTCATCAGCGTCGACGACCACATCATCGAACCACCCGACATGTTCGCCAACCATCTACCGGCGAAATATGCCGACGACGCACCGCGACTCGTGCACATGGACAACGGTGCGGACATGTGGAAGTTCCGGGACCGCATCATCCCCAACGTGGCACTCAACGCCGTCGCCGGACGCCCCAAAGAGGAATACGGCCTCGAACCCGAAGGGCTCGACGAGATCCGGCCCGGCTGTTACGACGTCCACGAACGCATCAAGGACATGAACGCCGGCGGCGTCCTCGCCCAGATGAACTTCCCGTCGTTCCCCGGATTCGCCGCCCGTCTGTTCGCCACCGAGGACTCCGACTTCTCCCTCGCGCTCGTTCAGGCCTACAACGACTGGCACGTCGACGAATGGTGCGGCGCCTATCCCGGCCGTTTCATTCCCATGGGCCTACCCGTGATCTGGGACGCCCAACTGTGCGCGCAGGAAGTACGCCGACTCGCGAAGAAGGGTGTGCACTCGCTCACCTTCACCGAGAACCCCGCAGCTCTCGGCTACCCGAGCTTCCACGACGAATACTGGAACCCCTTGTGGAAGGCCCTCGTCGACACCGACACGGTGATGTCCGTCCACATCGGCTCATCGGGAAAGCTGTCGATTCCCGCCGTGGATTCCCCACCGGATGTCATGATCACGCTGCAGCCGATGAACATCGTCAATGCCGCCGCTGACCTGCTGTGGTCCCGCCCGGTCAAGGAATACAAGGATCTCAAGATCGCCCTCTCCGAAGGCGGCACCGGCTGGATCCCCTACTTCCTCGAACGCGTCGACCGCACCTTCGAGATGCACTCGACCTGGACCCTGCAGGATTTCGGCGGCAAGCTTCCCAGCGAAGTGTTCCGCGAGCACTTCCTCACCTGCTTCATCAGCGACCCGCTCGGCGTCAAACTCCGCCACGACATCGGCATCGACAACATCGCGTGGGAGATGGACTATCCGCACAGCGACTCGATGTGGCCCGGCGCGCCCGAAGAACTCGGCGGTGTCTTCGCCGACGACCACGTGCCCGACGGCGAAGTCGACAAGATGACCCACCTCAATGCGATGCGCTGGTACTCGTTCGACCCCTTCGTGCACGTGCCGCGCGAGCAGGCCACCGTCGGGGCACTCCGCGCCGCCGCTGCCGGCCACGACGTGAGCATCCGGGCACTGAGCAAGCACGAATCGAATGCCGCTGAGAAACTCGCTGCCTGGGAACAGCAGATCGCCGCCGCCACCGAGATGCAGCGTTCGAACTGACTTCATCGCACCTTCACTTTCGACAATGCCGGGAGGCACCCATGGACGTACCGTTCACATGGAAGGTCACGGGATGGTTCGTGATCGGCTGGTCGCAGGAGTTCGAGGCGGGGCAGAGCCGGGCTCTGCGGTACTTCGGGGAAGACCTCGTCGCCTATCGCGACGACGACGGCGAACTGCACGTGATGACCGGCAACTGCCGCCACCTCGGAGCACACCTCGGACATGGCGGCAAGGTCGTGGGCGACTGCATCGAGTGCCCATTCCACGGTTGGCGGTGGGGCCCCGACGGTTCCAACCGCTACATCCCGTACGACCCCGACCGTCCGAACAAGGCCCTGAAGCTGCGGGTGTACCCGATCCAGGAACAGCACGGAATCGTGTACATGTGGCATCAGCCGGACGGGAAGCCGCCGCAGTGGGAACTGCCCGACCCGTTCACGAAGTTCCCCGAGATCACCGCGGGCCCGGACCAGTACTATCCCATCTATCCGACCTTCTCCCGTCGCGCAGACTACGAACCCGTTCATCCCCAGGTCGTGGCAGAGAACGGACCCGACAGTGCGCACTTCCGCTATGTCCACGGCGCATCCGTCACGCCGGTCTCCCTGGATTGGGAAGCGGTGGACAATGAGTGGCGGTTCCTCACCGGCTGGCCGGATACCACCAGCGACGACCCGGACAAGATGGCGCTGCGTATCCACAGCCACTTCTCGGGGCTGGGATACGCGATGAGCGCATTCGAGGGCGCCCAGAACCATCGATTGATCTTCGCCTGCACCCCCGTCGACAACGGGCATTCCGATCTGTTCTATTCGATCTGGTGGCCACGCGAGCAAGGCGACACCTGCGATGTCGCTCCGAAGAAAATTCAGGAGAAGGTCGAGCGACGTTTTCTCCACACGGTTTTCGAGGATCTCGACATCTGGCGGTACCAGATCTACGTCGAGAATCCTCCGCTCGGACGCGTCGACGCCAAGCCGTACATGGCGATGCGCCGGTGGGCGCAGCAGTTCTACGAGGTTCCTCCCGAAGAATCCTCAGCCGGCACACCGATCAAGGCACGTGCGTGACCGCACCGACCCTCTCGGAGCTTCTCCATCCGGGCCGCACGGCAATCGTCACGCAGGAACTGCAGGGCGCTGTCGTCGGCCCGGATGCAGGCATGCGAGCGCTGGCGCGCGAGGCTGAGCGGCGGGCACTACCCAACATCGGCCGGTTACTTCCCGCTGGCCGGGCAGCCGGGGTCCGCGTCGTCCACTGCCTGGTGCAGCGGCGCGACGACGGGCTCGGTTCCAACCACAATGCGAAACTCTTCGCGATCGGGAGCCGGTCGACGTCGATGGCTCCGGGTAGCGACGGCGCGTCCCTGCTGCCGCAGTTCGGTCCCGCGGAATCCGATGTGGTGCTGACCCGCATACACGGGCTGGGGCCGATGGGCGGAACCGACCTGGATGCGGTCCTGCGCAACCTCGGAATCGACACGATCGTGCCGGTCGGGGTGTCACTGAATGTCGCGATACCCAATCTGGTCATGGACGCGGTCAACAAGGCGTACCGGGTGGTGCTGCCCAGCGACGCGGTCGCGGGGATACCCGCCGAGTACGGGGAAGCGATGATCGACAACACGCTGAGCGTGCTGGCCACCGTCACCACCACAGACGACATCCTCGACGTGTGGGGTCGCTGACCGCACCACCCGTCGCGCACACGCGCCCGAGAACTGCACTCATCAGATCGCCGGGGGACTGCACCGCAGGATCGGGGCAGCTCCGTCGAACTTCCCTGACCACCTGCCCATGAAGGCGTCGGACCTGGCCAGGCAGCTCGTCCGAGACCCGTACGTGTTCGACTTCCTCGGCCTCACCGAACGAGTAGTCGAACGTGAACTCGAAGCCGCCCCTGATGAACCGACTCGAGGCGTTCCTGCTCGAGCTTTCGCACGGATTCGCATTCGCCGGCCGCCTGTACCACTTCTCCGTCGACGGCGACGACTTCCACATCGATCTGACTCCCACGCCGGCACCACCGCCCCATTGGCAGTGGCGAACTCCAGCTACGACACCCTGCCCGACCCGATCCGCGAACTCCGCTTGCCCAGCAGCGGTGTGACAAAGCTGACCGAGGTCGGTGAGATTTTGGACACATCACTGTCTCGAAGTGCCTGAACCGGACCCGTGAGCAGGCGCTGAGGACCGTATCCGCGGGTTGAAGGACACCGGACTGCGGAACCCTGCCGTTTTACGGTTTCGGGCAGAATCAGATCTGGCTTGAAGTCGTCTCCCTCGCAGCAGAATTACTAGCCTGGACTCAGGCTCTTGCTTGGGGTGAGCATGCACCGGTCCGCCGGTGGGAACCCACACGGCTGCGCCTGCGGATCCTTGCCGTCGCCGGCCGGATCGTCCATACAGGCAGAAGGCAATTGCTGCGACTGCCGAGGGGTTGGCCATACAACCACCTCATCGACACCGCCTGGACCAGCGTCGGCGACCCCGCGTGCCTCGATACGACAACGCTGTCACCTACGGGTTATCCACAGGTCAGCCTAGCCAGACGAAAGTTTGAGGCTAAGGAACTCGTCGATCATTGGGACGGGCAGCAAACTTACATCACCGAACGGGAAAGTCGTTTCACCGCGATGCTCGCCATACTTGAGTTTGCGACGAAGGTGGGCTGACCGGGCTCGACCCTTCCAGTAGCCGGGGATCGCTCACCGCGCGGATCCTCGCTCGCGGGCCTCTTCGTCGGTCTGCTCAGTGAGCGCCGCACCGTCCAGGCGCACGATCGCATCCTGGTCTGGAAGCCCCCTGACCGCATCGTTGCAGCGGTGGGCCTCGTCGAACACTGCGACGTCATGTTGGAGCTCTCGCATCCTACTTGCCTTCGCTGACCAAGCCCAGGTGGTTCAAAATGAGCGCGATTTGACCTGAGCAAACAGTCTAGTTGACAATGGTTATCATTATGGTTATTTCGTCCTTCTTCGCGATCCGATGACGGCCAAGGTGCCATCACCCACGGCCGGTGGGATGCAGGCGAGTCCGGATCGCCGAGCAAGTTGGATTGCGGGACCGAAGGGAACGGCTGTTCTCGTGACGGGACTTTTTACAGTTCTGCTGGTCTCGGCGCTTATTGCGATCGGACTGGGATCCGCAGTCGTGCCGCCAGGAGATACCGTTCGCTACCTGTGGTCCGCGCTGACCGGCGGGACGATCTCGGCCGATGAGGTCACCCGCTATCAGATCATCTGGCAGATCCGAACACCCCGTGTGCTCCTCGCCGTCGTGGTGGGAGCGGGGCTTGCGGCGGTAGGTGCGGCGATCCAGGCGCTGGTCCGGAACTCGCTCGCGGATCCATACATCCTCGGTGTCTCCTCAGGCGCATCCGTCGGCGCGGTCGCAGTGTCGCTGTTCGGTGCACTATCTGTACTGGGAATCTACGCCGTCTCCGCGGGAGCGTTCATCGGCGCGATCGGGGCGACGATCCTGGTGTACGCGATCGCCTACGGGAACGTCGGCGTCAGTCCACTGCGATTGGTCCTCACCGGTGTGGCGTTGTCCTTCGGCTTTCAGGCAGTCATGAGCGTGATGATCTACTTCACGCCCACGAGTGAGGCGACGGGCACTGTGCTGTTCTGGACGATGGGCTCGTTCGGTGCAGCGACGTGGGGATCGCTCCCCATCACAACAGTTTTCGTCCTCGCAGGAATCGTTGTACTCCGCCGATCCGGTCGCTCGCTCGATGTGATGTCTCTTGGGGACGAGACCGCGGCCAGCCTCGGGATCGACGCAACGCGCAGCCGGAAGACGCTTTTCGTGGTCACGGCAGTGATGACAGGGACGATGGTCGCCGTCAGCGGAACAATCGGATTCGTCGGGCTGGTCATACCGCACATCACACGGATGCTGATCGGTGCAACTCACGCCCGGTTGCTGCTCGTCGCACCGTTCATCGGCGCCATCTTGATGGTGTGTGTCGATCTGCTCGCTCGCACGCTCGTAGCTCCCAGGGAACTGCCGCTCGGCGTTCTGACCGCGATCATCGGGGTGCCGGTGTTCATCTACCTGATGCGGCGCAAGAGCTATGTGTTCGGGGGGAAATGATGGACCTCGGCCTCGATGATCTGACTGTCACTATCGACGGACGCGACCTTGTCGACCGATTGTCCTTATCCGTGTCCTCGGGTGAGATCGTCGGGCTCGTCGGACCGAACGGTTCGGGAAAGTCCACCGCATTGCGATGCGTGTACCGGGCGCTCAAGCCTTCAGCAGGGATCGTCCGGATCGGCGGGGACGACATCTGGCGCCTTCCCTTGCGCGACAGCGCCCAGCGCGTCGCTGCGCTGACCCAGGAGGGCGGCGCGGACTTCGATTTCACGGTCGAAGAGGTCGTCGCACTGGGTCGTACGCCGTACAAGCGGGGAAACGACCCACTCACAGACTCCGAGCGCGAACTGTGTGCCCGCGCGATGAACCAGATGGACGTCCTCGATCTCGCCCACCGGGGCATCATGGACCTCTCCGGCGGAGAGAAGCAGCGGGTCCTGATCGCACGAGCACTCGTGCAAGAACCGAGCATCTTGATCTTGGATGAACCGACCAACCATCTGGATCTGCGACATCAAATCCAGCTCCTGGGGCACCTGCGCCGATGCGGTCTCACAGTCGTCATCGTCCTCCACGACCTGAATCTCGCTGCCGCCACATGCAACCGGATCGGTGTCCTTTCGAAGGGACATCTCGTGGCAAGTGGGGCACCTCGTGAGGTTCTCACCCGGGAACTGATCGCCGAGGTCTTCGGTGTATCCGTCTTCATTGTCAGCCACCCGATCACCGGGAACCCCCAGATTCTCTTCACCCTGACCGGCGACGACATGCAACCACCGGTTGCCTCGAACCCCTAGACGGCTCGAACCCCTAGACGGAAGGAGCACAGAGATGACAACACGTGCACCACAGCGGAGAAGGTCCGCTGCTGCGGCCTCGGCAGCCGCAGCAACGCTTCTACTGACGGGATGTGGAGCCCAGGTCGACACGCCTCAGGACGGCCAAGGAACGGGTTCCACGACCGTGACGGTGAATCGGTGCGGCGAACCAGTGGATTACTCCACCCCGCAGCGCGCCATCGTCTACGAGGGCGGCAGTGCGGACAAAATGTTCGCTCTCGGGCTGACCGACCACGTCTTGGGATACGTCCTCCCACCGGCCAATCCTCCGGTGAACGAATCGCCTTGGGCTGCGGAGTACGAGAAGGGCGAGTTCCTCTCCGACGACCTGCTCAACAGGGAGCTCGTCGTCGATGCGAACGCGGACTTCGTCGTCGCCGGATGGAATTCCGGCTTCTCCGACTCGCGGGGGATCACCCCGGAGATCCTCGACACGCTCGGCATTCAGAGCTTCATGCACTCCGAATCGTGTTTCAACTATCCCGGGTTCTCCGAACAACACACCCCGTTCGAAGGCCTTTACACCGATCTGGAGCGTCTCGGACAGATCTTCGGCGTCGAAGATCGCGCGGAAGCACTGGTCACCGAATACAAAGAGCGCGTCGCAACCGTAGAGGAGCACGCACCTGAGGGAGACCCGATCAAGGTGTTCCTCTACGACTTCGGGACCGACAAGCCCTTCACCGCCGCCAAACAGGTGCCGCCGAACGACATCATCCGCTTCGCGGGAGGAACCAACATTTTCGGTGAAGTCGAGGCACGGTGGACGGAAGCCAGCTGGGAGGCCGTGGTGGAAGCCGAACCCGAGGTGATCATCATCCTCGAATACCAGGATCAGCCCGCACAGGAGAAGATCGATTTCCTGAAGTCGAACCCCACGACTGCGACCCTTCCCGCAGTGGTGAACGACAACTTCTATGTCCTCGACTACAACAAGGCGATCTCGAGCCCCCGCAACATCGATGGCTTGGAAGGCTTCGCCGAATATCTCCACGAATACGCCGAATCGCACCGACGCTGACATGCCGCCTGGACACTCCGAGCGCGGCACACTGCCCACACCGGATTCCCTGATCATCCGCACGCTGTGGCGGGTGCTACTCGCGGCAGTGATCAGCCTGTTCCCATTCACCATCTACTCCACCTTTCTCGTTCCCATCGCTGAGGCAGCCGAGCAGGAAGCCTCGGTCGTGGGTGCGCTCCGCGGGCTCGGCGGCGTCGCCGCGCTCATCGTGGGAATTGCGCTCGCACCGTTCATCGCACGGTGGTCAGCCCCTCACACCACGTCAGCCGCACTCGTGCTTCTCTCAGCCGCAAGCCTGATCGCGACCCTCGGCACGCTGCCGGCTCTGGTCCTGTTCTGCATCGGTATAGGCGTGGCGACCGCGGTCCTCACTCCCACCCTGTTGACGATCGCAACAACCACGTTCACCCGTGATGGTGATTCTGGCCGGGCAGCGACCATCGTCACCGCCACGCAGTCCCTTGCTGCAGTTCTCGCCGCCCCCGTCATCGGAGGCATCGGTCTGTGGAACGGTTGGCACGGCGCCTTGTGGGTCACCGCCGGAACGGCCGCGATCATCGCGATACTCATCCTCCGTGCCGAAAGTGGGTCTGGAGGGGGCAGTACGCCGTTGCGATACGCGGAAGCGTTCCATCGGCTACGGCATCGCCGCGATCTTTTGGCCCTCATTGGGATCGCATTCCTTCGCACGACCGCATTCATGGGGTACCTGGCGTTCCTTGCTGTCTACTACCACGATCGATTCGCCCTCAATCCAGTTTCCTTCACGCTCATCTGGACACTCAGCGGCGCATCGTTCTTCACCGGCAACTATCTTGCCGGGAGGTGGGCGAGAGGGACTGCGCCACGGAGGCGACGACTTCTCTACGTGGGGCTGCTCTGTGCCGCTGTCGCGGTCATCATCGTCTTCACTACAGAGTGGCTTCCCTTCGCACTGATCGCGACGGCAGTCATGGGCTTCAGCCACGCCATCGTTGCAGCTCTTGTCACGACGCAGATCGCAGAGCGTGGAGAGGAACTCACCCCGTCCGCGTACAGTATCAATGCGGCCGGCATGAGCCTCGGTGTCTTCACCGGCGCGCTTGTCGCCAGCATCGGGCTCAACCTAGGTGGAGGTGTTGGCGTCGCGATCTCCCTCGTTGTTCCGACACTTGTTGCGATCGCGCTGGTTCCAAACACCACACGGACACAGTCGGTCGGTGATCGGAAGTGCTGGTGAAGAAGGCCGCCCACCAAACCTATGTGCTGACTACATGCCGTAGGGTTCGGGATGCACCGATGACGTTGTCGGCAGCACACGGCGGATCGGTCGGCCCGGGCGATGTGTTCGATAGTTGGTCGGGGGTGGTCATGGTTGTCAGCAAAATGCGGCGCGTGGGTCCCGGGCCCGGAGGAATCGATTCCCGCGGTCGATTTCGCGGCCGAGTCGGTCAGTTGCGCCCGAACCGACAGCAGAAAGACTGCGCAGCAACCGATTCGGTCTCGTGGACATCACTGTGGTATCGAAGCATCGTTATGCGGAGGGTCGACATGCCACTCCCGCGTGGATAGATGGCGGTCGCCGACGTGCGATCCGGCTCCACGCCGGCTCCTCCCATGTCGATCCGACAGGATGACGCCGGGGCAGATGGTGACACACAGGCGAGGCCACGCAGCGTCCGAAGAACTGATTCGTCTGACGAGAGGAACAATCGCGATGACACGTGATGTCGGCGACCTGCACACGCCGAGTGCCGAGTTCTGGGAACCGTTGTTCGCGCAGGCGCCCGATTCGGGGACACGCCAGCCCAACGCCGTCTTCGAACAACTATTGACCGACCTCGCCGTGCCGATCGGGCACGGGTGGGACATGGCATGCGGCCAGGGAGGAGACGCGTTGCGGTTGGCGTCCGTGCGATGGACTGTCACGGTGACTGATGTGTCCGCGACCGCTGTACGGCGAGTTCGCACCGGTGTGCGAAAGCGGCGGGCCTCGGGGACTCGGTGGATGCACAATGCCACGACCTCACCGAAACTCGACCTGCCGGGCCGTTCGATCTCGTGTATGCGAACTACTTCCACAGTCCGATCGAATTCGACCGGGCCGCGGTGCTCCGCGAGGCTATGGCCCGGACTTCGACAGGGGGCCACCTTGTTGTAATCGACCATGCTCCCTCGGCGCCGTGGTCGTGGGAACGGCGCGATCCGTCCTCCTTTCCGGAACCGGAGGAGACACTTGCGCAGTAACAGCTCGGCCGGAATGGTCAGTGGTTCGATGCGAACGCACACAGCGAATCGCAACAGGCCCGGACGGCGAGACGACGGCCACGGTATTCGACAACGTCATCGCGGTCCGGCGCGGTGACGCAGAGCTCCGGAAGGAGCAATCATGACAACGATATCGATCAGTACAGATCTTCCGCTCTCTGCCGAGCGGGCCCGGAAGCTGGCCGCGACCCCCGAGGTGATGCAATTCGTCCTCGCGCCGGTGTTGACCTTCGCGATGGACGAGGCCCCGCCGCCGGATGTCTCAGTGACCCCCGGCTTTTGCGCGAGTGGCAGGGTGAAGTGGTTCGGTCTATTTCCGACCTGGACCCACGAGATCCGCATTGTTCGTCTCGACGATCTCGAGATCTACACGCATGAGCGTGGTGGCCCGGTGCGGACGTGGAACCATCGGTTGGCCTTCCTCCCGCTGGACGACACGACGTGCCGTTACACCGACGAGGTCGAGGTGGAGGAGGGGTTTCGTGGGTGGGGGACGGCGTTGTTCGCCCGTGTGATATTTCGGCATCGACATCGTCGGTGGCGGCTGCTCGCGTCCATACTCGCGGCCGAGCGGGATCGACGTGCACGATGATGATGAAGTGATCTTGCCGGGCGGCAACTCCGTGAAGAACTGAGCCTCGACGCGAGGTCCCCTCGATATTGGGCCCGGCCCTGATCGTGCCCCCAAAGCACGAGCAGGCCGGCGCTTCCCAGTGAGAGATCATCTGTCCGAGCCGGTTCGGATGCCAGCTCGGCGGCGAAAATCGCCGAGTGTCGCCCTCTTTCGTGCCGACCATGCGTCAGCCCCGGATTGAAGCATCACATCTCCGGGACGAACTATCGACCGCCGGCGCGGATTCGATACGCGCCGACGCAGATTTCACGCATGGTCCACCGTGGTGATGTGTTGGCAGCCATCTTCCGTTCGCGGTAGTAGGCGGCGATGTCGTCGATCGTCGGTTGCCGGGGTCCTTTCACCTTGAAGTACTCGCCGGAGGCGCCGCGGAGTTCGTCGGACAGGGCCGAATGCCCGCATCCGGTGATGTTCACCGTTGACGCCGAGTCCTTCACCGGACACCGACCGATCGACACTCGATCGGGTCGGTGGGCGATGCGTACGGGACACGCACGCGCAATACTCTGCGGCGTGTCCGTTCGTAGTCCAGTCAACAGGCTGGTGCCGTCGTGGGCCCGCGATCCGAAGATCGGGTCGCGGATGATCAACGCGAGACGATCACACAGAAGCCGGCGTTCAAGACCTCGGCCTCGTTCGGCGGCGATGCCGAAGTTGATCTTGTCCCCGGTCTTGCTCTTCATGATGTGCAGTACACTGCTGCCCACGGCGACGGCCTGGCTGGCCGCATAGATCTGTTTGTTGTGCGGAGAGGCGAATACGCGGCCGGGCACCGCCGCATCGAGCACTCCGCGGCCCAGGAATCCGGCGTGAAGCGGTTCGTGCCCGGAGCTGCCTCCTGACACGATGCCCACTCACCTGCTCGGTGCCCGGGGCTCGTGATGAAGAAACAGCGGCTCGGACGAACGCCGGAACCAGGGATGGATCCGCACGAATCCCTGGAGCGGTGTGATGAGGTCTGCGGGCTGCTCAGGCAGCAGAAAAGGCTCGGGCACGGGGTCTTCTGAAGGTGCTCGGACCGGATCAGGCGGCCCGCGCTACCGGACTCGCGCCATTTCGGCGGCGCTACGGATGAAGGACGCGAGTGGTGCGACGAGATCGGCCCGGCGAGCCGAATAGCCGTTGTCGATCCAGTTCATCGTGACCTGGCTGACCCCACCCGCGATGGCGGTAAGGAGGATGGAACGCCCAGCCACCGTCTGCTCGACCAGGCGCAATCCGCGCGACTCGAGGATCAGGCCGAGCAGTTCACCGAACTCGTTGAGTCGCTGGACATGGCGTCGCTCGACCTGTTCGCTGACACCGAGCACCTCGTACCAGAGCAACCGTGCGAGCGGCGGATTATCCTGCACGCAGGCCAGATAGGCATCGAGCCCGACCGTGATCACGTCGTCGATTCCGGCCTCCGCATGAAGGTCGGCGATCGCCGAGGTCACGGCGCTGCGCAGCACATGGTGGCACTCGTCATACACCGCCAGCAGCAGGTCCTCGGTGCTGGAGAACTCGTCGTAGAAATACCGGTCGGCCACTCGCGCCTCGCGGCACAGTTGCCTGACGGTGGCCTTACGGAAGCCAATCGTGCCGAACACTGCCAGACCGGCGGCAAGCAACTGGGCCCGGCGACGCGCCGCACGCGCCTCGGCGGATTCTCCGCCGTATGCGCGCCCTTCGCTCATGCAGATCACGTCCCTTCGATCTCAAACAGGAACCTTACGACATCAGAATAGAGGCTCTGGCGAACCTGTTTGCACTGGTAAGTCTAGCAGTTTCCGAGATGTTGATGACAACAGACCTCGGATTGCCTAATCTGAGGTTACTGGTCCGCAGATCTATGCAGCCTGCATGAACTGCGAACGCAAATCCTCGGTCTGTGCAGTCCTCTCATTGCGCACACTGTTGTCCGACAAAGGAAGAAGTAGTTCCGCTATGAGCAACCTGCCCAACACCACTGAGTCACGCGAGGTCGACGTCCTGATCGTCGGCGCCGGTATCTCCGGCATTAACGCCGCCTATCGGGTCCAGGAGCAGAACCCGGACCTGACCTACCTTGTCGTCGATCGCCGAAGGCAGCTCGGTGGAACATGGGACCTGTTCCGCTACCCCGGTATCCGGTCGGACTCCGACTTCTTCACGCTGGCTTTCCCGTTCCACCCGTGGACAGGCAAGAACGTGATCGTCGACGGCAACGAGATCCTCGCCTACCTGACAGAGGTTACCGAGACCTTCGGCATCGACAAGCACCTCCAGTTCGATACGAAGGTCCACTCCGGCGACTGGTCCAGCGCCGATGCCCGGTGGACGGTGAAGTGCACTGTCCAGGGCGCCGAGACCACGATCACGGCGAAGTTCGTGATCATGTGCACCGGTTACTACGACTACGACAACCCCTACGATCCGGAGTTCCAGGGCGTCGGCGACTTCACTGGAGAGATCGTGCATCCGCAATTCTGGCCCGAGGACCTCGCATGCTCCGGTAAGCGGATCACCGTCATCGGCTCCGGCGCGACCGCGGTCACCCTCGTTCCCAGCCTGGCGAAGCTGGGCGCCGATGTGACGATGGTGCAACGGACTCCGAGCTACGTCCTGGCTCAACCCCGGCACGACCCCATTGCCGACACGGCCCGGCGTTTCCTCCCCGCTGGCACCGCGCACTGTCTGATGCGCGCCAAGAACACGGCGCTGCAGTGGACTCTCTACCAGGCCTGCCGCCGCGCACCCGGACTGATGAAGGCGCTGCTACGCAAGGGCGCGATCGCCGGCACTGGATCTCAAGCCGTCGTCGACGAACACTTCACCCCCCCGTACAACCCGTGGGACCAGCGGTTGTGCATCGCCCCGCACGGCGACCTCTTCACCGCCGTCAAGAACGGCAGCGCCACCATGGTCACCGGCAGCATCGACACCTTCGTCCCCGAGGGCCTGCGACTCACCGACGGACGCACCGTCGAGGCCGACATCGTCGTCACCGCCACCGGATTGTCGATCAAACTGCTCGGAGGCATCGAGATCCGTGTCGACGGCACTATCATCGACCTGTCGAGGGAAACCGCCTTCCGCGGAGTCATGCTTTCCAACATTCCGAACCTCGGGTTCTGCATCGGCTACATCAACCTGTCCTGGACGATGCGCGCCGACATGAGCGCGCGTTTGCTCGCGCGCATCCTGCGTCGCCTCAGCCGAACCAGGGCCGATTGGGTCGCACCCGCCCTGCCCGATTACCTCGGACCGCAGGGACCTCTGCTGGACATGCAGTCCGGCTACCTCGCCCGCGCCGCTGCGCTGATGCCGCGCGCCACCAACCGGTACCCGTGGGCTATGGCACAGAACTTCTTCCGCGATGCCTGGGCAACCAACCGCGCGGACCTCGACGAGGGTCTCCGATGGGCGAACAGAGCAGCCGCCGGTACGGCAACGACCCCGACCACCGACTCGGCCATCACCCGCGGCTGACATCGCGCGCCCACACACGGAGACATTGGATGAAAAACACTTCTGCCACGTCCGGCCCCACGAAGACCGTCTTGATCACCGGTGCGGGCTCCGGGCTGGGTCTGCGGCTGGCCGAACTCTACGGCGAGCGCGGCAACGCGGTCATCGCCCTCGACCTGCGCCTGAGCTCGGCGGTCCGCACCCGGCTTCAGGCCGCCACCTCGGGCCGGGTGCATGTTGAGGAGGTCGACGTCCGCAACGGCGCCGACGTCGTGGCTGCCACCGACCGCGGCGTCGCCACCTTCGGGGGTCTGAACCTCGTCGTCAACTGCGCTGGTGTCCAGCAGGCCGCGGTGTTCGACGAGCTGCCCGAGGAGGCGTTCCGCCGGATCGTCGACATCAATCTCGTCGGGAGCCGCAACGTCGCCGCCGCCACACTGCGGCACCTCGGTGTCGGCGGGCACCTGGTGTTGATCGCCTCGATGGCGGGGTTGGTCCCGAACTACTCCTATGCCGCGTACTGCGCGTCCAAGTACGGCGTTGTCGGACTAGCTGAAGTCCTGCGGCTGGAACGACACCCGGATCGGGTCGACGTCTCGGTGGTGTGCCCGCCGGAGGTGGACACACCCATGGTGGCGGAAGAACGCGAAACCATGCTGGCGCCCACTCGTGCACTCAAGGAGATGGCCGGAACGCTCGAACTCGAATCCGCGGTGCGTCAGATCATCACAGGAATCGACGAGCGCACATTCATGATCATTCCAGGCCGCCGCGCGCGCTTCACCGCACTGCTCACCAAGATCCTGCCCAAGCGCGTACTGCATCTCGTCTCCGACCGCGTCGTCACCCGCGAACTCGCCATCTGACCGCGATGCAACGCATCAACCCAACATCTGTCAGTAGGAAATCACGATGAATCTCACGGCAAAGTAGAGCTGATCGCCGACCTCCCGATCGGCGCGGATGTATCTCGGTGGCCGATACCGAGTCGGCGCAGATTCTCGCCTACGCAGAAGTCCTCCTCGCCAAAGGTTCGCCTGGCCTACAGCGAGCACACCAGTCAGTGCCGCCGAGAGTCACGGCTGGCGTCGAGGCGGCATCGATCGCGGTAGTCGCTTCCTCCCGTAAACGTCGATCCCACTCGTGTGGTGGCTGACCTCAGGCGTGCCCAAGTGTCGGGATCCCAGGCGAGACCGTCTAGTAGGACTTTGTTAGGTTTGCCACTTCGGCTGTGAGGGCTCGAGATTCGGCGTGATTCTCGAGACGATCATGGGTGGATGCTGCAGCCCTGGCCGAGGTCGACGAACGTCTGGATTCGTTTGTCGGTGAGGTGTTCGCGTCGTTGAAGCGGAAGGATCAGCGGGCGACGGCGGGGGTGTACGCCCGGGGGTTACTGCTCGACGGGCGTCGCAAGTCGATGCAGCCGATAGCCGAGAGGCTCAGGGTCGATCACCAGCGCCTGCAGCAGTTCGTGACCACGGCGCCGTTGGACGTGGTTCCGGTCCGGAAGACGCTCTCGCGTAAGGCATGCGATCTGATCGATCCGGACGCGTGGGTCATCGACGACACCGGCTTCGCCAAGGACGGGGACGGCTCGCCCGGGGTGGCGCGGCAGCATTCGGGAACGTTGGGCAAGGTCGGCAACTGCCAGATCGCGGTCAGTGTGCATGCCGCCACCGATGCCGCCTCGGCGCCCTTGGACTGGCGGCTGTTCCTGCCCGAGAGCTGGGACGATCAGTCCACGACCGACCCCAAGGCGGTCGCGGCGATCACCGCTCGCCGGATGCGGTCCGCGGTCCCCACCGGCGAGCATCATCGCCGCAAGTGGGAGTTGGCGCTCGAGATGATCGACGAGCTGATCGCGTGGGGCCGGGTCCCGCCGATGGTGGCCGCCGACGCCGGCTACGGCGACGCCACCGCGTTTCGTGAGGGCCTGACCGACCGTGGCGTCGGCTATGTCGTCGCCGTCAAAGGCGCTACCACGGCCTATCCCGGTGGCGTCGTCCCAGAGGCCGCGGCGTACACCGGGCGCGGACGCCCGCCGACACCGCGCTACCAGGATCCGCATTCGACCTGCAAGGATCTGGTCCTCGCCGCCAGAACCTCCGCTCTGCGGGACGTGACGTGGCGCCACGGCACCAAGGCCGACCCCGGCAACCCCACCGCGGCGATGCGCTCGAGGTTCGCTGCCCTGCGGGTCCGTCCGGCGAACCGCGACATTCCCCGCGCCGAGGACGGCACCCTGCCTCGGGTGTGGTTGCTCGCGCAGTGGCCGGACGGTGCCGACGAGCCCACCGACTTCTGGCTTTCCACCCTGCCGGCCGAGACCTCTCTCGCTGAGCTGGTGCGTCTGGCCAAGATCCGCTGACGTATCGAACACGACTACCGGGAGCTGAAAACCGGTCTTGGGCTTGACCATTTCGAGGGACGTTCCTGGCTGGGATGGCATCACCACGCCACCGTGGTCACCGCCGCTCACCTGTTCATCACCACCTTACGGTTGACCGACCCAAAAGCGGTTGGGCAGGACTGAACCTCTACGGAATCCTCCGTGAACTCCAACGCGCACTTGCTCGTTGGATCGGTACCTGCCCATTGTGCCACCATGCCTTCCCGACGTAACAAAGTCCTACTAGTCCATGGCCGACCGAAACGGAACCGAACTCTTCGGCGCAGCGCGCGATCACATAACCAACTCCGCGCTGAGGTAGGTCTGCAGATCGGGGGATTTCGGGGACTGTTTGGGAAGGTATGGGAAATTTTCCATACCTTCCCGAAACTCCATACGGATTCGGAACTGAACCCATGCAACCCCGGATCAGGGTTACATCCTCCCGAACTCCGGCACAACGGATCTCATCCGGCGCCAACCTGACTCGTTCCGCCCGCTCTGCTTCGTCGTCAATCGCTGGCCGGCAACGCCTTCGGCTCTTTCAGCGTCAACACGGTGGCTCCGACGGACAGCGCCCCCCTGCCCGCCTTGGTCACCAACACCTCCGCACCGTCCTCGGTCACGTAGCGCTTGCCGAGCGCAGGGCCCTCGGTGAACGCCTCGTCGAGCACCACGCCGGCTTCCTTGGCCGAACCCAGTACCACCATGCCGACTCCACCACAACGGATCTCATCGAGCGACCCGGTCGCCGACACCACGATCACCTGCGTGTCGCAGACCTGGCTCTCCAGTCTCGTTCCGGTCTTGATCATCGAACATCTCTCCCTTGATATTGCAGCGCCTCAGTCAGTTCCGCGACGAGAACCCGACGCAGGAGCTTGCCGGTTTCCGTCACGGGCAGGTCCCCGCGGAACACGATTCGATCCGGCGTCCGCGATCCGCGGGCCCGCGATCGCACGAACGCCCGGAGATCTTCGGCATCGGGGTCGGTGCCGTCGCGCGGAACGACGACCGCGACCATGGCCTGCCCCCATTCGTCGTCCTCCACACCGACCACCGCGACAGCCGCGACATCGGGATGTTCGACGAGCACCTCCTCGACCTCGGCCGGCGCGATGTTCTCACCACCGCGGATGATGGTGTCGTCGGAGCGACCGGCGACGAACACGTAACCGTCCCTGTCGACCGTCGCGAGGTCACGGGTGGGGAACCAGCCGTCGTCGTCGAGCACCGAACCGATCCCCGTGTACCGACCCGAGACCTGCGGTCCGCGCACGAACAGCTGGCCGGGTGCGCCCGCCGGCAGCACCGTACCGGACTCGTCACGGATCTGGATCTCGATGCCCGGAACCGGCCGGCCCACCGAGCCGAGGCGTCCCACGATCTCCGGATTGTGGCTGTCGCGGGCTGCCCAGTGGTCCTCCGGCGTGAGAACTGCGATGGTCGAACTGGTCTCCGTCAAACCGTACGCATTGACCAATCCCACGTCCGGAAGCAGCTCGAGGGTGCGTCGCACCAGCGGAAGCGCAACCTTCGACCCACCGTAGGCCAGCGCACGAAGAGACGGCAATGATGTCGGATTGTGTTCGAGTTCGACCACGATCCGCTCGAGCATCGTCGGGACGACCGTCCCATTGGTGATGTTCTCGCTGCGCACGAGCGACACCCACCGCTGAGCGTCGAACTGCCGCAGATACACCACTCGACGCCCCGCATACAGATTCGACAGGGCGGCACTCACACCGGCGACATGGTAGGGCGGAACACACACGAGCGCAGCGTCATCCGAACCTGCAGAAGCGAACTCGACGGTCGCCATCACATAGCCGGACAGGTTGGAATGACTGAGCTCCACTGCTTTCGGCTTCGATGTGGTACCGGACGTGAACAGCACCACCGCCACATCATCGGGGTCGACCGCGACCTCTTCACCGGTGTCACCGGACGCGCTCGCCAGATCGAGGAAGGCCTGTGACTCGATGACGTCCGCGCCGGAGCGCCACATGGTCTGCAGGTACTCCCGGTCGGCTACCACCAGCGGTTCCGGCAGGCGCGCGATCAGCTCGTGCAAGGCACCTTCGCCGAGTCGATAGTTCAGCGGGGTGAACGGAATTCCGCCGTGCGCCGATGCGAAGATCAGCAGTGGAAGCATCGCTCCGCCCGTGCCGACGTACACGACAGAGCGGGCACCGCTGCCTGCGATGTGGGTACCGCCGCGCCGGGCCATCCCGTGCAACTCGGCCGCGGTGACACGTGTGTTCTCGGAGACGACGGCAACCCGGTCGGGGTCGGCCGAGACTGCCATCTCCAGCAGAAGGGACACGCTCATTCGGTCACCGTCGACTTCACCAGGGAGATCGGACCGTCCGCGACGACGGTGCCGAGCCAACCGAGGTCGACGTGCGCGTCCGCTGCGGCCGCGGCGCAGGCCGCCACGTCCTTACGCAGGAACGGTGACGCCGCCTGGGTGAACGTATCGACGCCGCCGACCTTCCGGATCGAGGCGAGCGCATGACTGCGACCGCTGCTCGACGCGATCGCGTCGAGAAGTGCAGTGCCGTCGACACCGAGCCTGCCGCCGAGTTCGACCGCGGCGGCGACGAGCTGTGCATTCGCGGCGAACAGGATGTTGTTGACCAGCTTGAGGTTCAGCGCACTGCCGAACTCGCCGGTCCGGATCACCGGGTCGGCGTAGGCACGCACCACCGGTTCGACTCGGTCCAGCACGGCGGTGTCGCCGCCGAGCAGGACCGTGAGTTTCCCGTCGGCGATGTCCTCGGCCGAGCCGCTCACCGGCGCATCGACCACGGTCGGTCCGTCCGAATACAGGGAGCGGAGCTTGTCGAGCGTGCCGACGTTGCCTGTGACGTGCGAGACCACCACCGTCCCGGGTTCGGCATGCGCGATGAACCCGTCCGGGCCGGTGGCCAACTCGACGAGCTGATCGTCGGAGAACAGGCAGACGACGAGAATATCGGCCCGTCGCGCCAGGTCGGCGACAGAATCGGAGAGCTGCGCACCGGCGTCGGTGAGCCGGTTGCGCACCGCTTCCTTCCGGGCGTGGGCGAGCACGTCGTGTCCGGCGGCGAGCAGGCGGTGCACCATCGGTTCACCCATCTGCCCGGCACCGAGGAATCCGATCACGTCTGCCACGGTCTCAGCCCTTCCACGGAACGGACTTGACGTAGCCACCCGCGTCGATGCGCAGCTGGCTTCCGGTGATGTACCGGGCCGAATCGCTCGCGAGGAACACGACCGCCTCGGACACGTCCTTCGGCTCGATGTACGGAACCCGCATCGCCTGCATCGCGGGGAACGCCACCTCGGCTTCTTCCCGGGTCGGGTGCTCGAGGTCGGGGCGGAACACCCGGTACATGCCCTCGTTGTGGAGCATGTCGGTGTTCACGTTGGTCGGATGCACCGCATTGATGCGAATGTTCTTCTTGGCCAGCTGCACTGCCAGATCGTTGACATATCGTGCAACCAGCTGCTTGGCAAGGCTGTACGCCGAACCGCCCGGGCCCTGGTTGGTCGCGCTTCCCAATTGTGCTGCCAGCGAGCCGGTCGCGATGATCGAGGCACCGTCACCGAGGTGCGGCAGACTCGCCTGCACCACGTTGAACACGCCGGCGAGATCGGTGTCGACGGTGTCGGACCACGACTGCAGGCTCTGACCGTCGCCCATCGGGCAGATGCCCGCGTTCGCGACGACGATATCGAGCCGCCCGAACTGCGCGACGCCCTCGGCGATCGCCCGCCGCACCTCGGAGCGTTCTCCCACATCCGCTATCACCGTATGTGCGCGAACGCCTTCCTTCTCGACGAGACGCGCCGTCTCCTCGAGGTCCTCCGGTCGCGACAGCAGATACGTGTTGCCGTCGAGATCCGCGCAGATGTCGAGTGCGATGATGTTCGCGCCTTCGGCCGCGAGGGCGACCGCGTGCGAGCGCCCCTGTCCGCGGGCCGCTCCCGAGACGATCGCGACCTTGTTGTCGAATGTGCCCATGCTTTCGTACCTTCCTGGTGGTGGTCGATGTACGCGCCGGTCAGACCGCTCCCCGCGGGAGGCGTTCGGCAATCGTCTTCGTCTCCAGATACTGCTCGAAACCTTCTGTACCGCACTGCCGTCCGAGGCCACTGTTCTTGTAGCCCCCGAACGGCGCGTCTGCCCCGTAGAACATTCCGCCGTTCACTCCGATCGCTCCGGTGCGCACACGCCGGGCTATGGCATTGCCGCGTTCGCTCGATCCGGACATGACGGCACCGGCCAGTCCGAACGGGTTGTCGTTCGCCATCCGCACTGCCTCGTCGTCGGTGTCGAACGGGATGAGCAGAGCAACCGGCCCGAATACTTCCTCCCGCGCGAGTTCGGCGTCGTTGCCGAGTCCGGTCACGAGTGTGGGTGCTACGAAGTTGCCGCCGCGCAGGTGCTCGGCGAGCCCGTCCATCTCACCACCACCGGCGAGGAAGTGTGCGCCGCCGTCGCGTGCCCGTGCGAGCAGGTCGAGCACCTTCTGCTTCTGCGATGCGCTGATGAGTGGGCCGACGAATGTCTCAGGCAACACCGGGTCGCCGACCGGCACCTGTCGGTAGGCTTCTGCGGCGCCCACAGATACCTGATCGAACAGCGACCGGTGTACGAGGATTCGGGTGTTGACGGCGCACGCCTGTCCCGCGTGGGAGCACGCGCCGATTGTGCTCATGATCGCCTTCACGGGATCCGCGTCGTCTGTCACGATGAGCGCGGACTTGCCCCCGAGTTCGAGGAACATGCGCTTCATAGTGGCTGCGCCGCGCCGCATCAGCATCCGCCCCACTGAGGTGGAGCCCGTGAACGAGATGAGATCGACGCGGGGGTCGTCGACGAGCATCCCGGCGACCTCGTTGTCGGGTGTGGTTACGACGTTGAGCACGCCGGCGGGGATGTCGGTCTTCTCCGCGACGAGACGTGCGAGTCGCGCCGCGTTCCACGGTGTGTTCGGATCCGGTTTGAGGACGACGGTGTTGCCGGCCGCCAGGGCGGGCCCGATCTTGTTGAGTATCACCTCGATCGGGTAGTTCGACGGCGTGATCGCGGCAACCACACCCGCGGCTTCCTTGACGACGACCCGGCGGTTGCGCGGTCCGAACAGTCCACCTCCGGCAAGGGTTCGTTCCCACTCGAAGTCGTCGACCATCGCAGCAGGCCAGCGGAGCGACTCGGTCAGCGGCCAGTCCAGCTGGGCGTCGCCGGTTGCCATCGTCGGGCATCCGACCTCGGCGACGAGTTCCTCTCGCAGGTGGTCTTTCTCGGATTCGAGGGCAGCCTGGAGCTGCAGCAGGCACCGCTTACGCAGAGCCCGGTCGGTCGACCAACCGGTCTCGTCGAACGCTCGCCGCGCCGCGCCGATCGCGCGGTCCATGTCGCGGGCGGTTGCCGCGGCGGCATCGCCGAGAACGAGCCCCGTCGCGGGAGCGGTGTTCCGATAGGTCGCACCGTCTGCAGCCTCAGTGAGCTCTCCGTCTATGAGCAGCCGGGTTTCTGCCCGGGCTGCGACGCGCTGTCCGAGTTCGACGCTCGTTTCGGTCTCGGAACTCCCGACTTCGGGTCCCCCTACCTCGGAGCTTTCGACTACCTCACTCATGCGCTCTCCTCGACTATACGACGGGATGACTAACTGTAATTGATACAGTAACGTCCAGAGCGGGTGAAGAGTCAACTTGTGCCGCGAGAAGGGAATGCCATGTCCGAACTGCTCAGAGGTGTCCGGGTGGTGGAACTCGCCTCTTGGACCTATGTCCCGTGCGCCGGTTCCGCGCTCTGCGACTGGGGCGCCGACGTCATCAAGATCGAGGACACCCACGGAGGTGATCCCTGCCGATACCTCGTCGTGGGCGGTCTCGACCCTGCCGAATCGCGCGTCGACGCGAACCTCATGATGGAAATCGGGAACCACGGCAAGCGCAGCATCGCCGTGGACATCAAATCGCCCGAGGGGCGTGCGATCTTCGGCGCACTGGTCGCAAAAGCAGATGTGCTCCTCACCAATTGGCTTCCATCCGCACTCGAACGCGCCGATCTGTCGGTCGAGAGGATCCGCGAGTTCAACTCGAACGTGATCATCGCGCGGGGCAGCGGGCAGGGCCCTCTCGGGCCGGACCGGGACAAGGGCGGATTCGACGCGTCCGGGTACACGGCACGCGCCGGCGTCGCCCACGCCCTCACGCCCGACGGGCAGGAGTTCCCGTTCGCGCAGGGACCGGCCTTCGGCGATCTTCAGGGCGGCATCACCCTCGCCGGCGGGATCGCCGCGGCACTGTTCCACCGGGAACGCACCGGGCGCCCACCCGTGGTCGACGGGTCGCTTCTCGCACAGGGAATGTGGGCGGTTGCACCGGACATCGCTGCTGCCGACTACTACGGTATCGAGCGAATCCCCCCGTACGTGCAGGGCGAAGCACCCAACCCCGTCGTGAATCGGTACAAGACCCGCGACGGACGCTGGGTTCAGCTCGTGTTCCTGCAGGCGGACCGCTTCTGGAAGGGATTCTGCGAGCGCATCGGCCGGCCTGAACTCGGCGACGACGAACGTTTCACCCCGCTGGCAAACCTCGTCTCGAACAGTGACGATGCCACCGCGCTCCTGCGGCAGATTTTCGCCGAACGCGACCTCACGGAGTGGCAGAAGATTCTCGCCGACGAACCCGGTGTGTGGTCGCCGATCGCAACGCCCGCCGAGGTGCTCGATGATCCGCAGGCCGCTGCCAACGGCTACCTGATGAACGTGACCGATTCGAAGGGCGAGGTCTACCGGACGGTCACCGCACCCATCCTGTTCGACGAGACCCCTGCCGCGCCGAGTCGCTCACCCGGTCACGGAGAGCACACCGACGAGATCCTCGAGGAGCTCGGCATGACCTGGGACGACATCATCGCCGCGAAGGTGTCCGGCGCGGTCCTTTGAGCCTGCGAAAGACGACGAGAATGCCGGCCGGACCCGAAGTCCGTCCGGCATTCTCGTCGCTGTGGTGTTCAGCAGGTCAGCGCTTGACGGGTGCGTACATCGGCCGACCCATTCCCAGCGTGTACTGGGCGATCATGTTGCGGAACACCTCGAGAGTGCCCCCGTAGATCCCGCACAGCGGCGCCCACCGGTACAGGTACTCTGTCGCGCCGTCATCGAGGGCACCCGGGGTCTCGATCGGCAGCACCGACGTGGGTCCCACGACGTCCATGAGTTCGAGGGACACCTCGCGCATTGCCTGCGCGATCGCCACCCTGCCGAACATGTGCGGAGTGCTCAGTGCCGCCTCTATGCGGGCGACGCTCCGCCCCAGACGGTGGGATACGAGTCCGTCGTCGATGCGGCGGCCGCCGTCCGAACCCTCCTGGCCGACGATGGTCGCCACCTTGTCCACTGCGGTCCCCATGAACATGCCCTGGTGCTGCAGGATCGACACGTCGTCGAGACCGTCCACTGCAGCGTCGACGACGCCGTGCTCGGTGTCGAGCGGGCCGCGCAGCACCGTCCACCCCTCGTTGACCTCACCGAGCCGGTAGCGATCGGAGATACGAACATCGTTGTAGTACACGATGTTCGTACGGTCTCCGTCGACCGTCCGCAGCCCCTGGATCTCAATGCCGGGAGTGTCGAGCGGGACCAGGAACATGGTCAGGCTCTTGTGCTTCCTTTCGGCGTTCGGATCGGTGTTGGTGATCAGGAAGACGTACCGGCAATTGTGTGCGCCGGTAGTGAACATCTTCGATCCGTTGATCACCCAGTCGTCACCGTCGCGCACCGCTTTCGTCTTGCACGTCGCGATGTCCGAGCCGCCCTCGGGTTCCGTGTACCCCAGGCACATCCGCACGTGACCGCTGAACACCTGCGACATGACCTCGTCTCGCAGATCCGGCTGCGCGTACGCCTCGACGGAATGCGCCACCAGTACCGTGGTTCCCCACGTCACCCACGGGACGTGTGAGCGGCGACGCTCGAGAGCCCACAGCCGTCGCTCGACGCGGGTGAATCCGCCTCCTTCCTCGGAGCGGTACTCCCGCTCGAGATACCCGGCTTCGCCCATCGCCAGATGCACGGCTTCGTCGAAATTGTCGCCTGTCTCTCGGTCACGCCTGCGGACGTCGTCTGTGACGTGTGTTCCGAGGAAGGTCCTGATCTCGTCGAGAAACCCCTGCTCGTCGGCGGTCAATTCCACCCGTGAAAAATCCATCGTTTTCCCCTCTACACCGCAACAAGATTCGTGCCGGAGTCGGCAGTTCGGTTCTCCGCCACGATCGTCGCGATGTGTCGCGCGGTCTCTGCCGGATCACCTCCGGCCAGCGACCATCCGCGGGCACGCACCAGGTAGGAAGTCGCGGCTGCCTCGGTCGAGACGCCGAGGCCACCCTGGACCTGCACCGCCATCGTGGCGGCACGCGATGCCTCCTCGGTCATGAAAAAAAATGCCGCACCGCCTAGTTCGCGACGGTTATCGGGTTCGTTGTCGAGGTACCACGCGGCTTTGCGGGACAGCGCCCGACCGCCTTCGACCGCGACCGCGATGTTCGCGAGCGGATGCGAGATTCCCTGCAGGGACGAGATGGGAACACCGAGTGTGTAGCGGGTTGTCGAGAATTCCGCGGCGATGCGCATGGTCTTGTCGACCAACCCCACGAGTGCCGACGCAGTCAGGATCCGCCATTCGTCGAGAGCCTGATCGAAGGCGGCCACAGCGGCCGGCCCGCTGGCGAGGACGGTGCGCTCGGTAGCGTCGAACGGATCGATCCACGCCATCGGCAACTTTCCGATGTTCTCCACGAAGTCGGGCTTCTCGGCGAACAAGAGAGAGACGATGTCGTCCCCCTCGCGGACGAGGATATGATCGGCGATCGCACCTGCCGGAACGAGCCGTGGCCCACGGGTGTCACCGAGGTGGGGGTCGAATCCGAGGATCGTCCGTCCCGACGAGATCGCGCCGAAGTCATCGATCGGCGCGCCCTGCGTGACCAAGCGGCCGAGCAGGCGCGACGCACACACGTGATCGATCCACGGTACCGGCGCCAGTGTCCGGCCGATCTCCTCGGCGATGATCGTCAGATCGACGAGGGTCGCGCCGTCTCCATCCAGATCTTCGGGAAGCGCCATGGTTGTCGCACCGGTGGCACACAGCCGTTCCCACAGTGACCGGTCGAATCCTTCGGCCTCGGCTCTGCCTAGCACCTCCTGCGTCGCGTGCGTTTCGAAGAACTTCGCATACGCGTTCTGCAGATCCAGCTGGTCGGCGCTCAGACTGTAGTCTTCGCGCCTCAGCTCGTACCGATCCATCTCGCTACTCCTCTGTGAGCCGTGTCGATTTTCAGCGGGGCAACTGTCGCGTGCTGAGGGCCGGAGCCGCTGGGCGTGGACTACCTGCCACCGAAGAAGAACTCTTCGGCGTTGCCGAAGAGGTAGTTGTCCAGAGCTTCCTCTGGAAGGTCGAGGGCCAGCGCCTCCGGGACGATCCGCCGGTGTGTGAGGACCGGCCAGTCGGATGCGAAGATCACCTTGGCCTGCCCGCGGGTCCGCATGAAGTGCAGCAGGGAATCCGGGAGCCGTTTCGGCGACCACGCCGATGTCATCAGTCGCAGGTTCGGGAATCGGATGAGCATCCGGATCGCGACGTCCCACCATGGGTCTGCGCCGTGGATCATGCACAGTTTGAGCTCCGGGAAGCGCACACACACTGTGTCGAGGTGGATCGGGTTCTGGACTTCACCGGGAATCGGCGGCCCGGGGATACCGGTGTTCATGCACAGCGGCAGGCCCATCTCCGCGCACTTCGTGTACAGCGGGTAGTAGACGGCGTCGCTCGGCGGATAGACACCGTCGCCCCAGAAACTCGGCCCGATCACCGTGTAGGTGACCGGAAGATCCCGGCTCACTGCCTCGAGCTCGCGGAGTGCAGGGATGGGCCGTAGCAGATTCATGCCCCCCATGGCCAACGAGAACCGCTCCGGATGCGCCTCGACGAACTTGCGTGCCGTCACCGACGGTTTCGTCAGCGAATCCATCAGGACCGCTTTACGGACACCGGTTTCATCCATTTCATCGAGCAGCTCCGCCATGTCCACCGGAGCGAACATCGACTTCGGCCCCTTGAAGTAGTTGTCGCGCACCGACGTCATCCATTTCGGCTGGAGGTCGGTCTCCCCGAAATGGACGTTGACGAGAGGGTCGATGACATTGCGCGGCATAAGGACTCCGTTCGGGCGACAAGGCGTTCGATCGCGCTTAGATGACCGCTACTGTACACCTATCGGTATGATCTTCCGCAAGGCGGACGGAAACCCGCCGCCCGCAACCGAGCAATCCCTAGGACGGACCGTGCAACGAGCCATCGCACCAGAGATATCGACCTGGCCGGACGAAGATCCCCAACTGCTCGCCAGCAGTTGCGACCACTGCGGCGCCACTGTGTTCCCGGTGCAGCCCCAGTGTCCACGGTGCAGCAGGGAAGCGATGACACAGATCGCTCTTCCCCGCACCGGAACCCTCATCACGTGGACGACGCAGGGCTTCCTACCCGGTGCTCCCTATCTGGGCGACGAGACCACCGACACGTTCGAACCGTTCGGCGTCGGCCTCGTTCAACTGGGAGATGTCATCCGGGTGGAGTCACGCCTCACCGAGAACGATCCCGCCGTGCTCCAGTTCGGCATAGACGTCGAATTGACGATGATTCCGCTCGGCCACGACGAGAACAGCGACGAGGTCGTCACCTTCGCTTTCCGCCCCATCGACCCCGAAAGGTCCTGACATGCACGACGTAGCGATCATCGGCGTGGGAATGCACCCCTTCGGCCGTTTCGACAGCACCGCGATGCAGATGGGCACACATGCCATCCGCGGCGCACTTGCAGATGCCGGCCTCGAATGGAAGGACATCGAGTTCGCTGTGGGTGGCAGCTGGGAGGTCGCCAATCCCGACGCGATCGTCGGACTCATGGGTTTGACGGGCATCCCGTTCACCAACGTCTTCAACGCGTGCGCGACGGCCGCCAGCGCAACCGAAGCGTGCGCGGACAGCATCCGGCTCGGCAAGTACGACATCGGTATCGCCATCGGTCTCGACAAGCATCCGCGCGGCGCGTTCACGGTCGACCCGACCCTGGTGGGCATGCCCAAGTGGTACGGGGAGAACGGCCAATACCTCACGACGAAGTTCTTCGGCATGAAGGCCAACCGCTACCTGCACGACCACGACATCTCGGTACAGACGTTGGCGAAGGTCGCGGCGAAGAACTATCGCAACGGCGTCGACAATCCGAATGCGTTCCGGCGCAAGCCGATATCCGAACAGAAGATCCTCGATTCGCCGATGATCAACTACCCGCTGACGCACTACATGTTCTGTGCACCGGACGAGGGCGCGGCTGCAGTGATCATGTGCCGCGCAGACATCGCGCATCGATTCACTTCGAACCCGGTGTATGTGCGCGCGGTGGAGGTCCGCACCCGCACCTACGGCGCCTACGAGGTCAACACCACCTACGCACCGGTCGACGAGGTGCCCGCACCCTCGGTTTTCGCGTCCCGCGCCGCCTTCGAATCCGCAGGCATATCCCCTCAGGACATCGGTGTCGTCCAGCTCCAGGACACGGATGCCGGAGCCGAGGTCATCCATATGGCCGAAGCCGGCTTCTGTGCGGACGGTGACCAGGAGAAGCTGATCGCCGACGGTGTCACCGAGATCGGTGGCGCCCTGCCCGTCAACACCGACGGCGGGCTGATCGCCAACGGCGAGCCCATCGGAGCATCCGGGCTGCGGCAGCTGCACGAACTGGTACTACAGTTGCGCGGCGACGCAGGGCCCCGGCAGGTACCCGGCAACCCGACCGCGGGTTTCGCCCTGCTGTACGGTGCGCCGGGCACAGCCGGGGCAACGATCGTGACCACGTAGGACCGGCTCGGCGAGTGTGCACATCCTGTCGCGGACGCTGTTTCACGACGGAATGTGCACACACGCCGCAGATCAGCTGATCACTCGCACCGGCACGTGGTCGTATCCGGCGACGTTCTGCATACTCACCCGCGTGCACTTGTCGAAGTCGACCTCGAACTCCGGCATGAAATCGAGCAGATGCCCCAACGCCACGTTGCTCTCGAGACGGGCGAGCGCAGCACCGAGGCAACTGTGCACTCCCATTCCGAACGCCAGACTCGGCGCGCCCGAACGATCCCTCTCGATGTCGAACACATCGGCGTCGTCGAATGCTTCGGGATCACGGTTCGCGGAGCCGAGCAGGAGCAGCACGGGCTTGCCCGCCGGGATGGTGACCCCGTGCAGCTCCACATCGCGCATCGAATACCGTACGTTGTACTGATTCGGTGACTCGAATCGCAGAAGTTCCTCCACTGCATCAGGAATCAGACTCCGGTCCGCCCGGACCTTCTCCCACTGGTCGGGGTTCTTCGCGAACGTCACCGTCGCACCGCCGATCAGCTTCGCCACGGTTTCGGCACCGGCACCCCCGAGCAGCGACGCGAACATCGAGATCTCCATGTTGCTCAGCGTCGGAGGTTCGTCGTCGTCGCGCTCGATCTGCGCCTGTGTCAACTTGGTGATCATGTCGTCGCATGGATTCGCGCGGCGTTCCTTCGCCAAACCGTAATAGAAGCGGGCCAATTCGACGACCGCGTCGAAACCCACCTCGGTCATCTCGATCTGTCCGACCTCACGATGCAGCAGATCGTCGGTCCACAGACGCACCTGTGTCCGATGCTCGTGCGGAACACCGAGCATCTCGGAAATGACCTCGATGGGGAACAGCGACGAGAAATCCTGGATCATGTCGAAACCGGCCGGATCGACACGGCCGAGGAACCGCACGATCTGCTCGTCGATCGTGTCGCGGAGGCCTGCGATCGCGCGCGGGGTGAATACCTTGCTGACCAAGCGGCGCATGTGCCGATGCTCCGGCGGATCCATCATGATGATCGACCTGTGCGGGAGAATCTCACCGTGGCGGACCGTCGCGAGATCGAGCCCCCGCGCCGACGAATACGTTTCGTGGTCCCGGTACGCCGGTGCGACGTCCTCGTAGCGGCTCAGCGCATAGAAATCGTACTCGTCGCTGTAGTAGACGGGCGCTTCGTCACGCATCCTCGTGTAGAGATGGTTCGGGCCGTCGAAGAACTCCTGAGAGAACGGATCGAAGACGAGCTTCGTGTGGGTCACTGCATCCTCCTGTGGGGGAACGGCCGACATAAGGCCGCCCCGAAATTCATGTCAGATCGGGCTCGGGAACATGGAAGTGCTCGTCACGGAGCCGAAAGGCTTCCTTGGTCCCGTGTTGCGCACGGGTTTTCACAAAGTTGAACTCGTCGGACGAGAACTGGAGATTCGTCCCGAACGCATGGAACAGGTAGCTGGACACTTCCTCCCCCTGGTACGCCTGGTTCTGCTCCACCAGTCGGAACGCCTCCTTGGCGATGACCACGCCGTCGGCGGGCATCTTCGCTGCCTTCTGAGCCCAGTACCGGGCGCGTGCCTCCACATGAGCAGGTTCACAGGTTTCTGTGAACACACCGAGGTGCTCCACGGAACCGGCAGTGACGATGTCCCCGGTCAGCAGCATCCTCCGGGCAAGGACCGGGCCGAGGCGGTGGAAGAACATGTGCAGGCTTCCCAGCGCCGGGCCGAGAAATCTGGTGGCAGGCATACCGATACGGGCGTCGCGCCCGATCACCGAAATATCCGTCATCAGTGCGAGTTCGAACCCGCCGCCGAGCGCGAACCCGCTGATCTCACCGACCGTGATCTTCGGAAATCCCAAGAACTCATGGTAGAAGCCGAATGTCTTGCGGTCCACGATCAGCCGCCGACGTTGACTCGGCCGACGCTTCTGGTCCGCGGCAACACCGTTCGGTCCGTCGTCGTACCACCCGTACGCGTTGTTCATGTTCGCCCCGGTGCTGAAGACTCCTTCCGCACCGCGTAGTAGCACCACGGTGATGTCGTCGTCGTCGACGGCAATGTCCAGGTACCGTGCGATGTCGTCGCGCATCGGCTTGTCGTAGGAGTTACGCTGTGACGGATTGTTCAGCGTTATCGTTGCGATCCGGGTATCCCGGTCCACTTCGAACAGCACTCTTCCGTCGGAAGTCACGGCGTCGTTCATCGATTGCCCTCCTGAATCATGGTTACGTCGAACCCGAGTTCGACGAGAATTTGCTGTGTCGACGAGAACTGCTGTGTCGACGAACGTCGTCGCCTCCGTGGTGGCCGTCATCGCCGTCTGCCGTATGCGGTGGTGGTGAGTCGGTCGGCCGGCGTTGCCACCGAATCGAGTTCTGCCGAGCACAGCACTTGGCCGTCGAGTTCAAGGCGCGCCTCCGATAGGACTTCCCGTTCGGTGACCCGGCGATCGATGTGGAAGTCCAGGACGGTCGACAGCGGCGTGGGGCGCCGGTACCGAATTCCGAGCATGCGGGTCTTGCCCGCGACACCGACCGAACAATTGTGCTGTTGAATGACGCAGTCGAAGAACACACCGAGGAAACCTCCGTGAACGAGGCCCGGCGGCCCCTCGTAGGTCACGGGGAAGTTCACGATCCCCGACGCGTTCCCGGGTTCGATGTCAAGGAACTCGTATTCGGGGAAGTGCGGGTTGAACGATCCGATATCGAACGCGTGATCGAGGTACACACGCCGCTCACTGCCCTGATGCGCCCCGACCCGGGGGCGAGGATCCGGCGGCGCCGACGCAGCCAGGACCTGTTCCCACTCCTCGAAACGGGCGACCATCTCGTCCACCACGTCGTGTTCATGCTCGAGTGAGAGCAGCAGTGCGCTCAACCTGCGCAGCGACGCCGCGGCACGCGCGGTCTGGGCAAGCGGCTTCTCACCGAATCCACGCAGTTCGGGACGTGCGTGCGTCTCGGGGTCGGGGTTTCCCTCATGAACGGCCATACAACCTCTTTCGAATGTCGAAGGTTCCGTCGGCCCCGGTTCCTTGCTAACTTGTGCAGAAGGCAACGGTACTACATACCGTATACATCACAGTAAGCCGTTTGCTCCACACTCGAGTTCAGGAAGGGGTCGGCATGGCGAGCGACTCGACAAGTTCGTCCGAACAGGCCGGGCAGGTACACGTCGACCACGACGGACCGATACTGCGACTCACCCTCGACCGGACCGACACCCTCAACGCGCTCAGCCCACCGATGGTGACCACACTCGTGGACGAACTCACCGACGCCGCCCACGACGACTCGCTCCGCGCGGTGCACATCGTCGGCGCCGGATCGAACTTCTGCGGCGGCGCAGACTGGGTATCGACCAATCGCACCGGCGGCCCGCGCCCACGCGCAGGGAACCTTGTCCGGAGGGTCCCGCACCAAGCCCACCGCATCATCGAACTCGTCCACGGCCTGCACCTGCCGGTCGTCTGCACTGTGCGCGGATGGGCGGTGGGGCTCGGGTGCAACCTCGCCCTCGCCGCCGACTTCACGATCGCCGCCGACGACGCGACCTTCTGGGAACCTTTCGTGGCACGAGGATTCAGCCCTGACTCGGGCGCAACCTGGCTGGTACCCCGGCTCGCCGGGATCGCCCGCGCGAAGCAGATGCTGATGCTGGGTGAGAAGGTCGGCGCATCCGATGCATGCGACTGGGGCCTGATCTACCGCAGTACTCCACCGTCCGACGTCGACGCCGCGGCCTCCGCACTGCTGGACCGGCTCGCGTCCGGGCCCACTGTGGCGCTCGGACTCGCCAAGCAGGCGATCAACGGCAGCCACACGACCTCGCTGCCCGAGGCGATGAACCAGGAGCTGTACGCACTCGAACTTGCTTGCCGAACCGATGATTTCAAATCCGGCCTGAAATCCTTCAAGGAACGGACCGTACCCGAGTTCCACGGCCGATAGCCCACATCCGACACCGATCGAGAACCGGAGAGAACCTCCATGGCTGCACCTTCGACCACCCGCGACCCGGCACCACCGCAGTTCGAGACCATCGAATTCCACGTCGACACCGACGACCACGTCGCCACGATCACGCTGAACCGGCCCGAGCGGTTGAACTCGTTCGATCGGGCGATGTGCCAGGAGATGCGCCGCGCGTGGCATACCGTGAAAGGCGACGACCGGGTCCACGTAGTGGTGCTCCGCGCGGCAGGTGAACGCGCATTCAGCGCCGGCCTCGACATCAAATCGGACTACGGCCAGCCCGACAATATCTGGAACCACGAAGATCCCGGCGAACTGCTCAGCCCCAAGTGGCAGAAGATGTGGAAGCCGGTCGTGTGCGCGGTCCACGGGATCTGCACGGCCGGTGCCCTCTACTTCGTCAACGAATCCGATGTGGTGATCTGCTCCGACGACGCGACCTTCTTCGATTCCCACGTCTCCGCCGGGCTGGTCTCCGCGCTCGAACCCGTCGGGCTGATGCGCCGTATCGGCCTCGCCGAGACCCTCCGGATCGCCTTGTCGGGCAACGACGAACGCGTCGGCGCAGACACTGCCCTACGCATCGGGCTCGTCACCGAGATCACCGCACGCGAACACCTGTGGGCACGCGCCCACGAGATCGCCGCCGGTATCGCCGCGAAACCTCCTACCGCGACCCAGGGCACCGTCAAGGCCATCTGGGAGTCGCTGGACAAGCCGTACCGGGCCGCGATGGATCAGGGACTGATCTACACGCGGCTCGGCAATCCGATCGGCAAGGACGAACGCGCCGCGCAGAATCCCGCCCATACGACAAGACCGAGGATCCGCTGATGTCCCCGACCGTGCTGACCGAAACCGTCGTCGATCACCGGCTCGCCCGCCGGATCGCGGCGGTCCTCGACCTCGATCCCGACGTCGGCGCAATCGAGTACGACGGCACCTGGTTCACGTGGGGGCAGATCGCCCACCTCGCCGACCGCATCAATGCGCTGTGCAGGCAGTACGGGTCCGGCGAGGGAAGCCGGATCGGTGTACTGCTCCGTAACCGGCCCGTCCACGTCGCCACGTTGCTCGGTGTCCTGCTGTCGGGGCGATGCCTCGTCGTCATCAACCCGTCGCGCGGCAACGAACGGACACGCAGCGACATCACAGCTCTGAACCTGCCCGTCGTCATCGGCGAACCGGACGATCTCGCCACCCTCGTCGAGCCTTCCCCGGTCGTCACCACGGTCGCGCTTCCGGATATCACCGGTGAACCTGCTGTATCGCCAGGGACCGAGACGGCACCGGTGTGCGAGAACCTGTTCGGGACCGCGCTACTGATGTTGACCAGCGGCACAACCGGACCTCCCAAACGCGTCGAGCTCACCTACGACATGCTCGCGCACAGCGTGCTCGGGCCGGAAACCTCGGAAGAGAAGACACCCGACCGACTCAGCTCCGGCGTCGCGATCGTCAACGCACCGCTCGTGCACATCGGCGGCGTGTACCGGACGCTGCAGTGCATCGCCGCCGCGCGCCCATATGCACTGTTGCCCCGATTCGAGCTCGCCGGCTGGGCCGACGCGGTACGCCGACACCGGCCCAAGGCCGTCTCGCTCGTTCCCACCGCCCTTCGCATGGTCCTGCACTCCGATCTCACCCGCGACGACCTGCCCGGCCTGGAAGTGGTCACCTCCGGCACTGCACCGCTGTCCGCCGAGGACGCCGACGCCTTCACCGAGAAGTTCGGTGTTCCGGTACTCACCTCCTATGCGGCAACCGAATTCGGGGGCGGCGTAGCCGGATGGACACTCGCAGACCATCGCAGGTTCTGGGCGGCGAAACGGGGAAGCGTCGGACGGGCAACCGCAGGTTCACGGCTGCGGGTCGTCGACGAGGACGGAACCGAGGTCGCCCCCGGCACCGTGGGACTACTCGAGGTCGCACCCGCGCAGATCGGGGGCGGACGCGAATGGATCCGCACGAACGACCTCGCCCGCATCGACACCGACGGCTTCCTGTGGATCCACGGACGCGCCGATCAGGCGATCATCCGCGGCGGCTTCAAGATCATCCCCGATGATGTACGAAAGGTCCTCGAGACCTACCCCGCGGTCGCGAGCGCCGTGGTGGTCGGGCGCCCCGAAGAGCGTCTCGGCGCGACACCGGTCGCAATGGTCGAGATTCGCACCGGCGCCACCGTCACCGAATCCGAGCTGGTCGACCACCTGGTCCCGCGCCTGGCCCGCTACGAGATCCCCACCTCGATCACCGTCGTCGACGCCATCCCCCGCACACCGTCCGGTAAACCCGACCTGGGTGCCGTGAAGGAACAACTGTTCGCAGCCGGCACCACGCCGGGAGGTTCCCGTGCCTGACCGTCGGATGTGCACGACGATGGGTTCGCTGGTGAGTGAACGTGCCCGCGAGCAGCCCTCGAAGGACGCCGTTGTCGACACCGCGAACCGCATGTCGTACTGGGAACTCGACGAGTCGGCCCGCCGGATCGCCGCGACTCTCGTCTCCGGTGGGGTCACCGCCGGCACCCGCGTCGGGTTGATCATGCCGAACAACGTCGACTGGGTACGGATCGCCGTCGCCGTCACCCGCATCGGCGCGGTGCTGGTCCCGCTGAGCACCCTGCTCTCAGGGGCCGAACTCCGCGCGCAGATCCGCACCGCATCGATCTCTCACCTGGTGTCCGTCGACGAATTCCGAGGTCGCCGCTACCTCGACCTGCTGTCCGACGAGATAGGCGGTCCTGCACTGCCGCCGGGTGAGGCGATTCTGGCGGATCTACCGTCACTGCGACGTGTGTGGACGCTACCGGATGTTCTCGATGCTCAGCCCGGACCCGAAATACAGGCCGTCGCCGAGTCACTCGAAACCGCGGTGGCTCCCGGCGACACGATGATCGTCATCTTCACCTCGGGCAGCAGTGGCGCACCCAAGGGCGTCCTCCACTCGCACGCCGGTGCGCTCGGTGCCGTTGCATCCGGCCTCACCGCCCGATGCATCACGTCGGATACCCGCCTGTACCTGCCGATGCCGTTCTTCTGGGTCGGCGGATTCGGCGCGGGCATCCTGTCGGCCCTGATCGCCGGCGCCACACTCGTCACCGAGGAGATCCCGGTTGCCGACACGACCTTGGCACTCCTCGAACGAGAGAGAGTGACATTGTTCCGCGGCTGGCCGGATCAGGCCGTTGCCCTGGCGCGGCGGGCCGACGAGGTGGACATCGGCCTGTCTGCACTTCGGCCGGGAAGCCTGCCCGCGCTGTTGCCGGCGGACCGGCGCCCCGAGCCCGGCTCCCAGGCAAATCTTTTCGGCATGACCGAGACGTTCGGTCCCTACGCCGGCTTCCCGCTGGACACCGCGTTGCGGCGTGCACAGTGGGGCAGTTGCGGTACACCGTTCGGCGGCATGACGGTGCGCATCACCGACGTCGAATCGGGTGTGCCCGTTCCGGCCGGCGCCGAAGGGCAGATCGAAGTACGAGGCCCCCACATTCTGCAGGGGATCTGCGGACGCTCACGGGAGGAAGTATTCACGCCGGACGGGTTCTACCGCACCGGCGACCTCGGTTGTCTCGACACCGATGGCTTCCTGTTCCACCGCGGCCGCATCGACGACATGGTCAAGGTCAACGGAGCCACCGTGTATCCGAGCGAAGTGCAAGCAGCACTGAGGAGGATCACCGGGGTCGAGAACGCTTTCGTCACCCACATCGACGGCGACTCCGGACCGCGTATCGGAGCCGCCGTGGTATGCCGTCCCCCGCTCGATCCGTCCGAACTACGCACCGCCGCCAAGGAACTCCTGAGCTCGTTCAAGGTCCCCACGGTCTGGCTCGTTCTCGACTCCGACGAGACTATCCCCCGGGGCGGAACGGGCAAGGTCGACGCCCGCGGTCTCCGCGACCGGTTGGCGCGGCTGGGAACAACCGCCGGAAACCACACCACATCCGCACCGGTGAACGGAACGAGACCAGCATGAGATTCACTCTGGAATACCCCAGCGAACTCCCCACCGCACCCGACGACTTCCTCCTTCCCGAGGTGATCCGGGCGGTGAGCAGCAAAGCCGAGGCGTGCGGCTTCTCCGCTGTCGCTCTGAGTGAGCATCCGGCGCCGTCGGTGAAGTGGCACGACAACGGTGGGCACAACACACTCGATCCGATCGCCGCACTGAGTTTCATGGCTGCCGCGACCGAGGACATCCGGTTGATGACCAACTTGTATGTGCTGCCCTACCGCACGCCTTACCTCTCGGCGAAGGCCCTCACCAGCGTCGATATCATCTCTGGTGGCCGCCTCATCGCCGGTGTGGGTGCAGGTTACCTGCGTTCGGAGTTCACCGCGGTCGGCGTCGAATTCACCGATCGCGCTGCCGTGTTCGACGATGCAATCGCCACTCTCCGAGGGATCTGGGACGACCCCACGACCCCGCGAAGCGGACCGGGATACACCGCGGTCGGCGACGTGTGGCTGCAGCGCCCCGCCCAGCGGCCACACCCGCCGCTGTGGATCGGCGGCAACAGCCGTGCCGCGCTCCGTCGGGTCGCAGCGCACGGCGACGGATGGATGCCCCTGATCGTCGACCGCGCGATGGCAACGGCGATCCGCACCGATGCCATCGAGACAGCCGATCAGTTCTCGGCCCGGCTCGCCGAATTGCACGGCCGGATCGCCGAATCCGGCCGCAACCCGGAATCCGTGGACGTTCAGATCGTCTGTCCACCCACCGATCTCGACGATCGGCACGCTGTCGCCGCAGCGCACGATCTCATCGACGATCTACGCGACCGCGGTGCCACGTGGGTGGTCGTGCATGTCGACGGATCGAGCCCCGCACACGCGCTCCGCTACATCGAACGATTCGCCGAGGAATTCGGTCTCGATCCGACAAGAACCGAACCGCCATCAACCGAACCCGTGACAACAGAGAGGACCTCATGAAGAAACGACTGTCGTGCCCGTGCGGCGAGTACATCGCAGGTGAGAGCGAGGATGATCTCGTCGCGAAAGCGCAGCAGCACCTCACCGATCGCCACCCGGACCTCGAGTACGGGCGCGACGAGATCCTGTTCATGGCGTATTGAGCGGAAGTAGAAGAACTATGACGAGGAGCAGAACCATGCGCGTTGTCGTCGATACCGACCGATGTGTCGGTCACGGGCTGTGTGAAGCTGCTGCACCCGAGGTATTCGAGGTCGGAGACGGAGGGTTCGTCACCGTCGACGACGCTGCCGCAGCCACGGCAGCCGAGACGGCGCTGCGCACCGCGGTGAACGGCTGCCCGTCCGCGGCCCTGAGATTCGCAGACTGACCACCCGCGATCACGGACGGCCGCTCGGTAGCGTGCCCAGCTTCGCAGAGGCGCGCACCCTTCCGAGGGTGCGCGCCTGCAACGATGGCGGGTTCACACGTCAGCGGCGCCGCAGCCTCCAGTCGGACCGCAGCCGCGAAATTCCCATCACCAGGACCGAGATCAAGCGGGGAACGACCCCGAAGGGCGGAACAGCACTCGACGTCGTCACCATGAACGGCAGGTCCGTCCCCACCACCGACCGCCGGTGAGTGAACGTGTCGAAGCCCGCGCGCCCGTGATAGGCCCCCATCCCGCTGTTACCGACCCCGCCGAACGGGGCGGTAGCCGGCAGCATGTGAATACCGAACTCGTTGCGCGCCACCCCACCGGTGCGCGTACTCCCTACGAACCGGCGGAAATCGTCGTCGTCCTCACCGAACCAGTACGCAACCAGTGGCGACGGGCGCTCGTTCACGTAGGCCACGACCTCTGAGAGGTCCCGGTAGGTCCGGAGCAGCAACACCGGACCGAAGATCTCCTCCTGGGCGATGTCCATGTCGTCGGATACGCCCGAGACGAGTGTCGGGGCAATCTTGCGGGAGCGGGCATCAGGTAGGCGTTCACCGTGCGGTGACGCAACCCGCACGAGCGCACCCTTTTCTCGGGCGTCGTCGATCAGTGCCGTCACCCGCTCGTAGTTCGCATCGTTCACGCACGACGGGTACTCCGGATCGGCAAGTACCACGGGGAAACGGTTACGCCATGTGGCTGTCACCGCAGCCGCGAACTCCTCGGCCCTGCTCTCGGGAACCATCACGTAGTCGGGACAGATGCACACCTGCCCTCCGTTGACCATGCGGCCGAGTGCAATTCGTTCTGCAGCCCGGTCGATATCGGTGCGCGGACCCACCACCACCGGGTTCTTGCCCCCGAGCTCGAGAGTGACCGGAACCAGATTGGGTGCGGCTGCGGCCAGAATCCGCTTGCCCACCCCCGGGGATCCGGTGAAGAAGAGGTGGTCGAACGGCAGCGACGAGAATGCCGCACCGACCTCGACCCCGCCGGTGACCACAGCGAGTTCGGATTCGTCGAACCGGGCCGCGACGAGCGCGGCGAACAGATCCGATGTGGCAGGGGTGACCTCGGACATCTTGATCACCACCCGGTTGCCGGCGGCGAACGCGGCAGCCGCGGGCAGGATCACCAAGTGCAACGGGAAGTTCCACGGCCCGATGATCCCGACCACCCCGAGCGGGGTCGGCACCACCTCGGCGCGGATTCCCGTCAGCCTCCCTCCGCGCATCAGACGTTCAGGTTTCATCCACTTCTCGACGTTGGCTCGGGTATGTTCGATACCTTCGAGGCTCCCGACGATTTCCGTCGCCAGAGTCGCTGCGCGCGATTTACTTCCGAAATCGGAGACGATGGCATCGACCAGTGCGTCTGCGTTGTCCAGCACCAGCGCGACGAGGCGGTCGATGCGGTTGCGGCGCACGCCGGCGGACGGGAACCCGTCGGCCAGGAACGCCGTGCGCTGTAGTTTCAGGATCCGGTCGAGGGTTTCGTCGTGTATGACCCGCCCGTCGACCTTCGACGTCGCGATACCGGCACTGTCGACTGCGCTCATCCCGCCCCGTTCCACGAGTTGCCTTTACTGCCAAACACACTACCGCAATAATTGCCGTATGCATTACAGTTTCTAAGATAGTTCACGTGTTGAGCGCGCCGATCTCTCAGGAGTTGCTTTGACCGACCTCACCGCCCCGCCCGCAACATCCACCCGGGAGTTCACGATTCCGGAACTCGTGGATGCGGTTGCCGCAGCCATTCCCGACCGCGAAGTCGTCGTGTTCCGCGATCGGCGTCTGACCCAAGCCCAACTGGCCGAGAGATCAAGGAGATTCGCGACTTTTCTGAAGAAGAACGGATTCGGGGTCCACACCGAACGCAACGGCCTCGAAGGTCACGAGGTAGGTCAGGACACCCTCGGGATATACGCCTACAACGGCAACGAATACCTCGAATCGATGCTCGGCGCGTTCCGCGCTCGCACCGCACCGTTCAACGTCAACTACCGCTACGTGCAGACCGAGCTCCGGTATCTCCTCGCCGACGCGGAAGCCACCGCGATCGTCTACCACGCGGCGTTCGCCCCGCAACTCGCCGAAGTCCTGCCGTCGCTCCCCCACGTTCGGCTGCTCATCCAGATCGCCGACGATTCGGGGAACAGCCTCCTTCCCGGTGCGGTCGACTACGAAACCGCTTTGGCCGAAAGCGATCCCGAACCGGTGACCGAGCACCCGTCACCCGACGACCTCTACATGCTCTACACCGGTGGCACCACCGGCATGCCCAAGGGTGTTCTGTGGCGGCAGCACGACATCTTCATGGCAGCCTGCGGTGGTCGCGACGTCTACAGCGGCACCTGTATCGCCTCGCCCGACGAAGTTGCCACCCGTGCCGCCGGCAATCCCGGCCTCACCCTGTTTGTGTTACCCCCACTGATCCACGGCGCCGCCCAGTGGGCGGCGCTGACCGCGATCCTCACCGGGCAGACCCTGGTGTTCTCCCCCGTCGTCGATCGGCTCGATCCCAGTGTGGTCGCGCAGACCATCGCGACGGAGCGGCCGAACGTCCTGATGATGGTGGGCGACGCCATCGCACGCCCCCTGGCAGCGGAGTTCGCCGACACCGACGTCGACCTGTCGTCCGTGTCGATCCTGGCGAACGGTGGTGCCGTCCTGTCGCCCACGGCAAAGCAGCGCCTGCTCGATCGGTTTCCCGCGGCCGTCGTGATCGATGGCGTCGGCTCGTCCGAAACCGGGGCACAGATGACCCACGTCTCCAACGCGAACGCGGTGTCCACGGGGAAGTTCACACCCGGCAACAACACCTGCGTCCTCACCGAGAACCTCGGCGCAATCGCGGAACCCGGACACGACGGAATCGGCTGGCTCGCGCAGTGCGGATTCGTGCCACTCGGCTACAAGGGTGACCCGGCCAAGACAGCCGCCACATTCCCCACCATCGACGGCGAACGATTCACCCTCCCCGGCGACCGGGCCCGCCGGCTCGAGGACGGCTCCATCGCGTTGCTCGGCCGCGATTCGGTGACGATCAACTCCGGCGGCGAGAAGATCTTCGTCGAGGAGGTGGAAGTGGCGATCGGTTCACATCCCGCAGTCGCCGACGTGCTCGTCGCCGGGCGGCCGAGCGACAAGTGGGGTGAGGCAGTCGTTGCAATCGTCGAACTTCTCCCGGGGCACACGGCAACGGCAGACGACATCGCCGCGCATGCATCGGAATCCATAGCACGGTACAAGCTTCCGAAATCTGTCCTCTTCACTTCGGAGATCCGGAGAAGTCCAGTGGGTAAGGCCGACTACCGGTGGGCCAAGGAGCAGGCCGCCACCCTCGGAACCGCATAGATCCTCACCGACATACGAGGGGAGGGACCGCCCGTCCGGGCGGTCCCTCCCCTCGTATGTGAAGAACCAGTGAGTCCGTCAGCGCGGCTGGAAGCGCTGCGCACCGTCGACGCGCACGACCTCACCATTGATGTACGGGTTCTCGAGCAGGTGCTGCGCGAGGAACGCGTACTCGTCCGGCGCTCCGAGGCGCTTGGGGAACGGGATGTTCTTGGCGAACTTGTCGAGCGCTTCCTCGCCGAGGAGTTCGAGCAGCGGCGTGCGCATGGTGCCCGGGGCGATCGAGTTCAGCCGGATACCGACCGAGCTCAGGTCGCGTGCACCGGCCAGCGTCAGACCGATGACGCCGGCCTTCGCGGTCGCATACGCGGATTGGCCCATCTGTCCCTCGTACCCTGCGATCGAGCTCGTCATGACGATGGCGCCGCGCTCACCGTTGGGCTTCGGTTCGAGCGTGGCGATCTTCGCGGAGGCCAGACGCAACACGTTGTACGTGCCGGTCAGGTAGAGGTTGATCGTATCGGTGAACCCCTTGCGCGAGTGAGGAGTTCCGTCGCGATTGACGACCTTCTCGAGGACGCCGTAACCGCCGTGTGCGATGACCGCGTAGCGCAATTTGCCCAGCTTGTCGCACGCCGCCAGCGTGGCTTCGACCGAATCGTCGTCGAGAACGTCGGTGCGCGAGTACACGACCTTGTTGCCGAGTTCGTCGGCCAGCTTCTGCGCCGGTTCGTCCGCGAGGTCGGCGATGACAACCGACGCCCCTTCTGCGTGAAGCTTACGAACGGTTGCCGCTCCCAGACCACCGGCACCACCGGTGACCAGTACGACCTCACCTTCGAATGACATGTCTTCTCCTCGTGTTCGTTGTACTTCGTGCTTCGTTCCGGCCGGAGATCAGGCTCCGGTCCAGTTCGGCTTCCGCTTCTCCGCGAAAGCCTTGGCGCCCTCGGCGGCATCCTTCGACATGAATACCGGCGCGAGCAGTTCGATCTGCTTGCGCCACTTCTCCTCGTCCGTCCAAGTTCGGGATTCTGCGATGATCCGTTTGGTGGCGGCAACCGCGAGTGGTCCGTTCTCGGTGATGCGTTCAGCCAGCCGAACAGCTTCGTCGAGCGCCTTGCCGGACTCGGCCACCACGTTCACGAAGCCGTAGCCGGCGCCTTCCTCGGCGGTGAACGTGTCGCCGGTGAGCGCCAGTTCCACGGCTTTCTGGTACGGAATGCGGTCGGGCAGGCGGAGCAGACCGCCACCGCCCGCGACCAGGCCGCGCTTGACCTCGGGCAGCCCGAATTTCGCGTCCCGCGCAGCAACGACCAGATCGGTCGCGAGCACGATCTCGGTGCCACCGGCAAGGGCGTTACCCTCGACAGCGGCGATCAGCGGCTTCGCCGGAGGACGCTCGGTGAACCCGAGTCCACGCCCTTCGATGGCGACAATCTCGCCGGCCGCGAAGGCTTTCAGATCCATTCCGGCGCTGAAGTTTCCCCCTGCACCTGTCAGAATTCCGACGGAAAGGTCGGAGCTTTCGTCGAGCTCGTCCATCGCGTCGGCCAGTTGACGGCTCACCGCCAGGTTGACGGCGTTACGCGCGTCCGGTCGGTTGATCGTGACGATCAGGATGCGCCCGCGGCGCTCGAGCAGTACTTCGTCGGACATCGTCCGTTCCTCCCCTTCAGCTCTGCTTCTCTGTCAGTACTGCACTTCTGTCAGCCCTGCACTTCTGTCAGCCCTGCACTTCGATGACGACCGCGCCGCCCTGACCGCCCCCCGCACACATCGCGGCGACACCGATACCGCCACCGCGCCGGGACAGTTCGTAGACCATCGTCGTGACCATTCGGGCGCCGGAGGCCGAGATCGGATGGCCGAGGCTGCATCCGCTGCCGAAGACGTTCACGAGGTCCTCGTCGAGACCGAATTTCCGGCACGCCGCGACGGGGACGGACGCGAAGGCCTCGTTGATCTCCCACAGGTCGACATCGGACGACACCAGACCGGCGCGCCCGAGAACCTTCTCGATCACGGCGAGCGCACCGAGGCCGCAATCGCGCGGTGGAACCGCGGACGTCGCCCATGCCTTCACCGACCCGAAGACCTTCAGACCCTTGTCCTGCGCATAGTCGTCGCTGGTGAGGGCGACCGCGGAGGCAGCGTCATTGATGCCGCTGCTGTTTCCCGCCGTGATCGAGAAGCCCGGGATCTCCGGATGCAACACCGGCAGTCCGGCGAGCCGCTCGACAGTGGTGTCACGGCGCGGATGCTCGTCCACACTGAAGTCGACGAGTGAACCGTCCGCCGCGGCGACCTTGAGGGGAAGGATCTCGTCGACGAACTTGCCAGCGTCGATGGCGGCGACAGCACGCTGATGCGACCGCGCGGCCCACGCATCCATGTCCTCGCGCGTGATGCCCTCGGACTGCGCCGTGTTCCATCCGACGGTGATCGCCATGTCCAGCGCCGGTGCGTCCGGGGTCTCCGGGTGACTCGGCGGGATCCACGGTTCCCGGAACTCGAGACTGCCCGGCGTCGGGACCCTCCACTTCATCAGCGGTCCGGTCGAGAGCGACTGCACGCCCCCCGCGAGGAGGACGCGTTCCATGCCGGAACTGATCTGCGCCGACGCGTTGCCGATCGCGGTCAGGCTGCCGGCGCAGTGCCGATTGACGGCCTGGCCCGGAACATGGTCGAGGCCGGCCGCCACAGCCGCGTAGCGGGCGACGTCGCCGCCACCGTAGTTCGCCTCGGCCAGGATGATGTCGTCGATGTCCGCGGCATCGAGACCGGAGCGCCGGATGACCTCCGGGATGATGGCCGTGGCCAGTTCCTCGGCCGACGTGTTGACCAGGGTGCCTTTGAAGGACCGTCCGATCGGTGTTCGGACCGCGCCGACGATGACAGGTTGGGGCATATGTTTCCACCTCGCGTGATCGGGGGTGACGTCGAGCGCACCCCGGTTGTCGAAAGTTCCTTGCTTTCTCAGAGTTTCCGGACCGACATCCGTTTGATACCGTGCACGAAGTCGCTACGCACGTATTCGGGCTCGGAGAGTTCGACCGGCGGAATGCGAGTGAGCAACTCGTGGAACAGGTGCTTCAGCTCGAGAACGGCCAGCTGCTTGCCGAGGCAGAAGTGCGGGCCTCCACCACCGAAACCGACGTGCGGGTTCGGGAATCGGGACAGATCGAAGTCGAGTGGACGGTCGAAGACCATCTCGTCGAAGTTGCCCGAGCAGTAGAACAGCACGACCTTCTCACCAGCGCGGATCGGTGTTCCGGCGATGTCGGTGTCCACCACCGCGTGACGCGCGAACTCGAGCACCGGGGTGGACCATCGAACGAACTCGTCGATCGCACCGGATGCACGCTCGTCCCAGTCGTCGAGCAGCCAGGCCACCTGGTCGGGATTGTCGATCAGAGCTTTGAAACAATGCGAGGTCGCCTGCTTCGTGGTGTCGTTGCCGGCGGACGCGAGCAGCACCATGAACGCCCCGACTTCCTCGTCGGTCAAGCGGTGTCCGTCGACCTCGGCCTGGACGATGTTGGTCATGAGGTCGTCCTGCGGGTTGACCCGCCGTTCCTTGGCGAGTTCGACGCCGGAGCCGGTGAGGATGCCCAGCTGCGTCATCAGGTGAGTGGCGCGTTCCTCGAGGTTCGCGTATTCGTCATCGCTCGTGCTGAACAAGCTTTCCGCCGCGTAGGCGACCGCCTCGTGGTTCTCCGGTGCGATTCCGATCATCTCGGACACGGTCCGCATCGGCAGGTGCCTCGACACGGCCTGCACGAAGTCGACGGGTGCTCCCTTGTCGAGTTCGCGCAGGAAGTCATCGACGATAGCCTTCGCATTCGCCTGGATCTGGGCTTCGATCGTGCGCACCTGCTTCGGGGTGAACGCCATGCTGATCAACCGCCGGTACCGGGTGTGCTCCGGTGGGTCCATCGTGAGGAAGAAGCTGATCGCACACTGGATCTCGGCGGGCATCGGGTCCATGCTGATGCCCGCCGACGAACAGAACAGCTCGGGGTGGCCACTCACATGGCGGATATCGGCGTGACGAGTGATCGCCCAGTATCCGGATTCGTCGTGAGGGAACAGCGATTCCGCCGGTCTGTGCCAGGTGACGCCCTCCTCTTCACGCAGCCGGGCGAACGTCTTTTCCCGCTCGAAAAAGGGCCGTTCCCAGAACGACGAATCGGAAATGTCGAGCGGGTGGAACGGCCGCGTCGATGCGGGAGCGGCTGCGTTGGTCATGTTACCTCCGGATACCGGTTGACTGTGGCCATGAAACGGCGGGCGCATCGGAGTTCCGCACTGGATCGAACCCGCCTCCGAACACCCATACCGTATACCATTCCGTAAGGATCTCGACGTGGCAATACCCAGTGCCGTACAACCGTGAAAACATGCTCCAGTTGCATCTACCGCAAGTACTACCGGATAGACCACTGGTCGTGCTAACGTCCGACGCCATCAGGCCCGCACATGCGTATCGGGCGACAGCCCGGCACACCCGGAAGGAGGCGTGATGCGTCCAGAATCCACCGGAACTTCCGCGCATCGCGTCGACCGATCACCCCCCACACCCGGACGGATCGCCACCGCAGTCGGCACTTTCGGACGCGCCACCCGGATGGGCGCATCGGCGATCGCGATCGGATCGACCGATCTCGTCCGCGGGCGATTCCAGTGGCGGGAAACGCTCCAGCAGACATGGTTCCTGATCTCGGTGACCGCGATACCCGGCATCCTCATGGCCGTCCCCTTCGGGGTCATCGTCTCGGCGCAGGTCGGCAACCTCGTCCATCAGCTCGGCGCGAGCTCACTCATCGGTGCAGCCGGCGGCATGGGCGTGATCAAACAGGGCGCACCGGTCGCCACCGGACTGCTCCTCGCCGGCGCCGGAGCAGCCGCGATCGCCGCGGATCTGGGATCGCGCACGATCCGCGAAGAGGTCGACGCGATGCGCGTCATGGGTGTCGATCCGACACAGCGGCTCGTCGTGCCCCGGATCGCGGCGATGATCGTCGTCGCACCCCTGATCAACATCCTGATCATCGCGATCGGCGTCGGCGCAGGTTACCTGGTGGCGGTCACCGCTCTCGGAATCACGCCGGGCAGCTATTGGATGTCCTTCGGCGCTTTCACCTCCGGGTTCGACGTCTGGATCTCACTTCTCAAATCGGTGATATTCGGATTCCTCGTGGTCCTCATCGGATGCCAACGCGGACTCGAGGCGAAAGGCGGCCCCCGGGGGGTCGCCGACGGAGTCAACGCCGCGGTCGTGCTGTCGGTGGTCTCGATCATCGTGGTCAACACCGGGATCACCCAGATCGCCACCATGTTCGCACCGCTACGGATCGGATAGGCATGTCTGCACCAGCCCCGTACGTGCCCGTCGCGCTTCGCCCGCTCCACTGGATCGGCCGGAAGATCGGACTCTCCGGCACCATCGAATCGCTCGGATTCGCCGTCGTGTTCTGCTGGCATGTCGTCGCCTCGATCCCCTTGACCCTGAGAAACTATCGAGCCAGGACACTCGCCACGATCACCGACATGACGTGGGGTCGCGGATCACTCATCGTCGGTGGCGGCACCGCCGCCGTCATGCTCATCATGGGCGCGGCCATCGGCGCATCGATCGGAATCGAAGCATACGCCGCTCTGGAACTGGTCTCACTCGGACCGCTCAGCGGTGTGATCTCCGCGTTCGCCAACACCCGCGAGCTCGCCCCGATCGCCGCCGGGATCGGATTCGCGGCCCAGGCCGGGTGCCGGATGACCGCCGAAATCGGCGCCATGCGCATCTCCGAGGAGATCGATGCGATCGAGGCATTGGGCGTGAGGTCCATCGGTTTCGTCGTCACCACGAAGGTCATCGCCGGTGTTGTGTCGATGGTGCCGACCTTCGTCATCGCGCTCGTCGTCGGCTACTTCGCCACCCGCACGGTCGTCACTACGTTCCACGGTGAACCGAGCGGCGTCTACGACCACTACTTCACACAATTCGTCCTCGGCTGGGACATGGTCGCAGCCGTGATCAAGGTGCTGGTGTTCACGATCGCGATCATTCTGATCCAGTGCTACCACGGCTTCTTCGCCTCCGGCGGACCGGAAGGCGTAGGAATCGCGTCCGGCCGTGCCATTCGAGCAAGCCTCGTCGCAGTCATCGCACTGGACATGGTCATGACCATCGTTCTGTGGGGACTCCAGTCCCCGCTCGAGTTCACCGGATAGGGCATGCCAGCATACGGTCTCCCCGGGATTTCGATCTCCCAGCACACAGCTCGCACCGTCGGTGTCGGGCTCATCGGCGTCGTCCTGCTCACGCTCGTCGCATGGCGGATCCTCCCCGAACACCCCGATACCCACACGATGAACATCACGCTCGTAGCCGACACCGTCGGCGAAGGTGTCGAACCCGGAACCGAGGTGCGGCGCCACGGAGTCACCGTCGGGTCGGTCACGTCGATCGAACGTGCCGACTCCGGACAGCACATCAGGGTGGCGCTGAACCGCTCCGATGTGGGAGACCTGACGGACACGCTCACCATCGACTACAGCCCGGCAAACCTGTTCGGAATCACCCAGCTCACCCTGTTCGCGGGACACGGTGGCACTCCTCTGGCCGACGGCGACCAACTCGATCTCACCGGCGGCACTGCGGAACGTGTCCACGATGCCACCACCTCCACGTTTCTCGATTCGCTCGGCGGACTGACGAACGACGTCCTGACACCCGAACTGGCCGATCTGGCCGCCACACTCGCACGAGAAAGCCGTGCGTTCACTCCGATGATCCAGGCGATCCTCGCTACCGCCGAGTCGATCGAGGCCACCCAGCGCATGCCGTACTCCGGGATCCTCGACGATCTCGGGAGGACCTTCGACAGGCTCCCCTCCACGCTGCACGGCGGACTTGTCCTGCTCGACTCCGTCTACAGCGAGCCGTACCTCGAGGACCCCTCGAACCGGGAGAAGTTCGACAAGACGGTCAGCATGCTGGGGCAGCAGCTGATCCCGTCGGTCGCACATCTGCTCACCACACTGCAGCCCCACTACCAGGGACTCACAGGGCTGATCGTGCCCCTCCTCGATGCCGTCGCCGGAGCCGGCGCCACCACTGCCAACAGTGGTGACTTGCGCGAACTCGTCGACCGCCTCGACTCGGCGTTCGTGGACGGCCCCGCAGGTCCGATCCTTCGGGTGGCAGTCGGGATCGGTGGGGCCCCGTCGGCATCCGGCACCGGAAGTGGGGGAACCCGATGAAGTCGCTGTGGCACACCTCGTTCCGCATCGTCGCGTTCGCCGCCGCAATGGTGGTCGTCCTCGTCATGGTTCTCCGCACGATCGAACAACCGATCGGCAAGGATACCGGCACCTACACAGCGATGTTCGTCGATGCCAACGGATTGCATCCCGGCGACGACGTCCGCCTCTACGGTGTCTCGGTCGGAAAGGTGACATCCCTGTCCCTCGACGGCACCCAGGCACGTGTCGAGTTCACCGTTGCCCGCGATCATTCCGTATCGACGAGCAACAGACTGGCAATCCGTTACCAGAACCTCACCGGACAGCGATATCTGGACGTTCAGGACACCGGACAACCCGGCGCACCGCTCGAGCCCGGCTCGGTGATCGGGACCGATCACACCGTACCCTCGTTCGACGTGACCACTCTGTTCAATGGGTTGCAGCCGGTCCTGAAGGAACTCTCACCCGACGAACTCAACAAGTTCACGTCGAGCCTGCTCGCCGTCGTCGAAGGTGAAGGCTCCGGAATCGGACCGGCGCTCGACGCGATCGAGGACCTCAGCACCTATACGGTCGACCGTCAGGAGGTCATTTCCGTACTCGTGCGGAATCTGTCCGTCGTCTCCGAGCAGCTCGACGGAAAGTCCGGTGATGCCATGACACTGATCACCGAACTGACTCGGCTCTTCCAGAGCCTGCAGGAGAAGTTGCCCGGGCTGATCAGTTTCGCCGCCCAGATCCCGCCGATTCTCGATCCGCTCGACTCGATGCTTGCGAGCGCGGGCCTCGAAGGTGCTCCACACCAGCCGCTCAACAGCCTGATTGCACAGGCGTTCTCGGATGCCCCGGCCGCCGTCGATGCACTCGGCATACTCCCGGGGGTCTTGCAGACGATGGCAGCGCTGACCCCGTCCGAAGGGCGACTGCAGTGCTCGAACGGCGAGGCGTCACTCGATCGGGAGATCGCGGTACTGGTTTCAGGACAGAGGATCACACTGTGCAACGCCGAATGATCCGGTTGCCGAAGAGGTCCGCTGGAGCACCGCGGACCTCCGATTTCGGCTGGGGTGTGGTGGGGCTGGCATTGCTCGCCGTGGTCGGTCTCGTCGTGTCGGTTGCCTCCGTGGTCGATTTCGGGACCAGCACATACACGGCCAAGGCGTACGACGCGGGAGCGATCGGCGTCGGAGACGACGTCCGCGTCGCAGGCATCCCGGTCGGCGAGGTCACCGCAGTCACCCTCGCCGACGACCACGTGCGCATCGAGCTCGAGGTCGACTCCGACGTGTTCGTCGGCTCGGAATCGACACTGTCGGTGCGCATGCTCACCGTGGTGGGAGGCAATTACGTCGCACTGATACCGTCCGGGTCCGGCACTCTGATCGACCGCGAGATCCGCTACCCCGTCGAAACCCCCTACAACCTGCCCGAGCTCTTCCAGGATGCGATCGAGCCCCTCGACGGGATGGACGGCGTCCCCCTCCGCGAGACACTCGCCCAACTGTCCGGTTCCCTCACCGAGAGTCCAGCATCGATACGTGAACTGGTCTCGGCGGCAGACAGTCTTGTCGGAGTACTCGACCGGCAGAACGCCGATGTCTCGCGCACGCTCGCCATGGCCGAGGAGTATCTCACCGCGCTGAACGAGAACCGGTCGTCCGTCCGTCAGATCATCGACTCCTGGAACATCATGGAGGACATGGCCGAACAGAGCTTGGAATCCGTCGGCAGTGCATTGAGCACGGTGGCGCGGATGCTCGAGCGACTGGGCCCCCTCGGAACGCACTGGGACAGCGAACTCCGTCCGCGAATCGAGGCACTCGACGAGTCGATTCCGCCGCTGCAGGATTTGCAGTTCCGCTTGACCGCCTTCCTGGACTCCGCCCGCGCTCTCGGTGATCAACTCCGTCCCCTGGCCGGACCCGAACCCGACGTGACAATCTGTGTTCCGCTTCCAGAGAGGCACTGCTGATGGCTCACCCCACGTTCCGATCACGGCGTGTTGTGCACATCGTCGCCCTGCTGTCTGCCGTCGCAGTTGTCGGCGGGGTACTCCGGATCGTCACCCAGCCGGACGAAACCCGGACCTACTGCGCGCTGATGCCCGACAGCATCGGACTGTTCCCCGGGAGCTCGGTGACGATCTTCGGCGTACCCGTCGGATCCGTCACCGGAATCACGCCCGACGGAACACACGCGCGGGTGGAGTTCGAGATCTCCGCAGATCGGCGTCTGGCAAGCGATGTCGGGGCTACGACGCTGTCGCAGACGTTGATCGCAGACCGCCGGCTCGCGCTGGTCGGCAACGAACCACCGCCCGGTGCGGAATCCTGGGACAGCGACGGGTGCATCACCCGGACGGTCACTCCGAAGTCGATGACGGTCACGCTCACCGCGCTGTCCGACCTTGCCGAGGAGATGACCGGGGACGACTCACAGAACCATGCGGTCGCCGATGGGTTGGCTGCGTTCACCGACGCGACCGACGGCACCGGCGACGACATCAACAGGGTAGTGCGTCAACTCGCGGCTGCACTGGACGCTCCGGATGCGGCGATCGGGCGGATCGGCACTCTCATCGAGGTGCTCTCGGAATTGTCCGACAAAGTGGTCGGCTACTGGCCGCAGGTGAAGCTGATGCTCACGCGGCTTCCGTCGACACTCGTGGCGGTCGAAGAACTTCTCATCAGTCCGGCGGTGGACATCGTCGCGCGGCTGCGCGATGTGCTGCCGCAGATCAACGACGTCATGATGCTCTACGGGGGCGAAATGATCCGGAACGTCGAGGCGGAGGGGAATCTTCCGCAGATGATCTCGACCGGCGTCTCGTCGCTGAGCGAAGCACTCCGACTGGTTCCGGTGTACGCGGGCGCATTCGAGCAGGCAATCGATCCCGCCACCGGACACATCGGCCTGGCCTACACCGCGCCCCCGAACGCACTTCCCAGCGAAGTCGCCTCGACGCTGTGCTCGCTGATGAACGCCGCCGCACCGGCGACCCAGTCGTGCGCTGCGCCCGGCACAGTGACGGCACTTCTCCCTGACCTTCTCACCCAGGGGGCGCCACGATGATCTCCACATTCCGACGCCTCGCGCTGCGCACCGCAGCCGCGATGGTCCTGTGCGCTCTCGTCTGCACCGGGTGCGGCAGCGCCCCCTCGCTGCCGGCCTTCACGTCGTCGCCGAACACCTATCCGCTGCACATCCAGTTCGCCGATGTACTCAACCTTCCCTCCGGTGCGCCCGTCATGAACAACGGTGTGCGCGTGGGTCGGCTCACCGGCATGCACATCGACGACGGCGGCTTCGTGGTCGCCGACATCGAGGTCGACGGCGACGTGCAGCTGCCTTCGGATGTGACAGCCACACTCAGACAACCCGCTCCCCTCGCGGACGTGCACATCGCAATTCTGTCGAACATCGCCTCCGACGCAGCGGCACTGACACCCGGGGCGACGATCCCCCTCGACCGCACCACCAAGCCTCCCCAGATCGAGGACACCCTGGCAGGTTTGGCCACGGCCACCGGGAACGGGACCATCAGCAACTTCCTGACCACCGTGCGCGAGGTCAATCGCGCATTTCCGGACGACACCGCTCACACGGCGCGGGTCTTCGACACGATCGGCCGGAACCTCGAGGATCTTGCCGACCATCAGGATTCGGTGGATTCCCTGCTCGGCGGAATCGATGCGACCGCGCGAGCTGTCGCAGACGAAAGCGACATACTCTCGACGCTCCTGTCCGAACACGGCGTGCAGCACACGACTGAGTCCATGACGTCGGTGGTCGGAATCCTGTTCATTCTCACCGACCTCGGCCAGATCGCACCGCCTGCCCAGTGGCTCGCTCCGCTGCTCGGATCGATGAACGAGGTGGTGAGCGTGGCCCTTCCGGCGCTGTTCGGTTCGAGTCCCGCCGATACCGGCGACCCCGCCGTCATGAGCGGTCTGCTCGACCTTGTGCACGACGAGCTGATTCCGTTCGCCGAGTCCGGCGCGAAGATCGACATCACCCGAGTCCACCTGGACGGACCGTCGCCCACAACGATCTCCGCGGACGAGCAAGCGGACGGGATCGTTCAGGCGCTCCGCATGCTGGGGCTGGTCCGATGACCAAGCAATCCGCACTCTCTCTCGGAACGATCGCGCTGGTTCTGGCGTTCGGCGTCACCTACCTCGTTTTCGGTGTACTGCAGGTGAATCCGTTCAAAGAGCACTTGTCGGCCACCGTCCTGCTGAACGACTCCGGAGGACTGCGGGTGAACTCACCGGTGCTCCTCGTAGGCTACGAGATCGGGCGGGTCACGGAAGTGCGCGTCGATTCGCTCGGCGCAGAGATCGACATCCGGTACGACGAGAGTCACCCGATCCCGCAGCACAGCACCCTGGCCGTGGAAACCCTGTCGGCACTCGGTGAGCCGTACCTGCAGTTCGCGCCGAACAGCAGCGGCGGGCCATTTCTTGCAGATCACGAACGCATCGACGCGCGCACCGAGGACGGCCCGGTGACTGTGTCGGCGGCGGTGTCCCGGGCGGTCGCGCTGATCGATCAGTTCGACCCCGATGTCATTGGCCGCCTGGTGGGAACTCTCGACACAGCGCTCGATGGAACCGAGGACGTGATGCCGACGCTTCGGCGGTCGATGCGCCTTCTCGCCGAGACACTTCTGCTGCACAATCCGCAGTTCGAGTCTCTACTCGCCGACATCCAGGCTCTGGGCGACGACCTCGGCTGGCTCGGTCCGACCCTCGAGGCAGGTGGGCCGGCGTGGGCGTCCGTCGGCGACGAGGTGATCGCCCCGTTGGCCCGCGAGATGTCGTTGCTCGCCGAGCAACGGGACCCCGACAGCTACGTCACCGGAGATGGACTGCTCCCGACGCTGCGCACGCTCAACGACCTGCTGGTGGAGATCGGACCCGAGGTGGCCGCGCTCGTCCCCGTCCTGCAACCCGCGGTCACCGAAGCGACGAACGGTCTTACGGCGCTCGACATCGGCACACTCCTCGATCAGGCTCTCTCGGTCGTGGACGACGACGGCACTGTCAACCTCCGGATCAATGTCCGGACCTCGGAGAATTGAGGAAGCTGAATGTCTACAACCGCATCGCTCGACGAGAAGAACAACGACACGAACTCGCGGGACGGCGCAGCAGATCCGGGCCGCCGCGGCGACCGGCTACGCCGTCAGGTATCACTGTCCTCGGTCGTCGCGGGGCTCGTCATGATTGCGCTCGCCGCGTGCAGCGTTGCCTTCGCGGGCCTGTACTTCTCTGCGCGGTCGACGATCGACGCGTCCGATCGCAGTGCACACGCGCGGGAACAGGCCGAGCAGATCGCCACCGACTACGCGGTCGGTGCGGCAACCACCGACTACCGCGACATCCAGGGGTGGTTCGACCGACTCGGGAACAATACGTCGCCGCAGCTCGCGGCAAAGTTCGAAGCGACCGCACCTTCGCTTCAGCAGATTCTCGTACCGTTGAACTGGGTCTCGGCGGCGTCTCCGATCACCGCCAAGGTCAGGTCCGAATCGGATGGCGTGTACACCGTCGATGCGTTCGTGTCGGTGTCGTCGACGAGTACGCAAGCGCCGGAAGGTGCGACGTCGACCGTCACCTACAGCATCACTCTCGACAGCACTGCGGACTGGATGATCACCGATGTGGGAGGTATCGACGGCGGCGCATTACCGAACTGACGTTTGCGGTGCGATCGCCGTCCGCTGTCATTGCTGCCGGGCACGAACTCTGACCGGAACGCTTTCGTAACCCGCGACATTCTGCATGCTCACACGTGTGCAGTTGTCGAAGTCGACCTCGAACTCGGGCATGAAGTCGAGCAGATGACCGAGGGCAAGCGCGCTTTCCATCCGCGCGAGCGCTGCCCCGAGACAACTGTGGATTCCCAGTCCGAAGGCAAGACTCGGCCGTCCCCCACGATCACGCTCGATGTCGAAGACATCCGGTTCGTCGAACGCGGCAGGATCCCGGTTCGCCGAGCCCAACATCAGGAACACCGGCTTGCCTGCGGGTATGGTGACCCCGTGTAGTTCGACGTCGTGCATCGAATACCGCACGTTGTACTGATTCGGGGACTCGAAACGCAGCAGTTCTTCGACCGCATCCGGAATCAGCGAGTGGTCATCTCGTAGCTTTGCCCACTGTTCCGGGAATCGCGCGAAGGTCACCGGCGCTCCGCCGACCAGCTTCGCTACCGTCTCGGCACCGGCTCCGCCGAGCAGTGAAGCGAACATCGCGATCTCCATCGTGGTCAGCGTCGGCGGCTGATCGTCGTCGCGTTCGATCTCGGCCTCGATGAGCTTGCTGATCATGTCGTCCTGGGGATTCGCACGACGCTCCTTGACGAGTCCGTAGTAGAACCGCATCGCTTCGACGACCGCATCTGTTCCGGCCTCACTCATCTCGATCTGCCCGATCTCGCGATGTAGCGACACGTCGGTCCACAGGCGCAGCTGGGTGCGGTACTCCATTGGGACACCGAGCATCTCCGAGATGATCTCCATCGGAAAGTATGCCGAGAAGTCCTGGACCATATCGAAACCCGTGGGGTCCACACGGTCGAGATATCGGACAATCTGCGCGTCGACCATATCGCGCAGGTCGTTGATCGCACGGGGCGTGAACACCTTGCTCACGAGTCGTCGCATGTGGCGGTGTTCGGGCGGGTCGAGGACGATGATCGACTTGAACGACGAGATCTCGCCCTTGCGCACGGTGGCCAGGTCGAGTCCCCGCGCCGACGAGTAGGTTTCGAAATCCCGGTACGCCGGAGCGACGTCTTCGTACCGACTCAGCGCATAGAAGTCGTATTCCTCGCTGTAATAGACGGGTGCTTCCTCGCGCATCCTGGCGTAGATGTCGTACGGGCCGTCGAAGAACTCCCGTGAGAACGGGTCGAAGACGAGCTTCGTATGGGTCACTGCATCCTCCTGTGGGGAACTCACGTCAGGTCCGGCCCGGGTTTCACGTCAACGTGCGCGGAACGCAACGGTACTACATACCGTAGATCTAACAGTATAGGCGTTGGGGGTTCCGGCGTCGCTTTGACGGACGCCTTCGCCGGCATTTCTGTTTCCGAGTGAGTGGGAAGCACGACGATGTGCTCGTGATCGCCGCTCGACGGCACATCCCGGCAACGTTCCGGTATGCGCTACAGTGAGCCGAAATGGTCGGCAGCACTCAGTGCCACCGGCAGTCCGTACCACCGCACGGGCCGCTTCGTGCCTGTGCTGCCGTCCTGATGGACGAAACTGTGGTCGGAAGTCGGAGAGCAATGGCGAGAAAAGAAGAGCCTCAGAAGCGCGAACGTCGCGAGCGCGGATCCATCAATCCCGAGGACATCATCGCCGGCGCGTTCGAACTCGCCGAGAACGTCCCGGTCGACAACCTGAGCATGCCGCAGCTCGCAAAGCATCTCGGCGTGGGTGTCACCAGCATCTACTGGTACTTCCGTAAGAAGGACGATCTGCTCAACGCGATGACGGACCGCGCTCTCGCACAGATGCAGGTCGAGGCCGTGATGGGCGATTCCGGCTCGGACTGGCGCGAACGCCTCTACAACCACGCACACGCGGCGCGCAGGGCATTCCTGTCCAACCCGATCCTGTGCGATCTGATCCTGATCAGGTCGTCGCTCAGCCCCAAGAGCGCCACACTCGGCGCGCGCGAGATCGAGCACATCATCGACGACCTCGTCAAGGGCGGCCTGCCTCTCGACGACGCGTTCGACGCATACTCCGCCGTCCAGCTACATGTCCGCGGTTCCGTCGTGCTCGCGCGCCTGCAGGAGCGTGGCAAGAAGTACGACCCGACATCGCAGGCCTACTACGAGAATCTGGTCATCACACCGGAGAGCACCCCGCTTCTCGCGGAAGCTGCAGGGCGTGGACGCGTCGGCGGCGTACCCGACGACTACAACTTCGAGTACGGGCTCAACTGCATCCTCGACTACACCAGCCGCCTCCTCGAGCAGAAGCCCACACCGACGAAGGCCACACCGAAGAAGTCGGCTGTGCGCTCCTCGCGCGCGAAATAACCTCTCGTAGTGCAGCATCTGCACATCGGAGCATTCGCGTGTGTGCGCTCGTTCCAGCAGACGAGTGCACACACGCGACGCCTCAGCGACCGGCAGTGATCCCCAGGTAATCCAGCACGTTGGTGCGCATGATCCGGTCTTGCTCACCCTCGTCGAAGTCGCCGAGTTCATTGATGAAATCCGTCGGCTTCTCGAGACCTTCGCCGTGCGGCCAGTCGGAGCCGAACAGGACGCGATCGGACCCGACGAGGTCGGCCAGAGCCCGGACGTCGTCTTCGTAGTACGGCGCCACCCACAGGTGCCGGCGAATCGTGTCGACGGGCGACTCGGCGAACGCCCACGGGGTCTGGTTTGCCTGCTTCTTCAAGCGTTTGACGAGCAACTGCACCCAGTCCGAACCGTTCTCGATGCTGGCCACACGTAGCTTCGGGTGACGCGCGAACACGCCGTCGAGAATCAGGCTCGCGACCGTGTCGTGGATTGCGCGGTCGGAGACCACAATGTTTGCGAGCGGATTCGACGTCTTGAAGGGCACGAACCGTGCCGGTGCTCCCCACGCACGTGCGATCGAGCCGTTGTACCCGCTGTCGCTGAGATGGAACGCCACCGGAATATCGGATTCCTCCAGCTTCGCCCACACCTCGTCGTACATCATGTGACCGAGCGACCTGGACGTCCCGTGCCCGGCTGGTACCGGCGCCGGACGGATGTAGACCAGCTTCACGTCTCGTTCGAGGAGTCGGTCGATCTCTGCGATCGCTTCATCGGGGTCGGCCAGCGCCAGCATCGGCGCCGAGATGATTCGGCTCTTGTAGTTGTATCCCCAGTCCTCGTCCAACCATGTGTTGAATGCGGTGACACTCGCCATCGTTGCCGGGATGTCTTCTTTGAGCGCCTCTTCGACACCGCACGCGAGCGTCGGAAGGAGAATGACCCCCGACATCTCCTGCTGCTCGATCATGTCGATCCGGACGTCGCGATCCTGGTAAGCAGGATTGAGCGGTTCCACCTTCATCAGGCTTCGTGGGTCGACTCCCTCCGGAATCTGCCCGCGGAACAGCAGGTCCAGAGCGCCCGGTACGATCACTGGGTCGAACGTCGGATTCGGAACGAACTCGAGAAGCTTTCCCCCGGCGAGTAATTCGGTGTGCTTGCCACGTTGGATCACTTCGACACCGCGGTCCTTGAATGCCGGGTCGAGGTACCGAGTGAAGGCGTCGACCTTCTCGTAGTAGTGGTTGTCGCAATCGACAGGCCGGTCGTACACGACTTCGTCGCTGCGGGTTGATTTCTCGGGCACGACGGTCATCGTCGTTCACCTCCGGTCGAAGTTTCGGTACACAGCGGGCGCGCAAATTTCCTCACGTCGACACTAGGCTAGATGCTTACTGTTGTCCATACGGTATCTATGCCGGCAGCCGACCGGCGGTCCGGCGGTGAGTGCGGCGGGGCTGCATGCCGACGATCGGACGCGGAACCCTACCGCAGGTGTTCCCGTATGGATTACAGTCGAGCGAATAATTCATGTGACGGGTTAGCTGATCCCACAGGAGTCATCTTGACCGACCGCACCGCCCAGCCAGCGACAGTCACCCGAGAGTTCACCATCCCGGAGCTCGTTGATGCCGTCGCATCGTCCATCCCTGACAGAGAAGTCGTCATCTTCCGCGACCGGCGGATCACCCAGAGCGTGCTTGCAGAGCGATCTCGCCGCCTCGCCGCATATCTGACCTCCCGCGGGCTCGGGGCCCGCACCGAACGCGACCGGCTCGAGGGACACGAGATCGGCCAGGACACCCTCGGCATCTACGCCTACAACGGCAACGAGTACCTCGAGTCTATGCTCGGCGCCTTCCGTGCCCGTGTCGCGCCGTTCAACGTCAACTACCGATATGTGGAGAAGGAACTCGAGTATCTTCTCGCCGACGCGGAAGCGAGCGCGATCGTCTACAACGCGGCATTCGCGCCGCAGCTCGCTCAGGTGTTGCCGGCGGTTCCTCACCTGGAGGTGCTGATCCAGATCGCCGACGACTCGGGCAACCCTCTGCTCCCCGGTGCTGTCGACTACGAAACTGTGCTGGCGCAAACCTCGCCCGACCGGCCGCGTGCTGCGCAGTCACCGGACGATCTCTACATCCTCTACACCGGCGGCACCACCGGGATGCCCAAGGGCGTGCTGTGGCGCCAGCACGATATCTACATGGCGTCCTGCGGTGGCCGGAACGTATACACCGGAGAGTGCATCGTCTCACCCGACCAAGTGGCATCGACCGCAGCCGACAATTCCGGATTCACGATGTTGGTGCTTCCCCCCTTGATTCACGGCGCGGCCCAATGGGCATCACTCACCGGCATCCTCACCGGACAGACCCTGGTGTTCTCGCCGGTGGTCGACCGATTGGATCCGACGGCAGTGGCACAGACGATCGAGGCCGAACGCCCCACCGCGTTGATGATGGTGGGTGACGCGATCGCGCGACCCCTCGCCGCCGAGTTCGAGAAGACCCATGCCGACCTGTCGTCGCTGTCGATCCTGGCGAACGGCGGTGCGATCCTGTCACCCACGGTCAAGCAGCGCCTCCTCGACCTCGTACCAGGCTCCGTGGTGATCGACGGCGTCGGTTCCTCGGAGTCCGGAACGCAGATGACCCACGTCTCGAGCGCAGGTTCCGTGTCGACCGGACGATTCACTCCCGGGTCGAACACCTGCGTCCTCACCGAGGATCTCGACGGACTCGCCGCGCCTGGGCACGAAGACCTGGGGTGGCTCGCACAACGCGGACATGTCCCGCTCGGCTACAAGGGCGATGCGCAGAAGACCGCGGCAACGTTCCCCGTCGTCGGGGGCGAGCGGTTCGTACTGCCCGGAGATCGAGCGCAAAGACTCGACGACGGATCGATCCATCTGCTGGGCCGCGACTCGGTGACCATCAACTCGGGCGGGGAGAAGATCTTCGTCGAAGAAGTGGAGATGGCGATCAGCTCGCATCCTGCCGTCGCGGACGTTCTCGTCGCCGGACGCCCGAGCGACACGTGGGGTGAAGCGGTCGTCGCGATCGTCCAGCTTCTCCCGGACCACACCGTAACGGCCGACGAACTGAACATGCATGCCGCGCAATCCGTTGCACGGTACAAACTTCCGAAGTCGGTGATCTTCACCGAGGCTATTCAGCGCAGTCCCGTCGGTAAGGCCGACTACCGTTGGGCGCGCCAGCAAGCTGCGTCGCTCGGGACCGAGTAGCCCTATCACTCACCACGAGACGATACCGGCGTCGAGTGCCAGGACCGCCGCGTGAGTGCGGTTCCGCGCACCGAACTTGGCGAGGATCGACGACACATGCGTCTTGACCGTCTCGCGGGTGACGTGGAGCGCTTCGGCGATCTCGCGGTTCTCGTCCCCCCGCACGAGCGCTTCGAGAACGCGCAACTCGGTTGGGGTGAGCGCCGGTCCGCTGCGGGTGCGCCTCGGCGCCACCATCAGATCACGCACCCGTTCCGGAAAGAGCACCGAATGACCTTCCGCGACCGTGCGGACCGCATTGGCCAGTTCCGTGCCACCGCTCCGTTTGAGAACGAACCCGGACGCCCCGAGCCGCAAGGCCTCCACGAGATAGGCATCGTCGTCGAAGGTGGTCATCATGACCACCGCCGGGGCGCTCGGGTTCCTCACTATGCGGTGCGCGGCCTCGAGTCCGTCCATACGGGGCATGCGCACATCGAGCAACAGCACATCGAGATCCCCGCTGTATCGTTCGACGAGGTCGATCGCGGCGGCCCCGTCGGTGGCGGTCGCGACGACCTCGATATCGACGATGGCACCGAGGATCGTGGTGAGACCGTCGAGAACCAGAGGGTCGTCGTCCACCACCGCGACATTGATCACGACCGCTCCATCGGGAACCGAACCTGCACCGTCCACCATCCGTCCTTCTCGCCGACGACGAGGACGCCGTCTGCACGGGCGACTCGGGCACGCATCGTCGTCAATCCCATTCCACGGCCGGGTGACATCGCAGGTTCGGCAATCCGGTTCCGGATGACAATCTCCAGCGTGTCGCCATGACGGAGTTCGACCGAGACCCTGCCATCACCGTGACGGAGCGCGTTCGTCAACGCCTCGCGCGTCACCTCCACCGCCGCCGCAACGGTGGGCTGCGCGAGATCCTGCGGTGTCTCGCCTGTTTCGCTGAGTACGGCACCTGCGAGGCCCACCATCGACCGGATCTCCTCGAGCCCCTGTCCGTGGGTGGAGGCGCCGTCGCCGGTTCCGGTCATGCGGCCGAGGGTGCTGTCCAACTGTGCGAGCGCGTCACGTCCGAGCTCCTCGATCGCATCGAGATGCCGGTTGGGCTCCAGTGATACTGCTTTCGCTGCCTGAGCTTGGACCGTCATCGCCGTGAGTGTGTGCCCGATGGAATCATGCAGGTCGTGCGCGAGGCGCGTGCGCCACGTCAGTTCGGTGTTCGCGGCCCGCAATTCGTCGAGGCGATCGGCGGCGGTCGGTGCGAGCATTACGGGGGCGAGGCGTCGTTCGAGGAACGCGACCCCGACGAACACCGCCAGTGCGAAGATCACCGCGGCGATCCCGGCCGCAGCGCGCACCGCCGCACCGAAGTCCGTGAGTATTCCGGATGAACCGACTCGGTCTGCTGGAAGGAACAGGCCGACTCCGGTGGGCAGACCGATCAGCAACGCGGTGAGCGCCACGCACCCGAGTGCCATTGCCGACAGCGCCCACCACAGGCCTTGCAGGCGTGTCGCCCACTCTCGCGGGTTACGAGTATCGGGCACGGTCACGTCGAGGAGCGCACGCGCGGCAGTGACTTCGAGGGACTTCACGCCCGGGGCTGTGAGCACCGCAGCGACCACCCCGAAAGTGAGTACACCCAATGCAGACAGGGCGAGCGCGACCTCCCAGCGCCCGAGATTCATGTTGGCCGCGAACGCCGTCCCGAACAACACACCGAGAGCAATGACCGAGGACGCCGCGGCCGCGCCGATGAGCACGTGCACGCCGGCGAAGAGGACTCGAGAGATCGCCACCGACACATCCGTCATTGAACCGCATCGCAGGCACGGTGCACCTCCCCCACGCAGGGGAGAACAAAGATCTCTTCCGGGGGAGGCGGCGTGATCGAGGACGAGGGAACGTCGAACCATGACCACGACAACTGCACCTGTACAGCGCGGATCCGTGACGATTCAGCGTGTTCTCACGACCGCGTCGATCATCGCCTGCCTCCCCTATCTCACGCTGAAACTGTCCTGGCTCGCCGGCTTCGACCTGGGCCGTATGCCTGGATCCGACTGGGGAACAACCATGTGGATCGCCAACCTCGGAACGGCAACCATGGAGACCTATGCGGTATTCCTCGCGGTCGCGTTCATCGCATCGTGGCGCCGTCGCGTTCCGGACGTGGTGGTTCTGTTGCCGATGTGGATCGCGACGGGCTTTCTCGCCGTGATCGTCGTCGGTCTGCCCATCCAGCTCGCGATAGGAGTGGATACCACCGCCGACTCGGGGAGCCCCCTCTCACTCGAACCATGGGTGTGGCCCACGGTGTACGCGGGATTCTTCGTGCTCGGAATCTCACTCATCGCGAACTTCGTACTCGATGCCCGCGCCCATTACGTGCCCCGGCTCGGTCGCGCATCCCACGACGGCCTCGTACTGCTGGTCGCCGCGGGTGTCGCGTGTGCCGTCATCACACTGAAGATCATGGGGTTCGTCGAGTCGGGATTCGGCGGTACCGGTGTCGCCGACACGGTTCTGATCGTCGCTGCCGTGGCCGTGGTTCCGGCTCTGGCGTACGCGCAACGACGCGGAACCACACTCGCCGCCGCCCTCGTGTGGTTCACCGGTGCACCGTTTCTCTCGATCGGCATATTCTTGCTGGTGCTCTCGGTGGTGCCGGACGAACTCGCCGATATCTCGCGGTACGCCACGATCGGCGCCGTCCTGATGGTCGCATTGGGACTGATCGCGGGCCGAACCCTGCACAGCATGCTCCGCCGACATCAGCCCTCCGACCAGGTATCGGCGACCCGGCATGCCTGACCGAGGCGGCGGTCGCCGATGCGCGACCGCCGCCTTCGATTCGCTTGCCGCCTCAGCGAGTCTGGAGCCGCTGCGCCCCGTCGAGACGCACTACCTCGCCGTTGATGTACGAGTTCTCCAGCAGATGCTGGTCAAGGAACGCGCCTGCACGATGTTGGTCATCAGATCGCCCTGCGGATCAGCTCTGCGCTTCCGCGCGAGTTCGCCGCCCGTCTGTGTGAGCACGCCGAGCTGGGTCACCATGTGCGTTGCACACTCTTCGATGCTCGCATACTCGTCGTCGCTGGTGCTGAAGAGCGCTTCCGCTGCGTATGCGACCGCTTCGTGGTTTGCCTGATCTATCCCGATCATTTGCGACACGGTCCGCATCGGCAGTTTCTCGGACACCGACAGGACGAAGTCGACGGGTTCACCCGAGTCGAGTTCAAGGACATCGATAGCACAACGGTTCACATTTTCGCAGGTGCCGGTCGGCCGTCCGCGGCAGTTACAGCATGCGCCGAAGGCCGGGATGCGCGCGGGAACAGATGACCGCGGTCACGGATCGATCGACTCGCGCCGTTCGAGGTCCCCGATGAGGGTGTGCACCCTGCGATTCCGCACGATCCACTCGTCGATCACCGGGTTGACGAGTCCGCGCAGTACCGAGTACGCGCCCCACAGTCTCGGCGTGACGACCCGCGGCGCCCGCCGTTCTATCGCGCGGACGGTCACGGCGGCGGCATGTTCCGCGCTGACCCTCCGGTTCATCGGCCACGGGAGCAACTCACCGACACGCGCTCCCAGCGGGTCGCGATCGAGGGTGTTGCGGGCGAGTTCGGTGTCGACGAAGCCGTAGTACGCGACGGTGACGGTCGCGGGGGTGTGGGCGAGTTCGAGACGCAACGCGCGCCCGACCTGTTCGACGGCGGCTTTGCTCGACATGTACGCCGATCCACCGAGGCCCGGGCTGAACGCAGCGGCCGACGCTACGACAACGATGTGGCCACCACGGGCGACGATGCCGTCGAGCGTCGGCTGAATGGTGTTGAGCGCGCCCGTGAGGTTGACCGCCATCACGCGGTCGAACTCCGCGAGATCGGACGTCCGGATCGTCGCAGGCGGGGGGGTGATGCCGGCGTTGGCGATCACCACGTCGATCGGGCCGAAATCCTCCGTGGCGCGAGCGACGACCGCGGCCATCGCACCGCGATCGGTGACGTCGGCGACCGCGACGAGGGTTGAGCTCGGATTCAGCAACTCAGCGGCAGCATTCACAGTGGCCTCGTCACGGTCGACGAGGACCACGCGCGCGCCACGGCCGAGCAGCTCTCGGGCCACTGCCAGCCCGATTCCCTGCGCCGCGCCGGTGACGAGGGCGACCTTGCCGGACAGGTTCAGTGCCATTCCCCGTCGCTTCGCTTGCCCCGAACGTGTCACGCCGGCACCTCCTTCGATTCTGCGGCTGCTGCTGCAGAGCCGAGCGACTTGCCGAGTCGATAGTCGGAGAGGTCGAACGTCGACAGCCTGCGGCGGAACGAGGCGTTGAAGCCTGGCCAGAAGGTGAAGTTGCGGCCCGAGGGGCTCAGATAGTAGCTGCTGCATCCGCCGGAGTTCCATACGGATCCGGCCAGGCGTCGGTCGGTGTCCTCGACGAAATCCTGCTGGATATCGGCTCGCACCTCGACGCTGTCGATGTCCGTGTCGTCCATGGCATGCAGGGCTGCGAGCAGGTAGTCGATCTGCGTTTCGATGGTAACCACCTGCGACGTGTAGACCACGGAGTTCGGGCCCAGCAGCATGAACATGTTGGGGAAGTTCTCGATCGTCGTCCCCAGGTAGGCGGTCATCTCACCGTCCGCCCACTGCTCCGACAGCAGGCGGCCGTCGCGGCCGCGCAGTCGGGAGAAGCCACTGTTGTTCGCGAGCTTGAAGCCGGTGCCGAACACGATGGTGTCGACCTCGTGCCGGGTGCCGTCGACGGTCACGACCGCGTCGCGTTCGACGTGATCGATTCCGGTGGTGACGACGTCGACGTTGTCGGATGCGAGGGCCGGATAGTACCTGTTGGAGAACGTCGGCCGCTTGCATCCGAATGCGTATGTGGGGGTCAGCTTCTCGGCCAATGTCCGGTCCTCGACCTGGCGGCGAAGGTGCCATCGTCCGAGTGCTGCAGCGCCGCTGAGCAATCCGGGGCGGTGGACGAGCCCGGGCACGAGGGCTTCCTGGACGAGATCCAGGGCCTTGCGGGCGGCACGCTGGGTGGCCGGCACCTTCGCGAAGAGGCGCTGCACACGGGGAGCGACCGGGCGGTCGGGGTGTGGAAGGATCCAGGTGGGGGTCCGCTGGAACACCGTCATGTGCTCGACCTGCGGTTGCAGGCGCGGAATGAACTGCACGGCAGATGCTCCGGTGCCGACCACCGCGACGCGGCGCCCGGCGACGTCGTGCTCGTGGTTCCAGCACGCCGAGTGGTAGGTGGCACCGTCGAACGAGTCGAGGCCGGGAAGGTTCGGCACGGACGGTTCACTGAACGGGCCCATCGCGGCGACGAGGATGTCGGCGGTGTAAGTCCCGCGATCGGTCTCCACGCGCCAGTGCTGGGCCGTACCGTTCCACGCTGCCTCGACCACCTCGGTCCCCAGATGCAGGTGGGGGCGGAGGTGGTGGCTGTCGGCGCAGTCCTCGAGGTACTGCTGGATTTCTTCCTGCAGCGGGTAGAGCCTGCTCCAGTCCGGTTTGGGCGCGAACGAGAAGGAGTAGAGGATCGAAGGTATGTCGCACTGGGCGCCCGGGTAGGTGTTGGCCTGCCAGGTTCCGCCGAGCGTCTCCGCGCGTTCGAAGACCGCGAAGTCGTCGATTCCGTCCTGATGGAGTCTGATTGCCGTCCCCAGGCCGCCGAAGCCGGCACCGATGATGGCGACGCGCAGGTGTGTGTCAGTCATGGTCCGACTCGCTTCACAGGTCGATTTCGAGTGTGGATCCGGCAGCGCGCGACACGCACGGAAGCATCGATTCTGCGCGCTCCTCGTCGAGGAGGCGCGTGTCGCGGTGGTCGACGTCGCCGGACACCACGCGCACCCTGCAACTTCCGCAGAAGCCTTGCCGACACGAATAGGTCGCGGACGGGACGGCACGCCGCAGTGCCGAGAGGGCGGTCTCGTCCGCAGCGACCTCGACGGTGGTTCCGGTCCTGGCGAGACGCAGTACGAACGGTTCTCCTCCGACGACAGGCGGCGGGCTGAATCGTTCGGTGTGCAGCGAGCAGGTCGGTGCCACGAGGGGGGCAAGCAGGTATGCATCCTTGATGAGGGGCGACGGACCGCACAGGTAGATGGCGCCGTTCGGCCGGGCGTGGCCGAGGATGTCGGCGATCGGGCTGATGCCGACTTCGTCGCCGGGCCGGATCAGGACGTCACCACCGGGGAGTGTCGACAGTTCATCGAGGAAAGGCATGGTGTCGCGGGATCGGCCGAGGTAGAGCAGCGTCCACGGAGTCCCGGCGCCGGCGACACTGCGGATCATCGGCAGGATCGGCGTGATTCCGATCCCGGCGGCTACGAAGAGGTACGAGGGTGCGTCGGCGAGAGGAAATGCGTTGCGGGGGCCGCGGACCCGGAGTGTGCTGCGTTCGTGGACCGCGTCGTGGATTTCGGCGGAGCCGACGCCGTCGCCGACGCGGCGGACAGCGATGCGGTAGCGGCTCCGGTCCGCGGGGTCGCCGCACAGGGAGTACTGACGTTGCAGACCCGACGGCAGGAAGACGTCGAGGTGCGCACCGGGAATCCAGGTGGGCAGAGGCCCACCGTCGGGTGAGGCCAGTGCCAGGGATACGACTCCGTCGGCTTCGGCGGTGCGGGTCTCGACGTCGAGCACGCGTTCGTAGTCGGTGTGCCGCACGGGGGCGGGCCGCGACAGGATCGGGGCGAGGCGGCTTTCGCTGACCAACTTCGAGTAGCCACGGGTTGCGCGCATCACGGCGCCGAGGAACGGCGACGGTGTGGTGACGGTGCTCACTAGGGCACCATCCTTTCTGCAGCCCTATCGGTTAGGGTTGTGATCTCTCGGTACCGGTGGGTGCACGGCCCTGTGTGCACGCCCTTCGAGGGCCCGCATGAGTACTGCCGGCCCCGCCGGGCCGGACGCCGTCGACCGGCGTCAAGAACATGCCCCAACGAGGCCCGATCAGTGAGCTTCCGGCAGCGGCTCCCCACTCCGAGCAGATCGCGTGACGACCTGTGAGGAGAACACCTATGTTCGTAGGCTGGGACCGGGGCAACACCGCCCACGACATGACCGTCATCAACGCTGAGGGCGAGCGCGTGTACCGCATGACGGTCCCGCACACCGAGGATGGCATCGGCCGTGCGATCACCGCACTCGCCGACCACGGTCATGCGACCGATCTGCCGGTAGCCATCGAGACGACCCGCGGCCTCGTCGTGGACCGCCTCCTCGCCGCCGGACATCCTGTTATTCCGATACATCCCAATGCCTTTCACGCTGCCAGGCCGCGATGGGGTGCGGCTCGCGCCAAGAGCGACCCGGGCGACTCGTTCACGCTCGCCGACTACGCCCGCACCGACGGGCACCGCCTGCGGCGTCTGACCGGAACCGGGGTCGAAACCCTCGAGTTGCAGGCGTTGACCCGCCAGCGTGGCGATCAACTCGAGTTGCGGACCGCGGCAGTCAACCAGCTCGCGGCACTTCTCGACACCTACTGGCCCGGCGGCAAGACCGTCTTCGCTGCACTGCACTCGGTGATCGCACTGGCGTTCCTCGACCGCTATCCGACCCCGCAAGCCGCCGCGGCACTGACACCCAAGCGGATGGAGGCCTTCTGCCGCAAGCACAGCTACAGCGGTCGCCGATCGGGTGTCGCCCTCACCGAACGCATGGGCAGCGCGCCTCAGTCGGCCGCACGACTCTCGGAACCTGTTGTTGCACAGTTGATCAGATCGCAGGTGGCGATCGTACGTGCGCTGCAGAGCGGGATCGACGCACTCGACAAGATCATCTCCGAGAAGGTCGCCGCCCATCCCTATGCCCCGCTGCTGGCCGACCTTCCGAGGATCGGTGTGCTCAACCTCGCGCAGATCATCGGCGAGGTCGGACCGATCCTCGAACGAGTCACCAGCTTCGACCAGCTCGCCGCCGAGACCGGCGTGGCACCGATCACCCGCGCGTCCGGCAAGAGTCACGTCGTCGGCTTCCGCCACGCCACCAACCGCCGCGCCCGACAAGCCCTGCACACCTGGTTCGACAACACTCGCCACGCGGACCCCTGGGCTCGGCACCGTTACGCCGACGCCCGCGCTCGCGGACAGCGACACCCTCACGCACTGCGAACTCTCGGACGGTCCTGGCTCCGCATCATCTGGGCCTGTTGGCGCACCGAAACCCCCTACGATCCCGAACATCGCAGTACCCGAAACCAACCGCTCGCAGCGTAGAGGTTGACTCAGGAATCTCATGCTGCGGCCTCCCGAGCTGCCGGCGACTGGGCGAGGTAGCGGACGGCCTTGTCGATGTCGCCCATGCGCGAGGGGTGGAAGTCGCGCTTCAGGTACGGCGGGATCTGCTTCGCGAGGAAGGTCAGAGTGGGGATCATCGACGCCTTCGCCGAGCGCCGGTAGGCGCGGGGCCACCACACGCGACGGGTTTCGGTGGTATCGATGCGGTACATATAGGCGGTGGTGCTGAACCACAGGATCGCCAGGCCCGCGAACGCGATGAATGCGGTGCGCACACGGCGCGCGTAGCTGCCGTCGACATACTGGAAGGCGTCGTACGCGACGTTGCGGTGTTCCATCTCCTCGGCGCCGTGCCAGCGCAACAGGTCCAGCATCGTCGGATCGACACCGCGTCGGTCGAACGGCGCGTTGTCGATCAACCACTCGCCGACGACGGCAGTGAAGTGTTCGGCGGCGGCGTAGATGCCGAGGCGTTCGCGCAGCCAGATCCGGCCCGCACGGCCCTCGAGGCCGTGCTCGCCGAAGATCTGGTCGACGATGTATCCGATGCGGTCGAGGACGGGCGCGATGTCGACGTCGTGCTCGGCGAGGTACTTGCGGAAACTCTCATGGGAGCTCGCGTGCGTGGCTTCCTGACCGACGAATCCGACGACCTCTTCGTGCAGACGCGGGTCGTCGATGTACCCCAGGGATCGGCCGAAGACGTCTGCCATGGCGCGCTCCCCCTCGGGGAGTACGAGGTGCATGACGTTCCAGAACTGAGTCGCGTACGAGTCGCCGGGGACGTACTGCAGTGGCACCCCGGACCAGTCGAAGCGCACGTTGCGAGCGGTGATCGCAAGTGCCTCTTCGCTGTAGGGCGTCGGAACACCGTGATGTGACGACATGCCTGACTCCTCGGTTGTTACGTGTTACTGGAAGATACAGCGAAGATACATTAGGACGTCTAATGTATCAATGTTTCAGGCAGAAGGATCGGGATAGCCTAGGACGATGCCTGCCGAACAACCGCCTGCCACCGCTGTCGCGTCCACCGTCGGCGCCACCAACCCGCCGGAGATCGAGTCGATCCTCGACGCGGCCGAGGCCCAGTTCAGCGAGGTCGGAGTCAAACTGACGACGATCAACGACATCGCGCGACGCGCCGGTGTGGGACGGGTGACGATCTATCGACGAATCGGCGGGCGGGACGAGATCGCGCACGCCGTGACCACCCGCAGCTCGGCGCGCCTGATCGAGGAGGTCGTCGCCACGGCCCGCGCCGCCGAAACCATCGACGACCTGATCGGCAATGTCTTCGCCACCACCGTCATGCGTATGCGCGAACACCCGGTCTGGAATCGGATGCTCACCCTCGAGACCGCAAGTTCGTTACCTCGGTTGACGACCGATGGGGGCCCGCTCCTGACCACCGCGATCCACGCTGCCGTCGCGATCCTCGACGAAGCTGTGGAATCCGGGCTGATGCCCGCCGTCGAGTACCTCAGCGCGCGCGCCGAGGTACTCGTCCGGGTTGCTCATTCCGTTGTTCTCACGCCGCAAGCGGTGATCCCTCTGGGATCCCACGACGAACTGGTGTCGTTCGCGCAATCCCAGCTGCTTCCGATCGTGGTGCCTCACCGGGCGTGACGCACAGCCCCAGCACCGCCGAAGAACCGGCAGCAGGTACGCCTTGCGGCGAGGCGCAATCAGCTCGAATCAGGGCCCCGGGTACACGGATTTCAGCGCTCATCAGGACCGCTCGGCCTGGGCTTCGCGAAGCTCACGCTTGAGGATCTTGCCTGCCCCGGACATCGGGATGGCGGCGACGAACTCGACGCTGCGCGGGGTCTTGTAGCCGGCGATGTGCTCCTTGCAGAATGCCTGCAACTCTTCGGCGCTGACCTCGGCGCCCGCGGCGAGGATCACCACGGCGTGCACTGTTTCTCCCCAGGTCTCGGACGGCAACCCGATCACCGCGGACTGCGCGACCGCCGGATGCTTGCTCAGGGCGCTTTCGACCTCGGCGGAGTACACGTTCTCTCCCCCGGTCACGATCATGTCCTTGAGTCGGTCGACGACGTAGACGAATCCGTTCTCGTCGAGGTAGCCGCCGTCGCCGGTGTGGTACCAGCCGTCGCGCAGGACGGCTGCGGTTTCGGCGGGCTTGTTCCAGTAGCCCTGCATGACATGTCCACCGCGCACACAGATCTCGCCGACGGTACCGGTAGGAACAGGGTTGCCGTCGATGTCGACGATCCGCAGTTCCGAATGCGGTGCAGCCTGCCCACCCGAGCGCAGTGTGGCGCCCTCGTGGTCGTCCGGGAGCAGGAGCGAGGCGACGGGCGCGACCTCGGTCATGCCGTACGCCTGGGTCATGCGCACACCCGGGAACATCGTCAGGACCCGGTTGGCCAGACCTTCACCGATCGGCGAACCGCCGTAGAGGATCCGCTGCATCGCCGACAGGTCGTATTCGCTCACGGAGGGATGGTCGACGAGGAGCTGCAACATGGTCGGGACCAGCAGGACGTCGGTGGGTCGATGCTGCTCGATCGCCTCGAGCACCGCGACCGGTTCGAAGAACGGCACGATGATGTGAGGTCCGCCGAGCATGACCTGACCTGCCCACGCTGCCAGGTCTGCGAGGTGGAACATCGGCGCGGCGTGCAGGAAACGTGCGGCACCGGACAAGAGTTCGCCGGTGGCGACCGTTCCGGCTGCCGAGGTCACCATATTTGTGTGGCTGAGCATCACGCCCTTGGGGAATCCGGTGGTTCCGCCGGTGTAGAAGATGCCGGCCAGCTGTTCGCCGGAACGTCGTGCGTCCTCGACCGGATCGTGGGTGGCGATCAGCTCTTCGTACAACACGGCGCCTTCGGAGGCGTCGTTCTCCCCCGCGTACACGATGGTGGTCAGGTTGGGGCAGGCACCACGAAGAGCGGGAACGGCTGCGGCGAACGCGTCGTCGACGATGAGCACCTTCGTGCCGGAATCATTGATCGAATAAGCGATCTCGGCGGGGCTCCACCGGATGTTGACCGGGTTCAGAACCGCATCGGACCACGGGATCGCAAGGAGGTATTCGGCGTAGCGGTCGCTGTTGAGCGAGAGCATCGCGACGCGATCGCCGGAGGTCACCCCGAGGCTGTGCAGTCCGGCGGCGAGACGCGCGATCCGATCGATGTGTTCACGGAACGTGCGTGTGCGATCGCCGTAGATGGTGGCGGGTGCCTCGGGAGTGCACTGCAGGGCACGGTGCAGGCCTTGGGTCAGGTACATCGAAGCTCCAGGTGTCCGGGGAACGGTGAGGGTCTTACAGCGAACGGGCGATGATGTCCTTCATGACCTCGTTGGCGCCGGCATAGATTTTCTGTACGCGACTGTCGGTGAACATGCGCGCGATCGGGAATTCGTTGGTGTACCCGTAGCCACCGAAGAGCTGCAGGCAGCGGTCGACGATCGCGCACTGCTGGTCGCTGGTCCAGTACTTCGCCATCGCGGCGGTGGGGACGTCGAGTTCGCCTCGGAGAAATCGGGCGATGCAGTCGTCGACGAAGGTCCGTGCGATGCGGGTGACGGTGGCGCACTCGGCGAGCTCGAAGCGGGTGTTCTGCATGGCCATGAGCGGCCTGCCGAAGATATTGCGTTCCTTCGTGTATGCGGTGGTCAGCTCGACGGCGTGCTCCATCATCGCGACACTTGCCACCGCGCAGATCAGGCGTTCGTTGGGGAGCTGTTCCATCAGCTGGACGAACCCTCTGCCTGCGTCGGGGCCGAGGAGGTTCTCCGCCGGGATCCGCAGGTTGTCGAAGAACAGTTCGGCGGTGTCCTGGCCCTTCTGCCCGATCTTGTCCAGTACACGTCCACGCTCGAAACCCGTTGTGTCGTCGGATACCTCGGCGACGAGCAGCGACAGTCCCGACGCCCGCGCATCGGGGTCGGTCTTCGCGGCGATGATCAGCAGGTCGCAGTTTCGGCCGTTGGAGATGAAAGTCTTTGCGCCGGAGACGAGGTAGTCGTCTCCGGACTTGACGGCGCGGGTACTGATGGCCTGCAGGTCGGATCCGGTTCCCGGCTCGGTCATCGCGATGGCGCCGATCCACTCCCCCGACGCGAGCTTCGGCAGCCAACGCTGTTTCTGCTCTTCGGTGCCGTACGCGAGGATGTAGTGCGGAACGATACCGGTGTGCACGCCGAGCTGCATCGCGCTGTCACCGGAGCGGATCTGCTCCTCGAACAGGATCGCTTCGTAGGCGAAGGTCGCACCGCCGCCGCCGTACTCCTCGGGGACCGACATGCACAGAAGACCCAGGTCGCCGGCCCTGCGGTAGACGGATCGGTCGGGATAACCCTGCTCGATGAACTTCGACTCGAGCGGCGCCACCTCCTTGGTGAAGAAGTCACGGGCGAGTTCCCGAACAGCAGCCGGCTCGCTCGCTTCGGGCGTGGTGATGAGTGCTGTGGACACGGCGCCTCCGGTGTCGCGCGATGATCGGGTTCGCTTCTGTTCCCGTGAGTGCCACCAAGGTAATGTGCTTGTTGGCACACTGTCAATAAGAATTTCGGGCCGGAGGTTCGCCCACCCGAAGCGGGGGCCACCAGGAGTGAGAAGGTATTTCCATGAGCTTGGAGGCCGAACCCCAGCGACAGCGTCTCGAACCCGACGCGCGTCGCCGACAGATCCTCGACTGCGCCATCCGACTGTTCGGTGAACGCCCCTACGCGTCGGTGTCGGCCACCGAACTGGCGAAAGAAGCCGGTGTCGCGCGAGGACTCATCAACCACTACTTCGGAGGCAAGCGCGACCTCTACCTCGAGGTCATCAAAGCGATGGTCACCGTGCCACCACCGGACCGGGTCACCGTCCCCGACGGCACTCTCACCGAGCGCGCCGACGCCTTCATCGACTGGTTCCTGACCATCCTCGAGCGCCACGGCAAGACCTGGCTCGTCGCGGTCGCCGGCGGAGGTATGGCAAGCGACCCGGACGTCGGGAAGATCCTCAGCGATGCAGACGACCTTGCCGCGGATCGCCTGCTCGAGGCACTCGGACCTGCCATCACCGAGGAAGAGGCCATGGCGCTCCACCCGATGATTCGCGCCTATGGCGGTCTGATCAAATCCACCGGCCGGGAATGGATCGAACGCCGATCACTGACCCGCGAACAAGTCCACACCCTGCTCACCGACACCCTCGTCGTGATCGTCGAATCGGCTATCGGGGCGTCCCACACCGCGTGAGGGTGCCGGCGGGCGGATATAGTGCATCATCCGGATTCGTGTCGGATCCAGGGCGGTACGCACCCGGATCGGACTAGTTTCGGGTCATGGACCTGCGCCAGATGGAGTACTTCCTCGCTGTCGTCGACAACGGTGGGGTGAACCGAGCCGCCGCCGCTTTGCGGGTAGCACAACCCTCACTGTCCCAGGCGGTACGCAAACTCGAGAAGGACCTGGGGACCGAATTGTTTCACCGGGTCGGCCGCGGTCTGGTACTGGCGCCGGCGGGCGAGGCGCTCGTCGGCCCGGCGCGCATGATCCTGCGGGACGCGGAGGCCGCGGCGAACGCGGTCCGTAGCGCGGGCCGGCCGAGCGGCGGTCGCATCGACATCGCCGCGATCTCGGACATGTCCACCGACCCGCTGTCGGTGTGGGTAGCCCGATTTCGAGCCAGGAACCACGACGTGCAATTCCGGATCGACGAACGAGACGACGCCGCGGACGTCATCGACCTGGTCCGGTCGGGTGCCTGCGAGTTGGGCTTCCTCCCGATGCCCATCGCCGGCGGCGATCTGGTCACCGCCGATCTGGTCCGGCAGAACTTCGTGCTCGTCTGCCCGCCGGGCACCGATGCGCTGTGGCCCGACCCGGTGCCCGCCGACGCCCTTGCGGGCGTTCCCTTCGTGATGAGTGAGCGTGGTACCGCCACAAGGGATTACCTCGACGAGACACTCCGCCTTCGTGGGGTGGAGCCGCGGATCGTGGTCGAGGTCCCCCAACGCGGGGCCGTGCTGCCGATCGTGATGGCAGGCGGCGGCGCCGCGATCATCCCGCTCCGCATCGCCCTCGAGGCCCACCGCCACAACGGAGTGGTGCGCGAGCTGTCGCCGCACCTGTCCCGGCAACTGGGAGTGGTCCACCGTCCGGGGCGGATGACCGCCGCAGCGCGTGCGTTCCTCGACTTCTCCCGGCGATCCTTCGAAATGTGGCTTCAGAACCTCGAGGCACACCGGGCGGCCGGGCATTCACTGTTCGATTCCGCCTTGCTCTCGATGCAGGAAGCCGACCGTCGGGTTCGCGAACGCACGCGCGAGCACACCGATGTCCGCCCAGGTAACCAATAGCCAATTGCAGTCATTTTGGATGAAAACATGTCTTTGACCTAGTCGGTCGTGACCCCTTCAATGGATGTGTGCCAGTTCACACGGCATTCACCGACATCCGAGGAGGGCCCATGACCGGGCGAGTCCACTGCACGATCGACGGAGCCGTCGCCACGGTCCTCCTCGACAACCCTGGTCGTCGTAACGCTGTGTCGTACACCGTGTTCGAGGAACTCGACACCGTCATCAGCGACCTGTCGCGCCGACCCGACATCCACGTCGTGGTGCTGGCCGGACAGGGCACCGACTTCAGCGTCGGAGCCGACCTCGCGGCCGCCCCGGAGAATCGGACGCTGCGCCGGGATTCCGTCGCCGGCGACACCGCCCGACTCCGCCAGGTGAGCACCACCCTGGTCGACTTCCACCGCATGCCCCAGATCACCGTCGCCGCGATCGACGGAGCCTGCGCCGGAGCCGGCCTGTCCCTGGCAGCCGCGGCGGACTACCGGATCGCCTCGCTGCGGGCCGTCTTCAACACCGCCTTCGTCGGCGCCGGACTGTCGGGCGACCTCGGCGGGGTCTGGCTGATCAACCAAATTCTCGGAGGCGCTCGCGCACGCGAACTCTTCCTCACGCCCGGCAAGATCACGGCAGTACAGGCACACCGGCTCGGACTCGTCACCGAAGTCGTGGTCGAGGACGTCCCCCTCCTCGACACGGCTGACGAATTCGCCTCGCGCCTCGCCCGTTCCGCACCCCTCGCATTGCGCGCCATGAAGGCGAACATTCTTCAGGCAGAACATGTCTCGCTCGGCGACTACCTGGTCACCGAAGTCGATCGAATGGTGCACACCTTCCATTCCGACGACGCCCGTGAAGCAGCCGCGGCCTTCCTGGAGAAGCGAGCACCGAGCTTCGCCGGCCGCTGACCTCCCCTCCACCACATCTCCTGGAGCCGTCCCATGTCCGAAACCATCACGCAGCGCACCCCGGTCGCCGCCGCGCCGTCGTACAGACGAGCCTGGATCGTCACCGGCCTCCTGTTCGCCTTCCTCCTCCTCAACTTCGCCGACAAGGCAGTGCTCGGATTTGCCGGAGTCCATATTCAGGAGGACCTCGGTATCACACCGCAGCAGTTCGGGATGCTGCAGAGTGCATTCTTCTGGCTGTTCGCCGCTGGCGCCATCATCATCGGCGCACTGTCGTCGCGCATCGGCCTACGGTGGCTGCTCGCCATGCTGATGCTGGTCTGGATCGTCACCATGGTCCCCCTGCTGGGGCCGGTGAGCTTCGGTGTCCTCCTCGCCTGCCGCATCGTGCTCGGATTCGCCGAGGGACCCGCCTACGCCCTGGCGACCCACAGCGTGCATTCGTGGTTCCCGGCCAACAAGCGGGCGCTGCCCGGCGGCATCGTGACCGCCGGAGCCTCCGTCGGGCCGCTGCTCGCAGCCCCGATCCTCACCTGGGTGATCGTCACCTGGTCCTGGCACGCAGCCTTCGGCGTCCTCATCTGTGCCGGAGTCCTGTGGACCGCCGCCTGGCTCGCGTTCGGACGGAACGCACCGATAGTGAGTGCTGCGACCGAAAACGACTCGGCCACTGCGGCTCTCCCCGACGTCTCGTACAAGTCCCTGGCCACCACCGGAACCGTGATCGGTATCGCCCTGCTCACGTTCTTCGCCTACTGGTCGACCACTCTCAAGGTGGCCTGGCTTCCGGTGTACCTCTCCGACGGTCTCGGCTACGACACCGCCACCACCGGTCGGCTGATCATGCTGCCCTACGCCTTCGCGGCTGCCGGCGCGATCGGCGCCGGGTTGCTGTCGAACCGGCTGACCGCTCGCGGTGTGTCACGCCGGATCTCGCGCGGATACCTCGCCGGAGGACTGATCGTCACGGCGGGCATCTCGATGGTCGCCTTCACCCTCCTGCCGCAGGGCCTCCCTCAGATGGTGTTCATCAGCCTCGCCTTCTCGCTGAACTCCGCCGCCTACGCGGTCGCCTTCACCGCGGTCGCCGACGTCGTGCACCCGAGCAAGCGCGGACCCGTGCTCGGATTCCTCGTCGCCTTCTACTCGATGGCAGGCGTCATCGCCCCACTCGTGCTCGGCTTCTTCGTCGGCAACGCACAGGACAAGATCACTGGCTACGGCCACGGATTCGCCCTCACCGGACTGCTCATGGCGGTCGGCGGTGCGGTGGCCACGTGGTTCGTCCGCCCCGAACGTGACATCGCCAAGCTCAACGCACTCGTACAGGAGAGAACATCATGACCGCACCCCTGGAAGGCGTCCGCGTCATCGACTTCGGTCAGTTCATCGCCGCCCCGGCCGCGACCCAGATCCTGGTCGACCTCGGCGCCGACGTGATCAAGGTCGAGCCGGTGCACGGCGAGTCGTCCCGGCTCATCGGCCTGTACGGCGAGGCGATCCTGCGGAACTACAACCGCAACAAGCGTTGCATCGCACTGGATCTGAAGTCCCCGGAGGGAAAGCAGATCGCACATCAGCTCATCGCGGACGCGGACATCATCGTGCAGAACCTCCGGCCGGGAGTGATGGATTCGTTCGGTCTCGGCGCCACCGATGTCCGCGGCGCGAACCCGCACGTCGTGTACGCCACGGTCAGCGGGTTCGGACTCGGCGGCCCGTCCAAGGATCGTGCCGGACTGGACATCGCGGCACAGGCCGAGAGCGGAATCATGTCGGTGACCGGTGAAGCCGACGGTGAACCGCAGCGGGTCGGGTTTCCCGTCGTGGACGCTGCCGCCGCACACGTCTTCGCCCAGGCGATCCTCGGCGCCTACATTCGGCGGCTGCGCACCGGGGAGGGCGACACCGTCGAAACCTCTCTCCTCGAGGTGGCCGTCCACCTGCAGGGCCCGAACTGGGGTGAATACCTGATGACCGGTACCGAGCCGATGCGCAAGGGCAACGGCCAACCGACGGTCGCACCGGCCGCGGACGTCATGCCGACCAGGGACGGCGCCATCGTGGTGTCCGCGTACTCGGTGGTGCACTTCGACCGACTGTGCTCCCTGCTCCGCCGGCCGGACATCGCGGCGGACCCCCGCTTCCAGTCGAACGAGACCCGCGTCGAGCATCGCGCCGCCCTGCTGACCGAACTCCGGTCCGAGTTCGCCCGGATGACCAGTGACGAGGCGATGGCCCTGCTCACGCCGAACGGCGTCGTCGCCGGACGCATCAGCACGTACGGCGAGGTGCGCAAGAACCCGGACGTCGAGGCATCCGGAATCTTCATCGACGTCACCGATCCCGAAGGCGCACAGCACACGACGCTCGGCTCGCCCTGGCATCTGAGCAGCCTGCCCAGTCGCTCGACGACGGGCGCCCCCGGGCTGGGCCAGCACTCGGCGGAGCTGTTGACGGAACTCGGATACACAGCGACCCAGATCGACACCCTCGCCGACTCCGGCGTCGTGCGCACCCACTGAGAAGACCTATCCACCAGAACGACCCGGTGCCCCGGCGGCACCGCCCATCAACCCTGTGAGGCCCCCCATGCACCGCTCCTTGTTCGACTCCGACCATGACGCCTTCCGCGACACCGTCCGCCAGTTCATCGGCAAGGAGGTGACCCCGCACCTCACCGACTGGGAGAGCGCCGGCCTCGTTCCGCGTGAACTCTTCACCAAGACCGCGGAACTCGGGATCAACGGCCTGCAGGTTCCGGAGGAGTTCGGCGGCGGCGGCATCGACAGCTTCCTGTTCAACGCCATCGTCATCGAGGAGACCGGTTACGCGGCCGCCACCCTCGGCGGACTCCAGGTGCACCTGAGCACCGTGCTGCCCTACTTCTTCGAGTACGCGAACGAGGAGCAGCGGGGACGCTGGTTCCCCGGCTTCACCGACGGCAGCCTGATGGCGTCCATCGCGATGACGGAGCCCGGCACCGGCTCCGACCTCGCCGGGATGGCCACCACGGCCGTGCGCGACGGTGACGACTGGATCCTGAACGGCGCCAAGACCTTCATCACCGGCGGGATCAACGCCGACCTGATCGTCGTCGTCGCCCGCACCTCCCGCGATTCCGACAACCGACGGGACGGCCTGTCGCTGCTCGTCGTCGAAGCGGGAATGCCGGGCTTCAGCCGGGGCCGCAATCTGGAGAAACTCGGCCTGAAGGCCCAGGACACCGCGGAGTTGCTCTTCGACAACGTCCGCGTGCCCGCCCGGAACCTGCTCGGAACCGAAGGCAAGGCGTTCTCGATGCTGGCTCACAACCTGCCGCAGGAGCGCATCACCATCGCCGTCACCGCGCAGGCCACCGCGACCGCCGCTCTCCAGCTGGCCACCGACTACGTCAAGGACCGCAAGGTGTTCGGGCAGCGGGTCGCCGACTTCCAGAACACGAAGTTCGTCCTCGCGGAGTGCGCCACGGAGATCGAAGCCGGGCAGGCACTCGTGGATCGTGCCCTCGTGGCGCTCGACGCGGGCATGCTGTCCGCCGCGGACGCTGCCAAGGCGAAACTGTTCTGCACCGAGATGCAGGCCCGCGTGGTCGATCGCTGCCTGCAACTCCACGGCGGATACGGCTACATGCGCGAGTACCCGATCTCGCGTCTCTACGCCGATGCGCGGGTCACCCGGATCTTCGGCGGCACCAGCGAAGTGATGAAAAGCGTCGTCTCCCGATCGCTGGGGCTCTGACATGATCGACAACGCAATCCGGGGCATGGAGTTCGACGAGTACCTCGACACCATCCGGCGGTTCACCGACGACGAGTTGATTCCGGGTGAGCGGGAGATGGTGCGTCTCGGTCACGTCCCCGAACCTCTTGTCCGGCGGATGGCGGAACTCGGACTGTTCGGCATCACCCTGCCGCGCGGACACGGCGGCCTCGGCTGGACCGTCGAGCAGCAGGTGCGGCTCACCTTCGAGTTCACGAGGGCGTCCGTGGTGTACCGCTCACGCTTCTCCACCACCATCGGCCTGGTCTCGCAGGCCGTCGCCACCTTCGGCACCGATGTCCAGAGGGAGAGGTACCTCACGGCGATGGCGAATGGGGACTGCGTCGCGGCGTTCGCTCTCACCGAGGCCGCGGCCGGAACCGACGCGACCGCCGTACGCACCACAGCGCGGAGGTCCGGAGACGGCTACGTGCTGAACGGCTCCAAGCGCTTCATCACAAACGGCGCCTGGGCCGACGTCCTGATGGTTTTTGCGGTCACGGACGAATCGAATGGTGCGCTGTCGGCGTTCCTGGTCGACCGGACCGCGCCCGGAGTCACCACCCGACTGCCCGAGCAGATGAACGGGCACGCTGAGGGGCCGATCGCGGAGATCGTGTTCGACAACGTCCGGGTCGAACGGGACGCGGTGCTCGGCGGGACCGAGGGGTCGGGGCTGCGTCAAGCGATGCGGGGCATCAACCACGCCCGCACCCATGTTGCCGCCACCGCAGTCGGGCAGGCCGCTCGCCTGCTCGACGAGGCCAGCACCCACGCGACCCGACGTCACCAGTTCGGGCAGGCGATCGCCGAGTTCGGTGCCGTCCAGAGCATGCTCGGGCGCAGCTACGCCGAACTCGAGGCCGGCCGCGCGCTGGTTCTCGACTGCGCCCGCGAGTTCGATCTCGCCGGGCCGCCGAAGGAACGGATCTCGGCGGCGAAGCTGTACTGCACCGAGATGGCGTCGGAGGTCGCCGACCGGGCCGTGCAGGTTCTCGGCGGCGAGGGCATCGTCGGCGACAGTCCGGTGCCGCGCATGTGGCGCGACGTCAGAGCATTGCGCATCTACGAGGGAGCGTCCCAACTCCACGAACGCAATCTGGCACGCGCACTCCCCGCGTTGCTCGCATCCAAGTAGCCACGAGCGAAACCGAAAGAAACCATGCAGATCAAGAACATCAACGCCGTCGTCACAGGCGGCGCATCCGGCCTGGGCCTTGCCACCGCCGCTCGGTTGATCGAAGGCGGCGCCACCGTGACCCTCGTCGATCTCCCCTCCTCCGACGGGGCGGTCAGGGCCGAGGAACTCGGGCCCGGCGCCGGCTTCGTCGCGGCGGACGTCACCGACGCCGATGCCGTGGCAGCGGCGTTCGCTGCGGCAGCCGAGAGCGGACCCGTCCGCGCGGTTGTCCACTGCGCCGGCCGAGGCAGGCCCATGCGAGTCCTGGACAGGAACGGCGCCGCCGCCGACCTGGAGCCGTTCGAGTCCGTGGTTCGCCTGAACGTCGTCGGCACATTCAACGTGCTCCGGTTCGCGGCGCAGGCGATGGCCTCCAACGAGCCGATCGACGGCGACCGCGGAGTATGCGTGCTCACCGCGTCCGTCGCCGCATTCGAGGGCCAGATCGGGCAGATCAATTATGCCGCAGCCAAATCTGCCGTCGTCGGCATGACACTCCCCGCCGCGCGGGATCTCGCGAGCCGGAACATCCGGGTATGCACCATCGCCCCTGGCACGTTCGACACCCCGCTGCTCGCGAGGGCACGTCAGGACGTCCGCGACTCGCTCGCCGCGTCGGTGCCACATCCCTCCCGGCTCGGCGATCCCGCCGAATTCGCCTCTCTCGCCATCCATATCGTCGAGAACGGAATGCTCAACGGCGAGACGATCCGGCTCGACGGCGCGATCCGGATGGCACCGCGATGATGCCTCACACCCCTCTCCGAACCTCTCGAACGAAGGATATTTCTCATGCGTGACGCCGTGATCGTGGAAGCGGTCCGTACCCCCGTCGGGCGCCGGAAGGGCTCACTGTCCGGTATCCACCCCGTCGATCTGTCCGCCGTCGTCCTCCGTGCGCTCGCCGACCGGGCCGGACTCGACCCCGACCTCGTCGACGATGTGGTGTGGGGCTGTGTGAACCAGGTCGGTGAGCAGTCGGCGAACGTCGCCCGCAGCGCCGTACTGGCCGCCAGATGGGCGGAGAAGGTTCCCGGCACCACCGTCGACCGGCAGTGCGGGTCCAGCCAGCAGGCCATCTCGTTCGCCGCGGCCTCGGTGATCGCGGGCCATGCGGACATCGTCGTCGCGGGAGGGGTCGAGTCGATGTCCCGCGTCCCGATGGGCTCGGCGAAGAAGGCCGGGCCGGGAGTGCCCTTCGGGCCGGAGGTCGCCCGGCGCTACGACGACTTCGCCTTCAACCAGGGCACCGGCGCGGAAATCCTGGCCCGGCGCTACGACCTGAGCCGCACCCGACTCGACGAGTACAGCATCGAGTCGCATAGCCGCGCCGCGCAGGCCATCGACGACGGCCGGTTCGTCAAGCAGATCGCCCCGGTCGAACTTCCCGACGGCGGAGTGCTTTCCGTCGACGAGGGCGTGCGCCGCCAGTCCACGCTCGAGGCGCTGGGCGCGCTCGAGCCGGCGTTCGAGCCGGACGGGCGGATCACCGCGGGCAATGCCTCCCAGATCTCGGACGGCGCCGCCGCCCTGTTGATCACCACCAGTGAGCGGGCACGCAGCCTCGGGCTCGAACCGCTCGCACGGGTGCACACCGCCACCGTGGTCGGCGACGACCCGATCACCATGCTGGCCGGTCCGATCCCGGCCACTGCCAAGGCACTCGCACTCGCCGGGCTCGCGCTCGAGGACATCGACACGTTCGAGGTCAACGAGGCATTCGCGAGTGTGGTCGGCGCATGGCTCGCGGAAACCGGCGCCGACCCGTCGCGGGTGAACCCGAACGGCGGTGCCATCGCTTTGGGCCACCCGCTGGGCGGGTCGGGTGCCCGGATCGCGACGACCCTGCTGCACCACCTCGACACGGAGGGCATGCGGTACGGCCTGCAGACGATGTGCGAGGGCGGTGGCATGGCAAACGCCACCATCTTCGAGAACCTGCGCACCCCGCGATGACCGTCCGTCCGCACCAGGCCGGGAGGAGAACCGGGATCTCGGAGTCGAGGGAAGGCCCGGACGCCGCCGAGGAGAACCGGGAACCCGACTACCGGTTCACGCTCGCCAACGAACGCACGTTCCTGGCCTGGATGCGGACGGCCCTCGCACTCGTCGCCGGTGGGTTCGCGGCGCGTGAACTGATCGACAGCATCGAACCGCAGATCCTGCGGCCCGTACTGGCGCTGACATGCTTGGCCACCGCTCTCCTCGTCGCCGGGTGCGCCTACCTGCAGTGGTCCAGGGTGCAGACCGCGATCAGGCGTAACCGGCCGCTCCCACGATCCCCGCTCATGCCGATCCTCGCCGGTGGTGTGGTTGTCGCCACCGGGCTCGGGCTGTGGGCGACGGTGGGGCCGTGACGGTACCGCCACCACTGCCGGTGCGCGAGGAGGCCGCGGGTGATCCGGGTCTGCAGGTCCAGCGCACCGTCCTGTCCTGGTATCGCACCGTCGCCACGGCGGCCGCTGCCACGGCTCTCGGCGTCCATCACGCCGTCACCGATAGGGAAAGCGGAAGCGGTCTCGCCGTCGCGGCCCTCACCGTGTGCGCGGTGACGATCGCGGTCGTGGGATTCCAACGCCGCAGACGGCTGCCGCACCGGGCCCACGTGTCCGCGGGCCCATACCTTGCCCTCGTGTCGGGTGCGGTGGCACTGCCTGCGACCGTCGCGGTGATCCGCACCGTGGCCCGACTCGGATGAACCTCCAAGCACACAAGGAGAACTCCATGGCACTTCCCCCAATTCTGACGCAACGGCTGCGGCTGCCCGTCGTGGCGTCGCCGATGTTCATCGTGTCCGGCCCCGACCTCGTCATCGCCCAGTGCACGGCCGGCATCGTCGGCTCGTTCCCGACGCTGAACGCGCGGCCGCAGGCGCAACTGCGCGAATGGCTGACACAGATAACCGAGGCGTTGGCCAAGTACGACGCCAACAACCCCGACACGCCGTCCGCGCCGTTCGCGGTCAACCTGATCGTGCACAAGTCCAACGACCGGCTCGAGGAGGACCTCGCGACCGTCGTCGATTTCCAGGTCCCGATTGTCATCACCTCACTCGGGGCCCGCGCCGACGTCAACGACGCCATCCGCTCCTACGGCGGCATCGTCCTGCACGACATCATCAACAACCGCTACGCCCGCAAGGCCATCGACAAGGGCGCCGACGGTCTCATCGCTGTCTCCGCCGGCGCCGGCGGACACGCCGGCACCCAGTCCCCGTTCGCGCTGGTCCAAGAGATCCGGCAATGGTTCGACGGGCCGCTGCTGCTGTCGGGGTCGATCGCGCACGGTCGCTCCATCCTCGCGGCACAGGCCGCCGGCGCAGACCTCGCCTACATCGGATCTGCGTTCATTGCCACCACCGAAGCCAACGCCGTCGACGACTACAAGCAGATGATCGTCGACTCACACGCCGACGATATCGTCTACTCCAACCTGTTCACCGGCGTCCACGGAAACTACCTGCGCGGCAGCATCGCCGCAGCCGGCCTCGACCCCGACAACCTCGCTCTCTCCGACCCGTCCGCGATGAACTTCGACACCGGAGAGAAGAGCGACTCCGCATCGACCGCCGAGGCTTGGCGCGACATCTGGGGGGCCGGCCACGGCGTCGGCGCCCTGGATGCAATCGTCTCGGCGGCGGATCTCGTCGAGCGGCTGGATCGGGAGTACAGCGACGCGCATCGGCAGATTCGCGAGCTCTGCTGAGTTTCACCGGGGAACAGGCCAGGGTTGGTCAAGGTGGCGCGGGCGCCACGACAACGCAGGACACTCACGGTGGACTAACCTGGATTCATGTCGGATCGGGACCGGACCTCGGACGGGAAACCGCAGAACGCACGACCTCGCGACGCATTGGGTCGCCCTCTGCCCTACGGCGAAGAGGGTGTCGAGGGGATTCCCGAAGACGCGCAATTCGACCCCGACGAGGCGATCACCGAAGGTCAACGCCTCCTCGACCACGGGTACCCGTTCCACGCCCACGAGGTGTTCGAGTCGGTCTGGAAGTCCTGCGAGCCCGAGGAGCGCCCCCTGTGGCAGGGTCTGGCACAGCTCTCTGTCGGGCTCACCCATCTGCTTCGTGGCAACGTGAAGGGCGCCACGTCGGTGCTGAAGCAGGGGCAGGCACGAATACGTCACTACGAGGACGAACCACCACACGGTCTCGACATCGACGGACTCTCCGCGTGGGCCGACCATCTGCTCACCGAGATCGAACGCGGCGGGCCGATCCCCGAACCTCCGACACCACGGTTGAGGATGCCCTGATGCCGATTCTCCCCATGTTTCCGCTGGGTACAGCGCTGCTTCCCGGAGACCACCTTCCCCTTCGGGTGTTCGAGCCGAGGTATCAAGAACTGGTGCGCGACTGCGTGGCCGCACCCGACGGCCCACGCTTCGGGGTCGTGCTGATCGCCCGCGGGCACGAAGTCGGTGGCGGCGACCAGCGCACCGACATCGGCACCGTGGCCCGCATCCTGGTCGACAACGATCTCGGCGGCGGACGGCACACACTGGAATGCATTGCCGAAGAACGTATTCGCATCCTCGACTGGCTTCCCGACGATCCCTATCCGCGCGCGGAGGTCGAGGCATGGCCCGACACCGACTCCGCCGCCGTGGATCTGAGCGAACTCACCGTGCATCTGGGCAGGCTCTACGGTCTGCTCGACAGGCTCACCGAGGGGCGCGCGGCGCCCCCGCCGGACGATCTTCCGACCGATCCCGGCGCCCGGCTCTTCGCTCTTGCTCGGCACATCCCGATGGGCGAGGCCGACCGGTACGCGATACTCAGCGCGCCAGGCCCTGAGGAGAGACTCGCCTTGCTCATCGAATCCATCTCCAGCGCAATCGACCTCGCGGAGTGGCGGCTGAAGAACGACTGAACGGTGCCCACCTGACAACCGCGAACGTTACGGACAGATACGCCCCGCCGACGTCGTGTATCTGTCCGTCAGGTACGCGGCGGTATCGCCGAGGTGTTCAGACGATCACCACATCGAGGGTCCGGGGGCCGTGCACCCCCTCGACACGTTCGAGTTCGATGTCGGATGTCGCCGACGGCCCGCTGATCATGGTGGTGGGCCGCTCCGGAACCAACCTTGCCAGTGCCTCCGGTACCCCCACCTCGACGCTGCTCATCGGTACCACGCACACGTGCAGGTCGGGTACCAGTGTCAGAGCCCGGCGACCCTGATCGGGATTGCCGTCGAGGAAGATCGTGCCGGTCTCGGCGCACGACACCGTCGACGCGGTCACGACACCGTCGAGATTCCCCAGTTCCGGCGCCGGAACGTCGGGGCTGTCGACGACGATCTCACCGTCGAACTCGGACAACCACGAAGCATCCAGTCCCGCAGGTATCCCCACACGGCGGACGCCTCGTTCGGTCAGCACACGTGCGATCGTGGCGGGGAGTTCCTCGACCGTGCTGCGATGCACATGGGCCTTGTAGTCGACAAGCCGATCGACGAACAATTCGTAGCGTTCGTCGTCGGGAAGCACTCGGCCGGTGCGGTACTCGCGTGGAATGTCCACGGGCGTCGGTGGCGCCAGCACCCCGGCGTCGCGGATACGTCCCAGGATCGTGTCGCGCGACGTCATTGTGTCTCTCCGTTCTGGCGCGCCTGTGTGATCGCCGCGGCGCCCTCGTCGGACTGCCACCATTGCCGGAAGGTCTGTTTCGGAGGAGCCGGGATGTCGCGAGCCGCAGTCCATCCCGCGAGTGGGCCTGGGAGGTTGGAGATCTTGCCCTTCTTGCCTGCAACGATCCGCAACGCTCCGGCGGCCTTCTGTGCCGCGGTCCAGCGCGCAGATGACGACATCGCCACCGAAGCGGCCTTCATCAGCGCGGCCTCAGGACCGAACTTCGCATGTTCGACCTTTTGGTGCCGCAGTTCGACCAGGAGCGACGGGATGTCGATCTTCACCGGACAGGCGTCGTAGCACGCGCCGCACAGGCTCGAGGCGAACGGCAGGGTCGCGTTCGGGTCGCCGGGTTCGCTCATGCCGGCCAATTGGGGGCTGAGGACCGCACCGATCGGGCCGGGGTAAGTCGATCCGTAGGCATGTCCGCCGGTGCGCTCGTACACGGGGCACACGTTCAGACACGCCGAGCACCGGATGCAGTGCAGTGCTTCGCGTCCCACGCGGTCGGCGAGCACCGCGGTGCGGCCGTTGTCGAGGAGCACGAGGTGGAAGTTCTGCGGTCCGTCGCCGGGGGTGACCCCCGTCCACATGGAGGTGTAGGGATTCATCCGCTCGCCCGTGGACGACCGGGGCAGCAACTGCAGGAACACTTCGAGATCGCGATACGTGGGCAGCAGCTTTTCGATACCCATCACGGTGATCAGTGTGTCGGGCAGGGTCAGGCACATGCGGCCGTTGCCTTCGGACTCCACGACAGCGAGCGTGCCTGTCTCCGCGACCCCGAAGTTCGCTCCGGACACGGCGACCGGGACGGTCATGAACTTCCGGCGGAGGAACTTGCGTGCCGCCTCGGCAAGATGTGCGGGATTGTCGTCGAGATCCGGGTCCACGCCGGCCATCTCGCGCAGAAATATCTCGCGGATCTCGGTGCGGTTCCGGTGGATGGCAGGCACAAGGATGTGCGACGGCTTGTCGTGTCCGAGCTGGACGATGAGTTCGGCGAGGTCGGTCTCGTATGCGTGGATTCCCTCGTCCTCGAGGTGCTCGTTGAGGCCGATTTCCTGCGTGGCCATCGACTTGACCTTGATGACCTCGTCGGAACCGGTCTCGCGGACCAGCCGCGTCACGATGGCGTTGGCTTCGGCGGCGTCCGTGGCCCAGTGCACGACCCCGCCGCGCGCGATCACCGCAGCTTCGAGTTGCTCGAGCAACTCGGGAAGCCGGTTCAGTACATCGGTTTTCACGGCTGCACCGGCGTCGCGCAACTGTTCCCAGTCGGGTATCTCGCCGGTGACGTTGAGTCGCTTGGCGCGGATGGTGTGTGTCGCTTTGCCTATGTTGCGCCGCAGCTGCCCGTTCGCGAGCTCGTGATGCGCCGCGGCCGGAAACGTTTCGGTTCCGCGCAGATTACCGAACCCGCGCGGTGGGATCGAGGGGAGTCCGAGTGCGGTCGGGCGGGTCGAGTGGGTGGATCGGGACGCTGTCATACCGGCACCACCTTCGACTCGGTGGCGCAGAGTATCTCGGCGAGATGGATGGTCCGGGTTCCTGTCTGTAATCGCGACATGCCACCGCCGATGTGCATCAGGCAGGACGAATCGCCGGCGCTGCAGAACTCGGCGCCCGTGGTCGAGACGTTGCGAATCTTGTCGGCCAGCATTGCGGTGGAGGTCTCCGCGTTCTTGATCGCAAACGTGCCACCGAAGCCGCAGCACGAGTCGGCTTCGGGAAGTTCGACGAGGTCGATTTCCCGAACGTCGCGCAGGAGCTGGAGAGGCTTGTCGCCGACACGCAGCATCCGCAGCGAGTGACACGTGGGGTGGTACGTCACGCGATGTGGGAAGTAGGCACCGACATCGGTGACGCCGAGAACATCGACGAGGAACTCCGACAGTTCGTACGTCTTGGCTTTGACGGTGTCCACACGACCGCAGAGGCTCGCGCTGCCGTATCGCGACGCGACGATCTCGTGCTGGTGTCGCACCGATCCGACGCAGGAGCCGGACGGCGCGACGACTGCATCGATGGACGTGTCCCCGAAAGTGCCCGCGTAGTTCTCGACCAGGGGGAGCGCATCGGGCTGGTAACCGGTGTTGATGTGCATCTGGCCGCAGCACGTCTGGGAGTCGGGGAAGACGACCTCGTGCCCGAGCCTGGTCAGCAGGAGGGCTGTGGCTTTGACTGCATTGGGAAACAACGTGTCGCCCAGACACGTGGCGAACAGCGCGACTCGCATGGGGAACTCCGCATCGGCTTGTGTGGTCTGACCACACCCTAGCGGATGACCGTGGGACCCGTCACGAGATTTCTGAATTTCTCGATTTCGCACCGGGGACTCGATTGTGACCCGCATCATGGTGTAGCTTCCCCTGTGGTCTGACCACGTGGTCCGACCACATAGCCAGTCGCCGCACACTGCGGCCGCGATCTCAGGAGCCCCCTTGTGGAAACCGACCTGCTCGCGGTGACCTTCACACCGTCGACGACCGCCGTCGCCGGCAGCCTCACCGCCTCCGCACTGCTCGGCCTGGTGCCGCTGCTGACATTTTTCGTCCTGCTCGCCGGATTCAAACTCAAGGCCTGGTATTCCGGGCTCGGCGCGCTCGCGGTTGCACTGATCATCGCGGTGCTCGGGTTCGGAATGCCCGCACCGCTCGCCGGACTGTCCGCCCTGCAAGGCGTCGCGTTCGGCCTGTTCCCCGTGATGTGGATCGTGGTCACCGCGATCTGGTTCTACGAACTCACCGTCGTCAGCGGCCGGTTCGAAGACCTCCGGCAGGTGTTCAACTCGGTCGGCCGCGGCGACATGCGTGTGCAGGCGATGCTCATCGCGTTCTGCTTCGGCGGAATGCTCGAGGCCCTCGCCGGTTTCGGTGCTCCCGTGGCGATCACCGGCGCCATGCTCATTGCGATCGGAATGCCCCCCATCCGCGCCGCCGTCACCGTCCTGGTCGCGAATACCGCACCGGTCGCCTTCGGCGCCATGGCAATTCCGATCACCACCGCCGGCAACCTCACCGGTATCCCCGCCACCGAGATCGCCGCGGTCGTCGGACGGCAGACCCCGGTGCTGGCGCTGTTCGTGCCGATGCTGCTGCTGTTCCTCGTGGACGGTCGCCGCGGCTTCCGCCAGGTATGGCCGATCGCACTGGTCACCGGCGCCGCGTTCGCGCTTGCCCAGTTCTGGTGCTCGAGCCACTTCTCGTACGAACTGACCGACGTCGTCGCCTCGCTGGTGGGCCTGGCCGCCGCGGTGATCATGCTGCGTTTCTGGGCTCCCCGCACCCCCGACGACCAGCTCTCACAGGCGTCGGCCGAAGCCATCGGCCCCAGCCGCACGATGTTCGCCCTCTTCCCGTACCTGCTGGTCATCGTGGTGTTCGGCATCGCCAAGCTGTGGACCCTCGGAGTCGACATCCCGAAGTGGCTGGCCTCCACCGACATCAAGATCGAGTGGCCCGGCCTGTACGGAAGTCTCCTCAACGAGGACGGGTCCGCCTCGACGGGCGCGATCTACACGCTGCCGTGGCTGTCCACTCCGGGCACGCTCCTGCTCATCTCGGGCGCCATCGTCACCGTCGTCTACGCGATATGGAACCACGCCGGAAAGTTCCCGATGACCGGTCGTCTGGCCGTGGTCACCCTGGGGAGCACCGCATGGAAGATGCGCCTCGCCATCGCCACCGTCGCGACGGTGCTGGGCTTGTCGTACGTGATGAACCAGTCCGGGCAGACCGTCGCGATCGGCACATGGCTCGCGGGAACCGGGGCGATCTTCGCACTGTTCTCACCGATTCTCGGCTGGCTGGGCACCGCCGTCACCGGATCCGACACCTCGGCCAATGCGCTGTTCGCTCGCCTGCAGCAAGCTGCGGGCCAGACCGCCGGTATCGATCCGACGCTATTGGTTGCAGCGAACACCTCCGGTGGTGTGGTCGGCAAGTTGATCAGTCCGCAGAACCTCACCATCGCGGCCACCGCCGTCGACCGGCCCGGTAGTGAGCCGGAACTGTTGCGCAAGGTGGTCTGGTACAGCATCGGCATGCTCGCGGTCCTGTGTGTGCTGGTGTACCTGCAGTCGACACCGGTGCTGTCCTGGATGCTGCCCTGACCTGCCCCGACACATAGGCTGTCGAGTCATGTCGCCACAGTCCGAGCCACGCGCGTGGGAACACGTGCTGAACCACCTCGAGCAGATGCTGGTATCCGGGGAGCTCTCCCCGGGCCAGCGTCTGCCCGGTGAACGTGTACTCGCCGCCGAGCTCGGTGTCGGGCGGTCGTCGGTCCGGGAGGCGCTGCGCGTGATGGAAGCGCTGGGCCTGCTCAAGTCGCAGACCGGGTCGGGGCCCACCTCCGGTGCGATGATCGTGTCGCGGCCCACGGGCGGGATGACGATGCTCATGCGGATGCAGGTCGCTGCCCAGAATTTCCCGGTCGCCGACGTCGTACAGACGCGCCTCGTCCTCGAAACCGAGGTGATGCAGTTGCTCGCTACTCGCAGTCCCACACCGGATCTGGGCAACGCGGAGGAGCTGCTCGACGCGATGGACGACACCGCACTGGAAGCGAACGAGTTCCTGGTACTCGACTCGCAGTTCCACATCGCTATGGCAGACGCCGCAGGCAACCAGGTGATCGCGGCCATGATGGCGGGGCTGCGCGAATCCATCGAGGGATACGTCCTGGCCGGGGCACCGCTCGCGATCTGGCCCACGACGTGCGGGCGGCTGCGGCACGAGCATCGTGGTCTGGTCGAGGCAGTGCGTGCGGGAGATGCCGAACTCGCGCGCCGGCGGATCGAGGGCCACATCCGTGGGTACTACTCCGAAACGATCGGCGCTTTCGACGCGTAGACGAGCCCTGGTAATTGCACCCCGAAACATCGTGTACTGTAGGTCAGGCAACGCGGGGTGGAGCAGCTCGGTAGCTCGCTGGGCTCATAACCCAGAGGTCGCAGGTTCAAATCCTGTCCCCGCTACGAGAACTTCAGGCCCGGCTTCCTCGGAAGCCGGGCCTGAAGTCTTTTCGGCGTCCACTCCCTCTTCGTCTCCACCACACGGAATACCGTTCCGGCCGATCACGTCGACACCCCATTACATATTACCGTCAGTTACGGTAACCTTCGCTCACATGAACACTTGCAGCCACGCACACGGCCCTGCTTCGCCCGTGAGCACTGTGATGTCCACCGCGCCCGATCGCGTACTCCTTCACGCCCGCGACGTCCATTTCGACTGGAGTGCGCTGCCCGCGCATTGGGTCCCCGGTGATCCGTTCAGCACCCACGTGCTCAACGTGCTGCATCTGCTCCTCCCGGCCGGGGAGGAGTGGTTCGTCGAGACCTTCGAAGAAGCGCTCCCCCACATCCACGACGAGGAACTCCGCGAGGACGTCCTCGGATTCATCGGGCAGGAAGCGGTCCACGCCAACGCACACCGGGGTGTGCTCGAGCACCTCCACGCTCGGGGACTCGACCCCGCGCCGTTCACCGACCAGATCCAATGGATGTTCGGGCGGCTCCTCGGACCACGCCCCCTGACCGGTCTGCGCGCACAGAACTACCTCGTCGAGCGTCTCGCCATCATCGCGGCGATCGAGCACGTCACGGCGTTTCTCGGCGACTGGGTACTCAACGCGAACGGGCTCGACGCAGCGGGAACGGATCCCACGATGCTCGATCTGCTGCGTTGGCACGGCGCGGAAGAAGTCGAACACCGCAGCGTCGCGTACGACGTGATGCGCTATTTCGACCCCGGCGAAGCACGACGCCTCCGGACGCAGATCATCGTCGCCCCGATTCTCATCTGGTTGTGGATTCGCGGCACCCGGTTCCTCATGGCAAACGATCCTCGACTCGCCGACGGTGCCGCGCGTACGCGCACGCCGCACGTCTCCGACTGGCTCGCTGCAAGCCGACGCGGCACCATGCCCGGGCCGCTCGACCTCGCCAAGCGACTGTCGCGGTACTTCCACCGCACGTACGCCCCGAGCCAGGAGGGGTCGACCGCTCAGGCCGTCCGCTACCTCGCAACCTCCCCCGCCGCCCGGGGAGCAAAAAGATGATGAGCCTCCTGGATCGCCGCGACCGTCCGCGCGACCTCCGCGGACGCAGCCGCCCCGACCGCGGGATGGGCGTGCTGAAGGTGCTCGTCGACCGGTACGTCGGCGTGGTCACCCCGCTGGGCACCGGGACCGAGAACGTCGCACGGCCCGACCCGGAGATGCGGCTCACCGTGTCGCGCAAGGAGGTCGTGGCTGCCGACGACGATGTGGTCCGGTTGACGCTGCAGGCGCCGGACGGCACCGTGCTGCCGTCGTGGCACCCGGGCGCGCACATCGACGTGCACCTGGAATCCGGGCGGCGCCGGCAGTACTCGCTGTGCGGAGATCCCGCAGACGCAGACAGGTACGTCGTGGCGGTGCGCCGTGTGCCCGACGGCGGTGGCGGCTCACTCGAAATGCACGCGCTCGAACCCGGTGACACGGTGTCGGTGCGCGGACCTCGCAACGGATTTCCGTTCGTCGCCGATGGGCCGGCGCTCTTCGTCGCGGGCGGTATCGGGATCACCCCGATCCTCGCGATGACACGCGCTGCCGAACTCGCCGGAACCGACTGGCTCCTGGTGTACACGGGCCGGAGTCGCAGCGCGATGCCGTTCGTCCGCGAGCTCGAACAGCGCTACGGCGCTCGGGTTTTCATCCGCCCCGATGACGAATACGGACTCCCCACCGCCGCCGACCTCCTGGCCGCCGCACCCATCGGGGGCGCCGTCTACTGCTGCGGTCCCACACCGATGCTCGAGTCCGTGCGAACCGGGTTCGACCACACAGACGCTCACGCGCTGCACTTCGAACGGTTCGGTGCACCCCCCATCGTGGACGGTCGCCCGTTCGAGGTGCAGCTGGCGAGCACCGGGGAGGTCCTCGCGGTGTCCGCCGACGAGTCGGCACTCGACGTGATCCGCCGACACCGTCCCGATGTCGCGTACTCGTGCCGTCAAGGTTTCTGCGGCACGTGCCGCACACGCGTCCTGTCCGGCAACCCCGACCACCGCGAGAACCGGCTCACCGACGACGAACGCAGCGAGGAGATACTTGTCTGCGTCTCCCGCGCCGACGGCCGCCTCGTACTCGACCTCTGAGGAAGCACATGCGCACACGTACCGTGACCAACGGACAGATCCGCCTCCACACCGTCGAGGAAGGAAACCCCGACGGCCCCACCCTGATCCTCGTGCACGGCTGGCCCGACACCCACGCCCTGTGGGACCGAGTGGTGCCCCACCTGGCCGGCGAGTTCCGCATCATCCGATTCGACAATCGCGGAGCAGGTGCGTCTACCGTGCCCCGCAGCGTCGCGGACTACCGGCTGGCACATCTCGCGTCCGACCTGTTCGCGGTGATCGACGCAGTGCGCCCCGACGCCCCCGTGCACCTGCTCGGGCACGACTGGGGTGCGGTGCTGTGCTGGGAAGCCGTGTGTGAGCCGAACGCCGCCGGACGGATCGCGTCGTACACCTCGGTGTCGGGGCCCAATCTCGACCATCTCGGAACGTGGATGCGGCGACGTCTCCGGGAGGTGCGTCCGCTGGGGCCGCTCGAGCAGGCGTTGGCCTCGGCGTACACCGTCCTCTTCCAGATCCCGGGTCTCCCGGTCCCCGCGCTGCGGTGGTGGTTCGCCAGGCACTGGCCGGGCTTCGTCGGCGTCTTCGACCGGACCGATCCGTCGGTGATCGGCCCGCTCTCACCGACAGTGGCCGACGACATGGTGAACGGCATGAAGCTGTACCGGGCGAACATCCGGAGGCATCTGTTCCGGCCGCGGGTACGCCGGACCGATGTTCCCGTGCAGCTTGTCCAGAATCTCCGCGATCTGGCGGTCCGTCCCGTCGGTTACGAGGACACCGACCGGTGGGTGTCCGATCTTCATCGCGCGCCTCTCGACGCCGGGCATTGGTCGCCGCGGTCGCACGCCGATGAACTGGCCGCTCTCACAGCTCGGTTCATTCGGGCCACCGAGGTCGGTACCGCCGCGCCGCGGGTGACCACCGGGTAGATTCCGCGTCATAGCCGATCGCCCGGGGAGGTGCGATGAGCAACGACGTGACCGCGACCGATCGTCCGCGTGCGCCCCGCTGGGTGCGCCCGACGATCATCGCGGTGCTCCTCGCAGTCGCGTTCTACCAGATGTCGGGGTGGCTGTTCCACAACTTGAAAGGCTTTCTCGGCCTGCTGTTCCTGGCATGGCTCTTCAGCGTCACGATCGAACCGATCGTCGACCTGCTCGAACGGCGCGGCCTACGACGAGGTGCGGGCACCGGGATCGTGCTGGTCAGCCTCTTCATCCTCGTGGTCGGGTTCTTTGCGCTGTTCGGTGCGCTGCTCGCCGAACAGGTGGCGCAGCTGCTCACCACGCTTCCGGACGCCTTGTCCCGCGTGACGGACTGGGCGAACCGGACGTTCGATACCAACTTCAAGACCGGCGACGATCTGCTCCACATCACGCCCGACACGGTCCGCGATCTCGCGCAGCGATTCACACCGGGTGTGCTCGGCGTCGTCAGCACCCTGGTCGGCGCGCTCTTCCAGCTGCTGACGATACTTCTGTTCGTCTTCTACATGTCCGCGCAAGGACCGCAGATGCGGCGGACGATCTCGAGCTGGTTTCCCGCGAGGCAGCAGAAGGTGATTACGGAGGTATGGGAGACGTCGGTGGACAAAGCCGGCGGCTACGTGGTCTCACGGCTCATTCTCGCCGCGTTCAGCACCTTCTTCACAGGCATCTTCCTGCTGATCATCGGTGTGCCGTATTGGTTGCCACTCGCGATCTGGACCGGCGTCGTCTCGCAGTTCATCCCCACACTGGGTACGTATCTGGCCATCGCACTACCCGCGATCATCGCTGCCGCAGCGCAACCGTTGGACGGGGTGTGGGTGATCGTGTTCGGCACCCTCTACCAACAGGTGGAGAACTATGTGCTGCACCCGCGCATCACAGCGCGTACTGTCGCGATCCATCCTGCCGTGGCCTTCGGATCGGTGATCGTCGGCGCGACGCTGTTCGGACCGATCGGAGCGCTCGTGTCCGTCCCGGTGGTGGCAATTCTGCAGGCGCTCGTCGAATCCTATGGAACGCGCTACCAACTCGTCGAGCATTCGACGTCGGCGGAGGAGCCACCCGACTCCGACGAGGACGAGTCCACCCACCCTGAGTGAGCGAATGTGCCACTCACTCGATCAGATCGACTGAGTGATTCATTCGCTCACTGGAGGGGTCAGGGGTCGGGTCAGACGATGAGTTTCGCAGCCGTTGCGGCCACCACTTCTTCGGTGGTGACGCCCGGCGCGGTCTCGACGAGCTTCAGCCCCTCGTCGGTGACATCGATGACGGCGAGATCAGTGATGATCCGCTGCACGCACTGCTTGCCGGTCAGGGGAAGTGCGCACTCCTCGAAGATCTTGGGCTCGCCTTTCTTGGTGACGTGATCCATCATCACGATGACGCGTTTGGCGCCGTGCACGAGGTCCATCGCGCCGCCCATGCCCTTGACCATGGCACCGGGAATCATCCAGTTGGCGATGTCGCCCTTGGCCGAGACCTGCATAGCGCCGAGCACTGCGACGTCGATCTGGCCACCGCGGATCATGCCGAACGACTGCGACGAATCGAAGAACGAGGCGCCGGGGATCGCGGTGATCGTCTCCTTACCCGCGTTGATGAGCTCGGGATCGAGCTCGTCCTCGGTGGGGTACGGGCCGACACCGAGCACACCGTTCTCTGCGTGCAGGATGACCTCGATACCGGGCTCGATGAAGTTCGGGACCAACGTCGGCATCCCGATGCCGAGGTTGACGTACTGGCCGTCGCGCAGTTCCTTGGCGACGCGTGCGGCCATCTCTTCGCGAGTCATACCCTTGGCCGTCTGTGTCATGAGCGCACCGTCCGATTCTCGATTCCGACCTCGACCTTGCCCACGGGCACGACCCGCTGCACATGAATACCGGGGGTGTGGATCTCGTTGGGGTCCAGTTCGCCCGGCTCGACGAGATACTCGACCTGCGCGATCGTGATCCGGCCCGAGGCCGCCGCGGGCGGGTTGAAGTTGCGGGCCGATGCCCGATAGACGAGGTTGCCGTGCCGGTCGCCCTTCCAAGCGTGCACGAGTGCGTAGTCGGCGGCGATGCCGCGTTCCATCACGTAGGTCTGGCCGTCGAACTCACGGGTTTCCTTCGGCTGCGACGCGAGCTTGATGCCGCCGTGTCCGTCGTAGCGTAGCGGCAGGCCGCCCTCTTCGACGGCGGTGCCGACACCCGCGGGGGTGAAGAACGCGGGGATACCAGCGCCGCCGGCGCGCATCCGCTCGGCGAGTGTGCCCTGCGGCGTGAGCTCTACTTCGAGTTCACCCGAGAGGTACTGGCGGGCGAACTCCTTGTTGGCACCGACGTACGACGAGATGGTGCGCCGAATTCGGCCCTTCTCGAGGAGCAGGCCGAGACCGAACCCGTCGGTACCGCAGTTGTTGCTGACAGTCTCCAGGTCGGTCGCGCCCTGCTCGAGAAGCGCGTTGATGAGGATCTCGGGGATGCCGACCAGGCCGAATCCGCCGACGGCGATGGTCACACCGTCGGGAATGTCGGCTACTGCCTCGGCGGCGGAGGCAACGACTTTGTCCATGCATGCCAGAATAACCGGCGGAGTACGTAATGTGAACCCTCGTCCGCAATGCGAACAAATCCGGGCCGAACCGTTGCCTCACGCGCCGGTCCGCTCTAGCCTTGTCCGCATAGCGTCCATCCGTCCTCATTGCGAACAAATGGAGCATGAATTGACTGTCACGCTGCACTACGAACAGCACGGAGACCCGTCGGCACCGGCGGTTCTCTTCCTCGGTTCGCTCGGATCCGACCTGTCGATGTGGCAGCCACAGATCGATGCACTGTCCGCGAATTGGCACGTCATCGCCGTCGACCACCGCGGACACGGCTCTTCGCCCACGCCGCAGGGCCCCTACACGATGAGCGAACTGGGCGCCGACATCATCACGCTGCTCGATTCCCTGAAAGTGCAGACCGCGCACTACGTCGGGCTCTCCCTCGGCGGCGCCGTCGGGCAGTGGCTCGCAGCCAACCACCCCGACCGCATCCGCTCACTGACGCTGCTGTGCACGTCGTCGGCGTTCCTGCCCGCGCAGCCATGGCTCGATCGTGCCCAGACCGTGCGCACCGAGGGATTGGCCTCCATCGCCGAATCCATCGTGTCGCGCTGGTTCAGCCCCGGTCGCCTCGACAGCGATCGGGACCTCGTCGACCGGCACATTGCGATGGTGAAGAGCACCAGCGACGAGGGCTACGCCGCATCCTGCGAGGCCCTCTCGACCTGGGACGGACGCGACGATCTCGCCCGCATCACCGCCCCCACCCTCGTGATCGCCGGCGACGAAGACCCCGCCACCCCACCCGCAGCGATGCAGACCCTGGCCGAGGGCATCGCCACCTCCGAGTTCCACGTCGTCGCGCCCGGCGCGCACCTGGCGAACGTCGAACAGGCCGACGAGGTCACGCAGCTGATCGCCGACCACCTGAGGAAGAACCGGCTGTGACCGACACCGAGACGGACCCGGCAGTGAAGGACGCCCCCGCCAAGGACGCCTCCCCCGACTACGTCCAATCACTCGCCCGCGGACTGTCCGTCATCAAGGCGTTCGGTGCGGAGAACCCGCGTCGCACCCTGTCCGACGTCGCGCGCGCGACCGGCCTCACCCGCGCTACCGCGCGCCGCTTCCTGCTCACGTTGACCGAGCTCGGCTACGTGCGCACCGACGGATCCCAATTCTGGCTCACCCCACGGGTCCTCGAACTGGGATACAGCTATCTGTCGGCGCTGTCGCTGCCCGAGGTCGCGCGTCCACATCTCGAGGCGCTGGCCCAGAAGATCCACGAGTCGACGTCGGTGTCGGTACTGGATCACGACGACGTCGTCTACGTCGCCCGCGTTCCGGTCAATCGCATCATGACCGTCACGATCACGCTCGGCACGCGGTTCCCCGCCTATGCGACGTCGATGGGTCGCGTCCTGCTCGCCGGTCTGCCCGAAGGCGAACTCGACGACTACCTCGCTCGCGCCGACCTGGCTCCCATCACCGGTACCACCGTGCAGACCCGCGATACGTTGCGCGCCGAGCTCGACAAAGTGCGACGCGACGGATTCTGCATCGTCGACCAGGAACTCGAAGAGGGATTGCGGTCGCTGGCCGCACCGATCCGCGACGCATCCGGCACTGTTGTCGCCGCGGTGAACATCTCCACCCACGCCGCCCGCTACCCCATCGAAATCCTCCGCGACCGGCTGGCACCCGCCCTCGTTTCCGCCGCGGACGAGATCTCGTCGGATTACGCCCGCACCCAGACCAATTGATCGGAGAGAATGAATGACCGACGTAGTGATCTGCGAACCGCTTCGCACCCCGGTGGGCCGCTTCGGCGGTGTTCTGAAAGACATCGCACCGGAAGACCTTGCCGCCACCGTCATCCGCGAGATCGTGTCGCGCACCGGTATCTCGGGCTCCGACGTCGACGACGTCATCCTCGGACAGGCATCCCCGAGCGGTGAGAACCCGGCGATCGGACGCATCGCCGCACTGGGTGCCGGTCTCGGCGTCGAGGTTCCGGGCATCCAGGTGGATCGACGCTGCGGCTCCGGCCTCCAGGCCATCCTGCAGGCCGTCATGCAGGTGCAGACCGGCGGCAGCGACCTGATCCTCGCCGGCGGCGCAGAGTCCATGAGCCAGGCAGAGTTCTACGCGACCGGAATGCGCTGGGGCATCAAGGGCGAAGCCGTCGCACTCAACGACCGGCTCGCGCGTGCCCGTGTCACCGCCGGCGGCCGCGACTTCCCCGTCCCCGGCGGCATGATCGAGACCGCCGAGAACCTGCGCGCCGAATTCTCCATCAGCCGCGAGGACCAGGACGCGCTCGCCGTGCAGTCGCACCAGCGTGCCGTCGCCGCACAGAAGAACGGTGTGTTCGCGCAGGAGATCGTGCCCGTGACGGTGCCGCAGCGCAAGGGTGAGGCGCTGGTCGTCGACACCGACGAGCATCCCCGCGCCGACACCACCCTCGAGACACTTGCAAAGCTGCGTCCGATCCGCGGCAAGGTCGACCCCGAGTCCACCGTGACCGCCGGAAACGCGAGCGGCCAGAACGACGGCGCTGCCCTGAGCATCGTCACCACCGCGGACAAGGCCGCGAAGCTCGGGCTTCGTCCCCTCGCCCGGCTCGCGAGCTGGGCAGTGGCCGGAGTTCCGCCGCGCACCATGGGAATCGGCCCGGTCCCCGCCACGGAGAAGGCGCTCGGCCGTCTCGGCCTGACTCTCGCCGACCTGGACGTCATCGAACTCAACGAAGCGTTCGCAGCGCAGGCGCTCGCCGTGATCCGCACGTGGGGCATCGACGCGGACGATGCCCGCCTCAATCCCAACGGTTCCGGCATTTCCCTCGGTCACCCCGTCGGCGCGACCGGCGGCCGTATCCTCGCGACGCTGCTGCGCGAATTGGACCGTCGCGAAGGACGTTACGGACTGGAGACGATGTGCATCGGCGGCGGACAGGGCCTCGCTGCGGTATTCGAGCGCATCGCCTGACCCGTCCGACCGGTCCCCGCCGCGAAGATGTCGAGAACCCGCTGCGGGGGCCGTCCGGTCCGTACGATCGCGATATGAGTGATCAGCACACAGAAACGCCACCCACCACTCGTCCGAGGGCGATTGCTCGATATCTCCTCGCTGCTGCCCTCATCTTCGCCGGTATGAGTCACCTCTTCTGGGCTCGCAGGGACTTCCAGGCACAGGTTCCGGACTGGGTTCCGATGGACAAGGACGGCGTGGTGATGGCTTCGGGAGGCGTCGAGATCATGCTCGGAGCCGGCCTCGCGGTTCTCGATCGCGACCGCGTTCGCGTGGGCAGGATCGCCGCATTGTTCTTCGTCGCGGTCTTCCCCGGCAATCTCGCACAGTATCGCCTCCGCCGTAGCGCGTTCGGGCTCGACACCGACCGCAAGCGGCTCATCCGACTGTTCTTCCAGCCCGTTCTGATTCTGTGGGCGCTGTGGTCGACTGCCACACCACGGCGCTGACCCATCACCGCTCCGGCGCGACCTGTACCAGCAGCTTCCCGAAGTTCTTCCCCTCGAGTAGACCGATGAACGCCTCGGGGGCATTCTCCAGACCGTCGACGATGTCCTCGCGGTATTTCAGTTCGCCGCTACGCACCCAACCCGACGCGTCGCGCAGGAAGTCGCGGTACATCTCGGACACGAACTCCGATTGGATGAATCCCCGGATCGTGAGGCTCTTGACGAGCACGAGCGAGAAGAATCCGGGCAGCCGGTCGCGGCGCTCGAGGTCGGCGCCGTTGTACTGGGCAACCAGCCCGCACACCGGTATCCGCGCATAGAGATTCAGCAGCGGCATCACCGCGTCGGCGACATGCCCGCCGACGTTCTCGAAGTACACATCGATACCGTCGGGTACCGCGTCGGCAAGCTTCTGCGCGAACTCGGGGTCGCGGTGATCGACAGCGGCGTCGAACCCGAATTCGTCGATCAGGGCTCTGCATTTCTCCGGCCCGCCCGCGATACCCACTGCGCGAGCACCCTTCAGTTTCGCGATCTGACCGACCGCGGATCCGACAGGCCCGGTCGCAGCCGCGACGACGACGGTCTCGCCTTCCTTGGGCTGCCCGATCTTCAACAGTCCCGAGTAGGCCGTGAACCCCGGCATCCCCAGCACGCCGAGCGCCGTGGACAGCGGCGCTGCGTCGGGGTCGAGCTTGCGTACCTCATCACCGTTGATGACTGCATGCGACTGCCAGCCTGTACCCGCGAGGACATAGTCGCCGACAGTGAGGCCCGAATGTCGCGATTCGACGACCTGCCCGACCGTGCCGCCGACCATGACGTCGCCCAGTTCCACATGCTGCGCATACGACTTCGCGGTACTCATACGCCCCCGCATGTAGGGATCGAGCGAGAGGTAGACGGTCCGCAGCAGGACCTGGCCATCCGACAGGCCTGGAAGGTCGACGACCTCAGTACGGAAATTGTCGGGTGTGGGCGTGCCCGTAGGGCGAGACGCCAGAACGATACGTGTGCTCTGAACCTTCGACGATGCACTCATACTCCGGAAGTCTGCCCTACTGCTCGGCCGACGTCAGGCAGCTCCGGGACGATCCCCACGCGGCGGCTCGTAATTCGAGAACAGGCGGGAATGGATGGCCTCGGTGAACGAGGGCCCCTCGTGCTCGACAGTGCGACGCGGCCGCGGTTGCTGGGTCTGAGACCTGGCCGCGCTACCGGACGTGGATCGGATCGACACATCGACTCCTCTCGGATGAACGGAGGAGAGTGCTGACCACCGAACACCGTGCGTGACCTGGTGTGCGCCCCCCTTCGCATACATATACCCGGTCGAGTCGTGGCGCGCACCCATCAGTCCCGCGCGACACACGATGTCGAAGCACTCCGAAGACTGACGCATCCCGAGGCACTCACGACCTCACATGGATTCACGTGCGATAGGCATCGGCGCGGTGGGAAATCGCGGTGACCTCGACCGTGGCGTCCGCGTCGTTGATCAGATACAGCACCCGGTACGCACCCCGGCGGGCACTGTATGCGGGTGCAAGCGGCGGATCCAGAGGCTTTCCCACTCGCCTCGGATTCTCCAGTAGCGGACCTGTCACAAACTCGTACACGGCAGTTGCGACCTTCTCCGGCAACGACGTCGCCAGCGCTCGCGCAGCGGAGCGAGCCATCACCAGCCGATACCGGTCACCGGGCGGCGTCTTCACTCTCCCGACGACCGAGCATCGCGCATCATCCGGGACAGTTCCTGAGCATCGACAACGTCCCCGGTCTCGACTTCGGCCCGCCCGGTGAGATGCGCCGCCAGCAGATCCGTATCGGACAAGACCGCGATCGTCTCCCGTAACGCGTCGTAGTCGTCGGCGCCCAGCAGGACCGCGGCACGGTGTCCATTGCGGGTGATCTCGAATCGCTCATGGGTGTGTTCGGCCGCATCGACCAGGCGCGACAGCTGTGCCCGGGCGTCGGCAACAGGAAGAGTCGTCATGTACATAATTCTAGCCCAACTCGCTGCGGCGCGACGTCGAGCCGAACGTTGGAAGCACATGCTCGTCGTCGTCACAGAGGGCGCCCACTCGACGGCGAAGTCAAAAAGCTCGGCGCCCGGTCAGGCATTCACCACCTGGTGCCGATCCGAGGACACAAAACGCTCGGCTGGGATACCCAGCCGAGCGTCTGCGCGATCTGATCACCACCGACCAACAGCAGAGTTGCGTTGACCCTTCAACTACCTGCGATCGGGCCTCGTCCGTGGAACTTTCGTTGAGGCACCGGGCTCCTATGAGACCGGGACAGGCACGCGTGCGGCCGCCGCGGCCTTCCTCTTCGCCCGCTTGCTCGGGTGCTTGGTCGCGTCCGTCTTGGACGCATCGGCCTTCGATGCATCCGCCTTCGGCGCATCGGCCGGCTTCTCCGCTTCGGCAGGGGCTGCCGGTTCGAGTTCCTGTGCGTAGTAGAAGTGCGGACGACGGTGGCCGAGGAACGAACCGCACCACGACATCACCGCGATGTACCGGTTGCGGAATCCGACGAGGTACACCAGGTGCACGGCAAGCCACAGGACCCACGCGATGAATCCGGTGAGTTCGATCTTGCCGACGCGGGTGATCGCGCGGAAGCGGTTGATGATCGCCATGCTGCCCTTGTCGCGGTACTGGAACGCAGTTCCCGCGGGCACCTTGCCGAGGATCATCTTCGCGACGTGCCGTCCACCTTGCATCGCGAACGGCGACTGCGCCGGCAGGTTGTCGAGCGTGACCATGTCGCCGATGGCGTAGATGTTGTCGGCGCGTCCGACGGTGAAGTCGTTGTCGACGAGAAGTCGACCGCTCCGGACGGTCTCGCAGCCCGTGCGCTCGGCGAGCACGTCGGCGAAATCGTTGGCCTGGATTCCGGCCGACCAGATGATCGTCTCGGCCGTGAGGCGACGGGTCTCGCCGGTGCTCGCCGTCTTCAAGGTGGCGCCGTGCTCGTCGATGTCGGTGACCATGGTGCCGACAACGACGTCGACGCCGGCCTTCTCGAGAGACACCTTCGAGTACTCGCTGAGCTTGCCACCGAACGGCGGGAGCACCTTGTCGGCGCCTTCGACGAGCGTGACGGTGACGTCCTCACCCTTGATGTTGCCGATCGACTCCGCGAAGTAGCGCTGGGCAAGTTCCTTGATCTGCCCGGCCAGCTCGACACCCGTCGGGCCTGCGCCTACGACGACGAAGCTGAGCAGGTTCTTGCGGAGCTCGGGATCGGCAGTGATGTGCGCTTCCTCGAAGCAGCGGATGATCTGGCGACGGAGGCGCTCGGCGTCGTTGACCGTCTTGAGAGCGAAGGTCAGGTCGGCGAACTCGTCGCGGCCGAAGTAGGCCTGCCGGGCGCCGGTCGCAGCGACCAGGTGCTCGTAGCCGAGGGTGTGGCGCTGGCCTGCCGCCTCGTACACGACGGTGTTGTCGTCGGGGTTCACGTCGACAACGCGGCCCAGTCGCACGTCGGCGTTCGGGTACTTCGCGAGGATGGCGCGAACGGAGGGAGCGATCTCGCCGGGCGAGATGACACCCGTCGCCACTTGGTACAGCAACGGCTGGAACAGGTGCTCGGTGGTTTCCGAGATGAGGACGAACGGCGTGCCTGCCTTGCCCAGCTTCTTCGCCACGGCAAGAGCTCCGAATCCGGAACCGACGATCACTACCTCGGTCCGGTCGACGACGGTCGTCTCTCCCTTGTCTGCACCACCCATGCTGCCGATACCTCCACATTGAAGTTCTTGTATGACTTCAAACCTAGGTATCTACATCCCTTGGAATCCAGTAACCTGGGATATTCGAAAAACTGTTATCTGTTTCGCTCATAAATGGGGTTTGATGGACTTCCGACAATTACGCTACTTCCTCGCGGTCGGCGAGGAGTCCAGCTTCTCCCGCGCAGCGCAGCGGTGCTTCATCTCGCAGTCCGCGATCAGCCACCAGATCGCGAAACTTGAGCATGAGCTGGGCACGAGCTTGTTCGACCGGTCCACGCGATCGGTCAAGCTCACCGCCGCAGGCCTGCGGCTGATGCCGATCGCGTCGGAGGTGCTCGGCCTCGAAGCGCGCGCCTTCGAGGTGGCCACCGAACCCCGCGACAGCATCCGGATCACCGCGAACATGAGCTTCGCGACGCAGAGCCTCGACGCGATCTCGCAGGTCCGCGAGCGATACCCCCACATCGACGTCGAGTTCGTCATCAAGGACTTCACCGACCGAGTCAACGCGGTCGCCTCCGGCGAAGCCGACCTCGCCCTCATCCGTGGGGAGGTGGACCGGCCAGGGCTCGAAACCATGCGGCTCGGAATCGAGGATCTGGTGGTGGTCACCTCGAGCCAGCATCCACTGTCGGCGTTCTCGACCGTCGACCTGGGCGAGCTGGCCCACTATCCTCTGCTGCTCCCCCCTCGCAGCAGCCAGGTTCTGTTGCACCGTGTCATCGAGGATGCGTTCGTCGAGGTGGGCAGACGTGCACGCTTCGGTCCGTCGATCGCGAGCGATCACACGGCAACCCTCGAAGTCCTCACCAACCCGCGCGCATGGACGGTGCTCTACGCCAGCACCGCCGCCGAGACTCCGAGCAAGGGGCTCAAGTTCATGCGCGAAAAACGGCACCTGCTGCGGGTGCCCGTGTGCGGGGTGGTGCGCACCGGCACGGTCCCGACACCCGAGCTCGAGTTCCTCGTTCAGGCCCTCGCGCACTCGATCGTTCCGGCGACCGACAACGCGCCCCCGGTGCGTGGTTCTGGTAGTTGACTCAGCCGAATCCACGCACCGGGGTGTTCCGCCCCAGCCGCTCGATCTCGTCGACGATGATCTCGGGTTCGGTGATCGGTACGTAGTGGCTCGACTTCTCTGCGACCACATGCCTGCCGTGCGGTGACTGCGCGGCGCGATGGGCATGCGACGCGTTCGCGGATGCGCGTGCCGCGGCGTTCATGCCGTCGCCGGTGAGTCCTCCGGAAATCGCGGTGACGGGAATCTCGCCGAGTGTGAGTGGGTTGTCGCGCCACGCGGAGATCTCGTCGAGGAAGGTGCGTTCCTGCGCTCGTTGAGTACGGAATACCCTGGGTTCGAACGCTTCTCGCTCCATGTCGGCGCGGACATCCGCCGGGCATGCGTTGAGGAGGAAACCGAACATGTACTTCAGCATGCGCAACCGGGCGAGTCCGATCAGTATCGGGATCGAGATCTTCTCGATCGTCCGGAAACCCTTACCCAGCAGGATGTCGGAGGCTTCGTCGGACGGGTCGACGAGCACGAGTCCGGCGATCCGCTCCGGGCGCCGCGACGCGGCCAGCCTGATGATGGGCCCGCCGGCACTGGAACCGACCAGAATGAACGGTCGGGGACCGAAGTGGTCGAGCAGGTCGCCCAGGTCATCGGCCATCCGATCGGTGGTGCGACCTGCCGGGTCCACGGGTGAGCGTCCGAGTCCGGATCGGTCGTACACGATCGCACGTGCGAACCGGGCGACCCGAAGCTGCACGAGTGCCCAACTCGACCTGTCCGCGGCCGCGCCGGATTCGAACACGACCGTCGGTGCATCGGTCCCGTCAGGGGTTGCGAACTGCTCGACATTCTGTGATCAAACGTGAACAATCGTGATCGAATGTGATTGACAAGGCATTGTGACGCCACTCGCGTGGGCGCATACCCGGCGCGTGCACCCCAACGCCTTCCTACGATCTTCCGTCAGGACCTGGATGCTGGTGCGTGCTCACCGGCCACACCGAACACCATCCGAGTCGACGTGGCCGATGGCCCACTTCCAGGTCCTCGTGCACCGCGCCGTCGAGGTGCCCGCGCATGTGGGACTCGGCGATCCGGTGGTCGGTGTCGATGTCGGGGTCAAGGCCGACGCTCTGCTGGTTGTTGCGACGCCGGACGGACGCGAGCTCGAGCGGGTTCCGGCACCCAAGTCGCTGACCGCCGCCCAGGGGCGGCTGCGGGCGTTGCAACGTCGCCACGCCCGCCAGGTCGGCCCGTACGACCCGTCGACCAAAACGACACGGCAGCCGTCGAAACGGTGGGTGCGGCAGCAACGCCGGATCGGCCGGACGCATGCCCACGCTGCGGCGGTCCGCCGGCATGTGCTGCACAAGGCGACCACCGCGTTGGCGCAGCGGCATCGGGTGATCGTGGTGGAGACTTTGAATGCATCGGGGATGCGTTCGGCGGGTGGGGCGCGGAAGAAGGGCCTGAACCTGGCGCTCGCGGACGCGGCGTTGGCGCAGATTCGGCGGATGCTCGGCTACAAAACCTGCTGGTACGGCTCAGTGCTGGTGGAGGCCGGCCGCTTTTTCCCTTCGAGTAAGTTGTGTTCGTGGTGTGGCAGGCGGAAACCAAACCTGACCCTCGCGGACCGGACGTATGTGGGTGAGCACTGCGGTGTGACGGTCGATCGTGATCGTAATGCCGCGATCAACCTCGCCCGCCTCGGCGAGACCCAGTGCACGGGTGGAACGGGGACCGGTACCGGGAGTAGCCCGGCCGCCACCGATTCGGGTGGGGACGGACGTGGAGCCACGCAGGAGTCCGCGACTACGCGAGTGGTCAACGCAGCAGGCTGTGAAGCGTCAACCCGGCACGACGATACTGTCGGTCAGACCGGGACTGTCTCATCGGAAGGTGAGGCTGCCTGATGGCGAAGCAAACAGGGGCGTGCTCACGTTTGCTCACCGCAAGGCAACGGCCGTGTGCACCATGCTGAAGAGCCGTCGCCCGTCGCGGGTCTCGACCCACTCCGCGGTGCCCAGAGTGTGCGACCGGCCAGCGCCCGTCGCCTCCGAATCGGTCGTTGCCACCGCGTGCTCCCTCAGTCGACGCCACCGAACGCAAACGTAAGTTCGCCTCACCGACCGGTCAAGGCCTTCGTTCGACGACGTACCGTGTGAGGAGGCACGATCGAGCTTCGGTCGTCACCCGGCTCGCGACGCCCACTAGACTCGTCAACCGTGCGCATTGCCACGTTCGACCTCGATGGCACGCGGCAGTGGAGACTTCTGGTGCTGCTCTCCGCCGTCGTCCTCGCACCCGCCACCGTGTTGCTGATGGTCGCGATGAACGCGGCAGGTTCGAGCCTGCTCGACCTCGCGGTGATCGGCGCCGCCGCGCTCGGCCTGCACTGTGCAGTGTTCCTCACCGCTCGATCCGCGGTCGCCGCATTCGCTGTCGCCTCCACGGCCATGTTGGTCCTGGCATTCGTGCCGGTACCGGGTTGGTCGAGCGGAATCCTGCTGCCGTCCGCGCTGTGCTTCCTGCTGGTCCTGTGGCGGGTCGTCTTCGATGCGCCGACACCGTGGCCGTGGATCGCGTTGGCGGTGGCATTGACCGGGATCGCGGTGGCAGAGGCGATCGGGGCGTCGCGAGCCGACGGTGACCTGCCACCGTGGATGCAGACTCTCGAGGCCACACTGCTCGTCACGGTGGCGGCGGTGACCTGGGGCGTCGCATGGACTGCACGGATGCAGAACGAACGTGCGGCAGCCGACGCGCAGGCCGCACTCGATCGTGCGCGCCGGACGGAGCGCGCACACATCCGCCGCGACCTGCACGACGTCATCGCGCATTCGATCACGCTCATGGTTGCGCAAGCAGAAGCTGCGCGTGTCGGCACCGGTGAAGCTCATACCGACGAGTCACTTGCACAACTCGCCGAGTCGGGGCGCAGCGCACTGCGAGGATTGCGCGGCATGCTGCGAGTTCTCGACGCGAGCCCACCGGACGCGTCCGATGTGGTGCCCGGCATCGATGCCCTCGACGACCTGGTCGCCACGGCCGGCACACCGCTGCATCGAGTGTCCCTCACCGAGAACGGCACCCGACAGCCACTCGCCGCCGACGCCGAGGTCGCCCTGGTCCGACTCACACAGGAGGGCATCACCAATGCCTTCCGCCACCTGGAGGCCCCGGTGTCCGTCGAGGTGACCGTCGACTGGCACCTCGATCACGTCGCGGTCCAGGTCAGCGACGACGGCGGGCGAGGCCCGCTCCGGACCGGGCCGCCGGGTACCGGCCTGACCGGCATCTCCGAACGGGTCGCGGCGGCCGGCGGCAGTTTCGACATCGCCACCGAGAGCTCCTGGACCCTGACCGCCCAATTCCCGGTACTCGATTCCCCGTAGAGGAAACCCTGTGACAATCGCCCACCCCGTTCGGGTTCTGCTCGTCGACGACCAAGTGCTGTTGCGTGATTCCCTTGCGACGGTGCTCGGAGCAGATCCGCGCATCGAGGTGATCGCAGGTGTCGGAGATGGTGCCGCTGCGGTGGAAGCTGTACGTGCGCATCGTATCGACGTGGCCCTCATGGATATTCGGATGCCGGGACTGGACGGTATCCGGGCCACTGAGCAGATCGTGCTGATGGCGCCGGACACACGGGTACTGATCCTGACGACATTCGATCTCGACGAGTTCGTGCTCGGTGCCGTCAGGGCAGGCGCCAGCGGCTATCTCACGAAGGACACCCCGCCGGGCCGTCTCATCGAGGCGATCTGCGACGTCGCGGCAGGAAGCTCCGCGCTCGCACCGGGGGTCACCGGATCCGTCCTCGAGTATCTGCGGCGAGCACCGGTACCCGACCGGTCAGCGATCGCGGTGTTGACCGCGCGAGAAACGGACGTGTTCACGCAACTCGCCGCCGGACGTTCGAATGTCGAGATCGGTCGGGAGTTGCATCTGACGGAGAACACCGTCAAGACACATGTTCGCGCTGTGCTCGGGAAACTGTGTCTGCGGGACCGCGTGCACGCCGTCATCTTCGCCTACGAGCACGGACTCGCCGGGTCTCATCCTTCCGGGTGAGGCAGGACATCCGGTCGGGGGATCCGGCGGCGGGGGTCGAGGAGCGAGAGTCAGGGTGAGGGCCGAGGGGCCCACCAGAGGAGACGCTGATGGACTCGCCGATTCCGGTCCACGCCGAGCAGGCGGCCGTTGCCCCAGATCCGACGATCCGACGCACAGTGCTGTGGTTCTCGCTCGTGCTGGCCGGTATCACCACTGTCGTCATGGCGCCGTTGTGGCTGACGGGTGCGTCCCCCGACACGTTCAATGCCGTTGTCCCCGTGATGTCGTGGGCGCCGGCGCTGGCAGCTGTCGCGGCATGGTTCGCAGGCGGCCGGCAAGTTCCCTTCACACAGTGGGCCGCGCTTCGTCCGTTCCGGACGGGACGAGCCCTGCGCACTGCAGGGCTGATGCTTGCGATCTTCGTGGCGGTACCCGCCGTGACGACAACCATTGCGGTGACTGTCGGAATCGTCGTATGGCAGCCGACACCGGAGTCATTCGGCCTGGTGCCGTTGGTGCTGCCGTACGCCCTCATCGCAATGTTCATGACGACAGGCGAGGAGATCGGATGGCGCGGCGCGCTGCAGACAGCGCTCACGCCCCTCGGGCGATGGAAGGCAAGCATCGTCATCGCCCTCGCGTGGTCGCTCTGGCACCTGCCGCTCACACTCGGCTTCGCTTCGGGTGGGGGACTGTCCATGCGGGAGGTCGTCGCGACGAGCATCAACCTCGTCATCGCCGGATGCATCCTCTCCGGGGCTCGACTCCTGTCGGGGTCGATGTGGCCTGCCGCGTGGGCGCACGCACTGATGAACACGACACTGGTGTTCGCGGCGTCGAATCTCGTCACACCGTCCACAGAGCTCGACACCGGCGCGTACTGGGCACTGCAAGCGATCAATTGGACCGTGCTCGCAGCTGTTGCCCTCGCATGTGTGTCGCGCGCAGGTCGGAGCCTGAGACGGTGGTCAGACCGCCCTCGCAACGCCGACGGCCGTCCCACCGCTCACTTCGATCACCTGATCGACGTCGCGGACCGTGTCGAGCCGGTGAGCGATCACCAGCACCGTGCGGCCCGAGGCGAGCCGTCCGATGGCGTCCTGAATGCGGGCCTCGGTGTCGGGATCGACGGAGGCCACAGCTTCGTCGAGGATGAGGATCGGTGAATCCTTCAGCAACGCACGAGCAATCGACAATCGCTGACGTTGACCACCGGACAGGCTCACGCCCCCGTCGTCGACGACGGTGTCGAGGCCGTCGGGTAGCGCCCGGACGACGTCGTCGGCCTGTGCCGCTTCCAAGGCCGCCCAGATCTCATCATCGGTGGCGTCGGGCCTGCCGAGAGCGACGTTGTAGCGCACGGTGTCGTTGAACAGATATACCTCCTGGTAGACGGTGGTGACCATCCGCATCACGGTGTCGGAGCCGAGGTCGCGCACATCCTGCCCGCCGATCAGGACCGATCCGGTGTCGACGTCCCAGAGCCGCGCGGCGAGGTTCGCGATCGTCGACTTGCCCGCACCCGACGGCCCGACCAGCGCCGTGATGGTGCCTGGGGCCGCAGTGAACGACACCCCCGCCAGTACCGCACGCGCAGCGTTGTCATCAGAGTCGTACGAGAACCCCACATCGCGGAACTCGATCGACGTGTCGACGGGAACCGCGCGGTTCTCGGGCTCCGGCAGTACGGGTGCGTCCCACACCTCGGCGATCTTCGCCGCGATCTGCTGCTGATTGTGTCGATAGCCGGCGAGTGCGTTGAGTTCTTGGATCGGCTGGTAGAGCGTGAGTGAGAGCAGCAGGAACACCAGCAGTGTGGTCGCGGGCACCGCACCCGAGGTGTAGAGCGCGCCGCCGATCGCGATGAGCGCGACGAGTCCGGATTCGACGGCGATCGACCCGAGACCGATCGCGGGAGTCGCGCGCACCGACATGTCGATCGACGCCTGCCGCAGCCGGTCGACGGCGGTGTCGAATCGGGTTGCGATGAACGAGCCGGGATTGCCGCGCAGCACCGAAGCGCCCTTGGCCTGTTCGACGAGGATCATCGTCGCGTCGCGTCGTGCGGCGTGAACGTCCACGAACACGCGATGGTAGATGCGATCGCTCCACACGGTCAGCAGCCAGAACACCGGTAGCCCGATCAGAGCGGCCAGAGCGAGTCGCCAATCCACGATCAGGAGGATGACGGTGACATAGACAGGTTGGATCAGGGCGCCGACGATCTGCTGCGGCACGTTCTGGAAGTCCAGCATCGGGATGTCGTTGGCGATGAGAGTGGTGATGCGGCCGTTGTCTATCCGGGAGAAGAACCCGAGTGGTACGCGCCGCAATCGCTCGACGACGGACATCTGCAGGTCGGCCTTGCTGTTCGCGGCAACGGTCCATACGGTGCCGTTGGCCCACTGCCCCACCAGGAGCCTCACGACGAGCCCGACTCCCAGGATCGCGGTGATCTGCCAGACGAATCCGGTATCGAGCGCGGTCCCGTCCGCTGCACTGTCGATCGCTGCGTCGAGAACGAGAAACACAGCCAAGAGCGGGATTCCGCGTACCAGCCCCTCGAGCAGAAGCTTCGGGAGACCGCGTCGCAGCAGGACGGACCTACCCCTACCGAGCAGGTGCACCCATTGGCGGATGAAACCGAATTGCCCGATACCGGGTGTGACGACCGCGCGGGTCGCGGCGTCTTTGTCGTCCGTCGCGCGGGTCGTGGTGTGGGCGACGGGAGGAAGAGGAGGGCGTGTGTCATCCCGGTCGAGATGCCACCCTGCTGCTCGGGTGTAGGAATCCCACAGCGTGCGGTAGCCGTCGCTGCGCTCGATCAGGTCGTCGTGGGTGCCTTCCGCAGCCACCGCCCCGTTCTCGAGGTAGGCGATGCGATCGCTGTCGCGGATCGTGCTCAGCCGGTGCGCGATTGCGATCACCGTGCGACCCTCCGTCAGTGCGTGGACTGCGCGGAGCGCTTCCTGTTCGGTGTGCGCATCGAGTGACGCGGTGGCTTCGTCGAGCACGATCACGGGCGCATCCTTGAGCAGGGCGCGTGCAACCGAAACACGTTGCCGTTGACCACCGGAGAGGGTCCCACCTCCCGGCGGGAGTTCCGTATCCCACCCATCCGGAAGATCGGCGACGAACGCGTCCAACTGCGCGGCGCGTCCTGCAGCTTCCACGTCGGCGTCGGTGGCGTCGGGCCGGGCAACACGGATGTTCTCGCGCAGAGTCGCCGCGAAGAGGTATTCGTCCTGCTGCACGAACGCCACGAGTCGCGTCAAATCTGACTGCGGAATGTCGCGGACATCGACGCCGCCGATCGACACTGTGCCCGCCGTGGTATCCCAGAAGCGTGCGACGAGTCGGGCGATCGTCGACTTCCCCGCACCGGTGGGGCCCACCATCGCGAACCGGGTGCCCTGCGCGATATGCAGATCGAGGCCGGTCAGGACCGGCGCGGTGTCGTCGGAGTAGGCGAAGGACACGCCGTCGAAGTCGATGTCGAAACGGACCGGCACGGTCGTCGTTTCCGGCTCGGGCAGCGGCTCTTCCGCGAGGATCTCCCTGATCGCACCCGCGGAGAACTCGATGCGGGCCATGATCGTCGCAACAGTGCCTACCAACCCGATGATCGGGGTGAGATAGCCGAGTCCGAGGAGCAGGAACAAGGCGAGCGTGGCGAGTCCGATCCCGCCGTTCGCGAACGATGTGCCCGCGATCGGGATCAGCAGCGCCACCGCGAAACCGGTAGCCACCGTCATCACCGCGACGACCCATCGGAGCGGCCCGGCCGTCACCCTGATCTGGAGCGCTTCGCCCGTCACGATCGCGTCGCGCGCCTGGTCGTAGCCGGAGTCGGGGCGCAGAAATCCGCGAATAACCTTGATTCCTTGCAGATATCCGAGTACCGAGCGGTTGAGGACAACGGTGTGCTCGGCGAGGGCGACGTTGTTCTTCGACGCGAGCGCCATCCCGGCACCGGAAACGACCACCAGCAGTACGAGGGCACCCAACGCGACGAGCGCGAGCCTCCAGTCGACGACGAACAGAACGATGGTGGTCGCGATCGGGACGGCTGCAGCAGCGGCGATGTCCGGAACACCGTGCGCGAGTGCCTCTTCCATCTGCTCGACGTCGTCGTGCAGGAGTTTCTTCATCTCCCCCGCAGAGCGCGCCTGCACGCGCCCCAGCGGAAGGTGTTGCAGCTTCCGCGCGATCGCGCGCCGCAGGTCGGCCAGAATCCGGTAGGCGGCGACGTGCCCGACGTGGGTGGAGAGTCCGGAGCACACCGCGCGGACGACGATCGCGACTGCGGTAGCAGCCGCAATCCAGCCGAGTGCCGAGGAGCCCGCGCCGGACGGGTCGAACAGCGCCACCGTCACTGCGTACACCGCCACGTACGGTGCGAGCGAACACGCACCGGCGACGATCGCACACAGCGCGGAAAAGGCGAGGCCGACGCGGTGGCGGGCGACGATCGAGCCCAGCGTTTCCGGTGAGGTAAGGGTCACCTCACGAACGGTAGGCCTCCGTATGCAATAACTCAACAGTGCGTGTATTAAATCTTCGAAGCGGTAGCGTGACGTCCATGCCCAGCGCCGACGACGACCGCACCCCCGGCCGCTCGCGCGGCCGGCCTCGCCGAGACAGCGCGACACCGCCGCTGACCCGCGCACTCATCGCCGAGACCGCACTCGACCTGGTCGCCGACGAGGGATTCTCCGCGCTGACGATGCGCAACCTCGCCTCTCGTCTCGGGGTCACCGTCCGCGCGCTCTACAACCACGTGACGGATCGGCAGGACGTCATCGACCTGCTCGCGGCACTCATGATGGAGCTCCAATCCGAGCACGATCTCGACGTCGGCGACTGGCGTACATCAGTTCGTGGGCTTTACCGGAACACACGTGAGCAGTACCGGAGAATAGGTCGAGCGCTGCTGTTTCCACTCGCCGAGACCGTGACCCCGTCCGAATTGCATCCGCACCGCATCCTCCGCTCGGAACAGCTGCTCGCCTTCCTCACCGATCTCGGCCTCGCCATCGAGGATGCCCTGGCGTGGCACGCCCAATTCCTCATCGATGTGTTCGGCTACGCGCTCCTGATCGACTACCGCTACGACCGCTCCGACGAGAGAACACGGCGCGCCATGCAGGATCCCGTCCCCAAGGAGTGGCTCGACGCACATCCGGATATCGAGGCGCCGGTATCTCGTAGCGCCACACTTCTTCCCGACTGGACGAGCGACGAACTGTTCGAGCGGATGGCCGACCGCGCGATCATCATGATCGAGAGCCTTCGGACCACGACACCTGAGCGGTAGACCACCGAGAAACCGTGCGTGTCAGTATTTCTCGGGAGACACCTTGTCGAGGAGTTCGAGCCCCTTCCGTGCCCATTCGATTTCGACCTCACCGCGCGCGATGAGCCCGTCGTACGCGAAGGCCTTGAATGCGACGATCCGTTCGTGCTCCTCGGCGGGATACTTCCGCAACCGGACCGCGATGGTGGCGTTGGTGGCATCGACGATCGCAGCGCGCACCACGGTCCAGCACGCAATCTGGTCGGCATAGTGATCGATGTGGCGGCGCAGGCAGTCGCGGGCGCTGTCAGGGTCGGCCCATTCGAAGTACGCGGCTCGCATATGCGCGGCGTCGCGAACCGGTGCGTAGTCGAGTGGTGAATCCATCCACTCGCGGAATGCCAGAACACCCGAGTCGGTTATCGAGTAGCGGGTCTTGGTGCTCTTCGGCCCCCAGCGCACCTGTTCGCCTTCGATGAGCCCTTCTTTTTCCATGCGGCGGAGTTCCGGATAGATCTGCGAGTCGGGAGCATGCCAGACATGCCCGACCGACCCACCGAAACGTTTCGCAGCGTCGTAACCGGTCAGCGGCTCGGCCGTGAGCAGGGCGAGCAGGGCGTAACGCAGACTCATAGGCCACCACCTTCCTTGCGGGGAGTATTCCACTCTTGCCAAACCACTATATCCATAGATAGTGTGTGCGCCAGCTCACCAACTACCTATGTAGATAGATAGTTCAGCCAGTGATCGAAGGACCCCAGATGACCGACCTCGGACCCGGCGGCGCAACCGCAAAGAACATGGCCTACCCACTCGACACCTGGTACGTCGCGGCGTGGGATCACGAAGTAGGCCGACGCGAGATCCTCTCCCGCACCATCGCCGGCACACCGCTGGCGCTCTACCGCACCGAAGAGGGACGTCCCGTCGCCCTCGCCGACGCTTGCTGGCACCGACTCGCCCCGCTGTCCATGGGCACCCTCGTCGGCGTCGACGGCATCCAGTGCCCGTACCACGGCCTGCAGTACAACTCGGCCGGTCGATGCACCCACATGCCTGCGCAGCAGACGATCAACCCGTCGGCGATGGTCGCGTCGTACCCCGTCGTGGAACGACACCGGTTCGTCTGGGTCTGGCCGGGCGACCCACTGCTCGCGGACCCCGACACGATCCCCGACATGTTCCAGATGGACTCGCCCGAATGGGCCGGCGACGGCCGCACCATCGATGTGCAGGCCAACTACCAGCTGGTACTCGACAACCTCATGGATCTCACGCATGAGGAGTTCGTGCATTCGTCGTCGATCGGGCAGGACGAACTGAGCGAATCCGACTTCGTCGTCACGCACGACGACCGCACCGTCACCGTGACGCGCTGGATGCACGACATCGATGCACCACCGTTCTGGCTGAAGAACATGCGCGACAAATTCCCCGGCTTCGAGGGCAAGGTCGACCGGTGGCAGATCATCGAGTTCCAGGCACCGTCGACGATCCGCATCGACGTCGGCGTCGCCGAAGCAGGTACCGGAGCACCCGACGGCGACCGGAGCCGGGGCGTCAACGGCTTTGTCATGAACACGATCTCGCCGATCGACGAACGCACCGCGTTGTACTTCTGGGCCTTCATGCGCAATTACCGAGTAGACAGTCAGCTCATCACCACGCAGTTGCGCGACGGTGTGCACGGCGTCTTCGAGGAAGACGAGGAAATGCTCATTGCGCAGCAGAAAGCGATCGACGCGAACCCCGGCCACGAGTTCTACAACCTCAACATCGATGCCGGCGGCATGTGGGTCCGACGACTCATCCAGCGCATGATCGAAGCCGAACGCACCCTGGCCGCGAATTCGGCGACCCCGGAGCAGGTGCACTGACATGAGCACTGTGCAGATCATGTGGCAGCGTGGCCGCGTCACGGCCGTCGACGCGGTCGCCGATTCGATCGCGAAGATCACCATCGTCACCGACACCCCCGTACGCCCCGAACCCGGCTCTCATGTCGACGTGCGTCTCCCGTCCGGGGACGTGCGCTCGTACTCTGTGGTGTCCGGTGGCGCCGACGGGGGCAGTATCACCCTCGGTGTCCACCTGTCCCCCACGTCGCGCGGCGGCTCCACATACATGCATTCGCTGCGCCCGGGCGACGAACTCGACATCACCGCCCCGCTGCAGAATTTCCCGCTGCGGGTCGGTGCGCCGAGCTACGTCCTGCTTGCCGGAGGAATCGGCATCACCGCGGTGAGCGCGATGGGCGCTGTCCTGCGCCGCATGGGCTCCGACTACCGGTTCGTCTACGTGGGCCGCACCCGCTCGGCGATGGCGTTCCTGCCCGAACTCGAGGAACTGCACGGTGATTGCCTCGAGATCCATATCGATGACGAAGGAACCGGTCTCGACGTGACCACCCTGGTCGAGCACGTCGATACCCGAACCGAGCTGTACATGTGCGGGCCGATCCGCCTGATGGATGCCGTGCGCCGGGCATGGAGCGATCACACGCTGCCCACACCGAACCTGCGATACGAAACCTTCGGGAACAGCGGATGGTTCGACGCCGAAGAATTCGTCGTCGCCGTCCCCGGCCTCGGTCTCACGACCACGGTCGGTACCGGCGAATCGATGCTCGATGCCCTCGAACGTGCCGGGGTCGACATGATGTTCGACTGCCGCAAGGGCGAATGCGGCCTGTGCCAGGTCGGTATCGCCTCGGTGGACGGCCAGGTCGATCACCGCGACGTGTTCTTCAGCGAAGCGCAGAAGACCGATTCCACCAAGATGTGCGCGTGCGTATCGCGCGTTGCACACCGCCCTTCCGATCCCGGCGCGCGCTCCGCGCCTGGTGTCATCACCCTCGATACCCCCTGACCCTCAGAAGGAATCGCATGGACCTTCGTACCCGTATCGACGCCTCCCCGATGCGCCCCTACCAATGGTTGATCGTCGGCCTGTGTGTCGTCCTCAACATTCTCGATGGATTCGACGTGATGGCATTGGCGTTCACCGCCAAGAGCATCGGTGCCGAGTTCGCTCTCGGCGGCGCCGAGATCGGAATTCTCCTCAGCGCAGGTCTGATCGGAATGGCCGTCGGCGCTCTGACCCTCGCACCGATCGCCGACCGGATCGGCCGCCGCCCACTCATCCTGACTTCGGTGGCCATGGCCACCCTCGGAATGGCCTTGTCCGCCACCGCCGGATCCGCGTGGGAACTCGGCACCTGGCGGGTCATCACCGGCCTGGGCATCGGCGGCATCCTCGCCTGCACCACCGTGATCGCCAGCGAGTACTCGTCGGCCCGCTGGCGCGGCCTTGCGATCAGCATCTACACAGCCGGTTACGGCGTCGGGGCCACCCTCGGTGGCATTGCTGCAGTGAGCCTGCAGGCCGAATACGGTTGGCGCTCCGTCTTCGTCGTCGGTGCGATCCTCACCGGCGTGGTCCTGGCGATCCTCGCTCTCCTACTGCCGGAGTCGCTCGACTTCCTGACCAGCCGGGGGCGCGCGGCGGACCTGGACCGCGTCAACCTCATCGCGCGGCGGATCGGCCAGGAACCCGTCGAGTCACTCGACGCACCTGCCGGGACCGTCCCCGCAAAGGCAGGGCGCATCTCGGATCTTTTCTCCGGCAGCAATATGCGCCCCACGATGCTGCTGTGGGCAGCATTCTTCGCCACGATGTTCGGCTTCTACTTCGTCAACTCGTGGACCCCGTCTCTGCTCGAGACCGCAGGACTCACGAAGGACCAGAGCGCCACCGCCGGAATGATGCTCACACTCGGCGGCACCGTCGGATCCATTCTCTTCGGGTTGCTCGCAAGCCGGTGGACCACCCGAGCCGTCCTGATCACCTTCACGCTGTCCTCTGCGCTGGCGATGGCCATTTTCATCGTCTCCATCTCGACATTGACCGTGGCGTTCGCGCTCGGCATCGTGATCGGTGGCCTCATCAACGGCTGCATCGCCGGGCTCTACACTCTGGCTCCGTCGCTGTACGCACCGACAGTGCGCACCACAGGCGTCGGCGCGGCCATCGGCGTCGGCCGGGCCGGAGCGATTCTCGCTCCCACCGCGGTCGGCGTGCTTCTCGACTCGGGGTGGACGCCGGAGCAGTTGTACTTCGCGGTCGCGGGAGTCGTCGTGCTCGCCGCAGTGGCGCTGCTCGCCATGAGACCTGCTCGGGCCGAATCCACTGTTCCTACTGCCGAGCCGGCACGGGCCGACGCACCGTAGGAACTACATACACGCCAGCGGGGGCCGCATCCGGATTCGGATGCGGCCCCCGCTGTTCTGTGATTCCACGGATTCAGGACACTTCGACGAAGTTCCCTTGCGCGTCGTAGTACACCGACTGACGGTCGCGTTCGGGTCCGTTGACGACTGCAATCTCGACGACGCCCGAACGGTCCCGGGACACTCTCGGACCGGAGGCATCGAGGTCCGCAGGATCACCTTCCACCCGCGTGAACGAGTCTTCCCACGCCCGGTGAACAATCTCGGGTGTCGCCTCGCCTGCCGGGAACAACGTTGCCTCGAGGGCCTCGTACTTGTCTGCCCCGCCGTAGTCGTAGGGCCGAATCTCGCGACGGTCGGTGTAGATGTTCGCTATGTACTGGTTGAACTCGGTCGGCGCAGCGGGGTCGAGCGCATCGACAGCGAGGCTTCCGGCCGGTGAGTACGAGATCGCCGAGATGCGAATCTCGTTTCTCGAAGCTCCGGTCATGTCCTCCAACGCCGCCAGCATCGACTCCACTTCGTCCAGGGTCAACACGGAGGGATCGGAATCCGACTGTACTGCACTCGTGGGTGCTGATTCCGCTGCGTCGGCAGTGCCGTCCGACGATCCGCACGCAGCGAGCGCGGGCAGCAGCGCCAGCGCACCCAACGCGGAAACAAGTCTCTTCATCACAGCTGTACCGCCCCAATCCACGCAGTTCCGATAATCCGGGCAGATTTTACTGACACCGACGTGGGCGCGGTCCCAGCCGTGCACAAGGTGTGTCCCAGTGCACACTCGACCGCCTCGGGTGACATGATCCGAGCATGACTGCACCCATCGCGCTGCCGCGCATCATGCGCATCGGCGGCGGAGCCGTCCGCGAGATCGGCGACGTCGTCGCGAGCCTCGGCCTGTCCCGCCCACTCGTGGTCACCGATTCGTTCCAGGTCGGCACCGGCGCGGCCGAGAAGATGCTCGACAACCTCGACGCCGCCGGCGCCACCGCGCGCCTGTTCGCAGACACCGTGCCCGACCCCACCACCGACTCCCTCGAAGCGGGTGTCGCCGCACTCGCCGAACACGACGCCGATTCCGTCATCGGGTTCGGCGGCGGCAGCCCGATGGACACCGCCAAGGCACTCGGCATCCTCGGCCGGCAGGGCGGGCAGATGCGCGAGTACAAGGCCCCGCGCAACAACATCGGGCCCGCCCTCCCGATCATCGCCGTACCCACCACAGCCGGAAGCGGTTCGGAAGCAACCCAGTTCACCGTCATCACCGACAGCACCAACGACGAGAAGATGCTCTGCCCCGGCCTGGCGTTCCTTCCGGTCGCAGCGGTGATCGACTACGAACTGACGCTGTCGATGCCGCCTCGACTGACCGCCGACACCGGCGTCGACGCGCTCACCCACGCCATCGAGGCGTACGTCAGCCGCAAAGCGAATCCGTTCTCCGACAGCCTCGCTCTCATCGCCATCGGCACGATCGGAAAGGTACTGCGACGGGCATATGCCGACGGCAACGACGCCGAGGCCCGTGAGCAGATGATGCTCGCAGCCACCCAGGCAGGCATCGCGTTCTCCAACTCGTCGGTCGCACTCGTGCACGGCATGAGCCGCCCGATCGGCGCGCACTTCCACGTCGCCCACGGGTTGTCCAACGCGATGCTCTTTCCGGCGGTCACCGCCTTCTCCGTGGGCGCCGCCGAAGCCCGCTACGCCGACTGCGCCCGCGCGCTCGGGGTCGCGACATCCGGCGACGATGACACCGCCGCCGCGAACCACCTCGTCGAAGCACTACGCGAACTGTGCCGCGACGTTCAGGTCCCGACGCCCAAGGCCTACGGCATCGACAAGACTCAGTGGGACGAACTGATTCCGCTCATGGCCGAGCAGGCTTTGGCGTCCGGCTCGCCGAACAACAATCCGCTGGTCCCGAGCGACGCAGAGATCCGAGATCTCTACGCGCAGGTATACGGCTGACCACGGTCAACCGGTGGCGTGGCTTACCACCGTGTTCTGAGCGAATGGATCATCGGGCTTGATCAATCGAGCCGACGATACATTCGCTCACACCGGGGTGATCGCTTACGTCAACGCCAGATGCGGCCACTCGGCGATGTCTCGTCGCAGCTGCCGGTCGTGTGTCGCGAGCACGACGACCGCGTCGGTCACACCGAGCGCGTCGGTCAGCTCGTCGACCAGCGTGATCGACAGGTGGTTGGTCGGCTCGTCGAGCAGCAGCACGTGCGGTCGGGTTGCGAGCACCATAGCGAGGTCGAGCCTGCGTTGCTGCCCCATCGACAGATCCCGGACTCGTTGACCGAGATCATGTTCGGTGAACAGACCCAGATGCTCGAGTGCCACCAGTTCCTCACCCGGGACGATGCCTGCAGATTCGAGCGCACCGACATGCCGCTCGTAGACTTCCCGGACACGGGCCGCTGAGGGCGCGGGCGATTCCTGGGCAAGGCGTCCGACCCGCACGAGCTCCGCAATGTCCAGGTCTCCGGACGTGGGTGTCAGTTCGCCGGCAAGCACGGCGAGGAACGACGACTTCCCGGCCCCGTTGGGCCCGGTCACGGCGAGTCGTGCGCGCGCACCGAGGGACAGCGAGACGGGGGTGGTGAGCCGTCCTGATACGGTAACGTCCTCCGCTCGGATCAGCGGAACGTCGGGAGCGATCCCGTCGAGCTCGGCGCCGAGTGCGGGCATCGAGAACCGCAGCGGCGGTGGTGGAGTGGTCACCGCATGCTCGTCGAGCGCGTCCTGTCGCCGGTGCACCGACTGCACCAGCGCCGGGGCGCGGGTCGCTCGCTGATGCTTGCCGGTGCCCTTGTCGGGCCGCCACCCTGTGACGAGCCGATCCTGGGCTGCCTCGAGGTCCACCGCAAGACGCGCATGCTCTGCTTGTTGGCGTGCGTACTCGGCGACCCACCGCTCGTACTCCGCGACACGTCCCTTGCGGTATCCGGCGTAGCCGCCGCCGTACAGGCGGGGGCGGCCGTCCACGCTGGGATCGAGATCGAGGATCGACGTCGCCACATCGGTGAGCAGCGCACGATCGTGGCTGACGAGGACGACACCGCTGCGCGTCTGCTGCAGCCGTTCGGTCAGATATTCGAGCCCCGACGCGTCCAGGTGGTTGGTCGGCTCGTCGAGCAGCAGGAAATCGTGCTCTGCGCCGAGGATACCCGCCAATCGGACGCGGTAGCGCTGCCCCACCGACATCTCGGCAAGGAGACGCGACCGGTCGGTCACCGCGCCCAGCGCTTCCAGTGCGGTATCGACGCGCCGGTCGGCATCCCACGCGTGGAGTAGTTCGGCAGCATCCAAGGCTTCGGCATACGCGTCCGCCGCGCCGGGTCGGTCGTCTGCAAGGGCCTGCGCGGTCTCATCGAGCAGGCGCAACACCTCACGGACATGGACGAGTTCGATATCGATGAGGTCACCGACGGTGCGTCCTTCGGTGACGGCCATCTCCTGCTCGGCGACACCGAGCGAGCCTAAGCATCGCACCTCGCCTCGATCGGGCTCGAGATGCCCGGCGAGGACATCCACCAGCGTGGACTTGCCGCGGCCGTTGTCCCCGACGACCCCGATACGCGAACCGGGTGTCACCGCAAGATCGACACCCTGCAGGACGGGACGACCGCCGCGAGCAATGTGTACGTCGTGAGCACCGAGTTGGGCTCGAGCGCGTTGGGGCAGGGTAATGGTGGTCATTGTTCCTCCGGGGAGGCGCACTCGGCCCACGACAGATGGGGCATGCGCTTCTGACGAACGGCCATGAGAACAGGCCGGTGGACACAGCTCGACCCGTCGCCTCGGCTACGTCACGAGGTACGGATCGGTGTCGTCAGTTGAAGAGAAGCGCTTGAATCACGTCGTCCAGGATACCGATCCCCGCGACGACGTCAATCGCATTTGTTCACGTCGTCGGGGCGGACACTTTCGAGTGCAGCGGTGAATCGCTCTTCGTAGGCCGCGGCGAGGTCGCCGAGAGCCGCGTGGCAGTCACCCTCGTACGCAGGTGCATGCATCGGTGCGAGCATGCGCGGCTGTAAGTCTGCGAGCGCACGGATGGTCGGGGCCAATTCCGGTGTCAGGCACGTCGCGTGTCCCATATCTTCCGCTGCCAATGCGGGGCCTACTATCTCGCTGTCCGTCTGCGCCGGATAGCTGCCGAATGCTGTGAACAGGTCGCCGCACAGCAGCGTCGACGTGGTCTCCTCGAACATCAGTCCGGCGTCCCACCCGTGTGGCACATGGGGCGTGTCGATGTGGCGGACTCGGCGCAGACCTGTGTCCAGCACTTCGCCGTCCTGCAAGGGCCGTGGCGGCCGGTCGGCGAGGTCGTTGACCTGAACGAAGCACGCCATTGCGCCGTGCGCGACTTCGGCAGCCGGCGCTACGGCGAGCCACGAGTTCATCGAGCCGCATTCGTCCGCCTCGACGTGACCGAATGTAATCCACCGCAACCGATTCAGCGGGATCAGTCGTGCGACCGCGTCGGAGACGGAAGGGAACAACGACCGATACCCGGTGTGGAACAACAGCGGCTCGTCGCCACCTATCAGGAATTGGTTCATCGTCAGGTTCGCCTCGTCGACGAACGTGGACAGCCGGTAGACATCGGGAGCAATTTCGGTGATCACTGTGTCCATCACGATCCCTCTCGCTATGAGGTCCCCTTTCCGAGGTTCCTCCGGTCTCGTCGAGTCCACAAGCTCGGAGGGTGCCCCCGTGGAAAGATGCGGAGGACGGCCATGTGACCACCCGGTAGGAGATGCCCATGCAGCGCACCGAGTCCTCGTTCACCGGGGGCAACAGCACTCGAATCGTGTACGACGTGTGGTCGCCCGACAACGGTGAGGTAACCGGGGTGGTGGTGTTGGCGCACGGACTCGGCGAACATGCGCGACGCTACGACCACGTCGCTGAGCGCCTGGGTTCACTGGGCCTGGTCGTGTTCGCGCTCGACCATCACGGTCACGGCCGTTCCGGCGGCAAACGCCTGCACGCGCGCGAGATGTCGGAGTTCACCGACGACCTCGACCGGCTGTTCGATATCGCGACGCAGGCCTATCCGGGTCTACCGGTCTTCCTGCTCGGGCATTCGATGGGTGGCGCGATCGCGCTGGCGTATGCGCTCGACCACCAGGACCGTCTGACGGCGCTCGCACTGTCCGGGCCCGCAGTGGTGGTCACCTCCGGAACGCCCGGTCCGGTTGTGGAAATCGGCAAGGTGATCGGCCGTTTCCTGCCCGACCTTCCGATACAGAAACTCGACAGCAACGCGGTATCGCGAGATCCGGCGGTCGTCGCGGCGTACCAGGCCGACCCATTGGTCCACCACGGGCTGGTTCCCGCTGGGATCGCACGCGTAATGATCGACAACGAGCAGAGCCTGGCGCGGCGTTTGCCGTCCCTCACACTGCCGGTGCTGGTGCAGCACGGCACCGCCGATGCTCTCGCCGATCCCGCGGGCGCTCAGCTGATCGTCGGCCGCGCGGGCTCGGAGGATCTGACCCTGAAGCTGTACGACGGGTTGTTCCACGAGGTGTTCAACGAACCCGAGAACGACAGGGTTCTGGGCGATCTCGTCGACTGGTTGCGCCCTCGCATCGCCCCGGAAAGGTGAGTATCGCTCGATGACCACACGTATGCCCGTCGCATTCATCGGCCACGGCAGCCCGCTCAATGCACTCGAATCGAACCGGTACACGCAGGCGTGGGCCGCGTTCGGGGAGTCGGTGCCGACACCGCGCGCGATCCTGTCCATCTCGGCGCATTGGTTCATCAATGCCACCGCAGTGACCGCGATGCCGTCGCCGCGCACGATCCACGACTTCTTCGGGTTCCCGCAGGAGTTGTTCGACGTCGAGTATCCGGCGCCCGGGCTCCCCGAGCTGACGGAGGAGATCGCGGATCTCGCACGACCGAAATGGGTGGGTGGCGACGTCGATTCGTGGGGTATCGACCACGGCACGTGGTCTGTGCTCACCCACATGTTTCCCGACGCGAATGTGCCGGTCGTGCAGTTGAGCCTCAACGCGTACAAGCCGCTCGAGTATCACGTCGAACTCGGGGCGTCGCTCGCGTCACTGCGGGATGCCGGTGTGCTGATCGTCGGCAGCGGCAACATCGTGCACAATCTCCGCAGTATGGATTCGTCGAAGCCGAGCGAAGGGTTCGACTGGGCCCAGCGTTTCGACGAGGCAGCCGGCGAAGTGCTGCGCGACCGGCCCGGCGATGCAGCCGCCTTGCAGGACCATCCCGATTTCGCGAAAGCCGTACCGACGCCGGACCATTTCCTGCCGATGCTGCACTTCGCCGGACTGCTCGCCGCATCCGGAGAGCAGCCCGACACCCTCGTCGGCGGGGTCGACTACGGATCGTTGTCGATGACCTCTTATACGGCGGGTGCGCAGTGCCCGCCGGGTGCCGAGAACGGCGGCCACGGTGCGGGACTTTCGGATTCGACCGATCCGTCGAACACCAACCTGTAGTGGATCAGGCGGCGCGACCGTCGTCGACTGCGACCACGGCACGCCGCGCGAACCGGGTGCTCAGCCCGATGAGTTCCATCGCCTCGGGCAGTGCTCGCGCGAGGACCGGCCACGCGTGGATCTGCTCGCGCCACAGGTGCGTTTCCACCGTCTTTCCCGCGTCGGTGAGTCGCTCGGTCATGTCCTCGACGTCGGGTCGCGTCAGCTCGAATTCGGCTGCAGACAGGAACATCGGCGGGAAGAGATCCGGGTCGGCGTCGACAGGGTTCATCTCACCCTCGATCGCTTCCTGACCCGCCAGCCAGCGCGGGCGCAGCTTTTCGAGCGCCTCGATCGGCAGGTAGGCATCCTTCTTCATGTACTCGAGATCATGGCCGGAGTCGTCGAGATCCAGGCTCAACAGCGGCGAGTAGCCGATGACGGCAGCCGGTCGCTGGAGGCCGCGGCGAGCGGCGATCTCCGCGACCTTTACGGCGAGATACCCACCGGCCGAGTCGCCGCCCACGATGATCCGGGTGGGATCGACGGCAGTCTCGAGCAGAGCGGTGTACGCATTCATTGCGTCGTGGACCGACCCCGCAATGGGAACCGCCGGGACCTGCCGGTAGTCCATGGAGTACACGGGCGCCCCCGAATCGAGCGCGAGTTGCACGCACAGCTGCCGGTGCGTCGAAGGCCCACAGAAGATGAAACCGCCGCCGTGGAAGTACAGGATGGTGGCGTCCTCGAGAGGGTCATCGACGGGTTTGGGCGAGATGATGCACTCGCCGGGCACTCCACCGAGATCGGCGTCGACGATCTGCACCGACCGCGGCCTGGGGGTGACCTTGTCGACCACCCACGAGAGCCTGCCGAGAAGGCCGATACCGAAGTCGTTGCTCGGCCAGATGCTCAGAATCGGCTTGACGAGGATCCGGACGATCCATAGAAGGATCAGCGCGATCCGACTCGTCCGATCGTGCCAGGTCACAGAAGCTCTGAAGCTCATGTGCACACACTATGTGACAAATCGGATTGCGGGTACGCGACGTTGCCCACGTCGCGACCCGTTTTGCGGTTCACCACACTCGGCTCCCACTGAAGACCCCCGCTGGTCACTGAAGACGTAGCAGTGGCACGAATAGTTCGTCGTCGGTGAGTGCACCGTGTTGTCCGGGCAATTCCGACATCACTCGCTCACCGTCCGTACGGATGACGGACGACTCCCCTCTCCCGATCGCGACGATGTCGCCGATGCGTCCGACGAGCGACGGCGTGGGTTCGGGCCCGAACAAGCCGGCGGCGAGCACGTCGTCGCGGGTGCCGACCCACATGTCGTCGCCGAGTTCGTTCCGCCAGCGTTCGAGCACCGTGTCGACGCTGTCGGTGTAGACGTGCCGGCAGCGAGGTTCACCGGCGATGACGCTCACGTCCTCACCCAGTCCCGAAGTGTGGTCGAAGTCGACGCGGCGCCCACGGGAGGCGTCGATCATGCCGTGATCTGCGGTGACGAGCAGTCGGGCGTCGCGGGGCAGCGCCGCGGCGAGCTGCTCGACGAACCGGTCGACGACGGTGAGCTGCGCGAGCCACGCATCCGATTCTGGCCCGTACACGTGGCCGAGCGTGTCGACCTCGCCGAGGTAGCAGTAGACGAGGCTGCGTTCGTCGGCTCCGATCGCCGATACCACGCGCGCGAGGAGATCACCGTAGGCGGAGACACCGACGAACGTGCCACCGCGCAGGACAGCGCGGGTCAGGCCACTGCCGTCGAAATGCCTCGGCACGACGGTGGTGACGGCGATCCCCGCATCAGTGCCACGCTCGAACGCCGTCGGGTGCGGTTGAACGTCCTCCGGGACCAGTTCGTCGCGCTTGTCGATGGCGGTGCCCGCGAGTGTCCATCGCAACCAGTTGACGGGTGCTTCGATCTCGTCGACGTACGACTGGTAGCCGGTGATCCCGTGGCGACCCGACGGGAGCCCGGTGCCCAGCGACGCGATGCTCACCGCCGTTGTGGTGGGGAAGCCGGCGCGGATCGAGTGTCCGGGGGCCGAGGTGAGGAACGGTGCAGCCTTCTTGTTCCGTTGCAGTAGTTCCCACCCCATACCGTCGACGAGCAGGACGACGGTCCGAGAGCACTCTGCAAGTCCGAGACGGTTCATCTCGCCGGCAACACCCGCAGAGGCGAGCACCGACGGCAGGAGGTCGGCGAGGGTGGGTTCGTCGTACACGTCGCGCAGCGGCAGGCTCATACTTCGAGTATGACCCGGACTGCGCCCGACCGTGCCCGTCCGCCCAACGAGTTGCCCGATCGAGTGTGCAGTTTCCGACGGTTCCAGTGAGAAACACGTCAACAACTGCACACTCGAACAGAATCCGCGCCCGCTACTTGACGTCCGACCCGTGCTTCGTCAGCGCCATGACCTCGATGTCCATGTACGGGAACAGCGGCAGGTTGAAGAGGATCTCGTGCAGCTCATCGGCCGAGTCCACGTCGAAGATGGAGATGTTGCTGTACTTGCCGACGATACGCCAGATCTCGGGCCACTTTCCGGCCCGCTGGAGTTCCTGGCTGTACGCCTTCTCCTTGGCGATGGTCTCGGCGCGCACCTCGGGGTCGAGGTCGCGCGGAATGTTGACATCCATCCGAACATGGAACAGTGCCATGGGTTTCTCCTTCGGCTGTGGCGGAAAATGGGGTACGACGTCAGTCGCGGGCGTACTTCTTCACGACATCCATGTCGAGCTCGACACCCAGACCGGGCCCCTCCGGCAGGTGCACCTGTCCTTCGGAGTATTCGAGCGGCTTCTTCAGCAACTCGACCGCGAACAGCTGGGGGCCGAACAGCTCGGTGCCGTAGTTGATCCCGGGCTCGGCGCATGCGAAGTGGATGGACGCGGCGGTTCCGATGGGACCTTCGATGGACGTCGCGCCGTGGCAACGCAGACCGGCGGCCTTCGCAACCGCGACGACCTCCTTGCTCCGCTGCAGGCCACCGCATTTGGTGGTCTTGAGGGCGATGACGTCGGCCGCGGCAAGCTTGGCGACCTCGTATGCGTCGTGCGGGGTCTGGACGGATTCGTCGGCCATGACCGGCGCGGAGACGCGGCGGTTGATCTCGGCGAGGACATCGAGCTGGTCGGCCGGGGTGGGCTGCTCGATGAGTTCGACACCGCCGTCGACGAGCTGCGGAACGTGTCGCAGGGCGGTGAAACGATCCCAGCGGGCGTTGACGTCGATGCTGAAACCGACCTTGCCGTCGAACGCCTCCACGATCTTCACGACACGCTCGGTATCGACGACAGGATCGAGAGCACCCATCTTGAGTTTGAAGGAGAAGTTGAGGCGCTGCTCCATCTTGTGGGTGACCTCGTCGACGATCTCCTCGAGAGGTGCCGCGCCGAGCGCCCAGCGCACGTCGACTCCGGTGCGGAAAGCGCCGCCGAGCAGCGACGCGACCGGGAGACCGAGGCTGCGGCCCCACGCGTCGTGCATGGCCACGTCGACCGCGGCCTTCGCGAAACGGGCGTTCGCGACGATCCGTTCGATATCGAGCATGACGCCGCTGATCTCGTCGACGCCGCGACCGATGATGTACGGGCCGATGTACCGATCGACGATCTGCTTCATCGTCTCGACGGATTCGCCTCCCCACCACGGGCCTCCGGGCACGACGCCTTCGCCGTAGCCGGTGACTCCGCCGGCGGTGGTGACGGCGACGAACAGGATCGGCTGCACTTCCGATGTCGTGGTCGCGAACTTGTGCGGACGAATCAGGGGCACGTCGACGATCGTCGATTCGACGGAGACGATCGCCAGGTCGGGGTCGGACATCTTCGGTCAGCTCACAATCAGTTCTGGGTGTGACGGTCGATACTGTGCAGGTGCACTCGTGGCGAATGCCGGCGCCCCTGTGGGACACCGGCATTCGAGGTCAGATGTGGATCACGCTTCGGGATCGAGAGCGAAGTTGTACGTCACCTCTGCGATGCCGTCGGAGTTCGTCTCCGGATCCAGGATCAGCTCCGGCTTGGTCGCGGTCGCGACGTCGTCGTCGACCCACTCGCCGCCCTTGAAGTAGAGCTGAGTGGTGACGGCGCGCTTGCCCGGGGCCGACACCAGCAGGTGCAGGTGGGCGGGGCGCCACGGGTGTCCACCGTAGGACTTGATGAACCAACCGGTCGGGCCGTCGTTCGGGATCTGGTACGGAGCCGGCTTGAGCGTGGTGATCTCGTAGTTGCCGTCCTCGTCGACCTCGATGGTGCCGCGCAGGTTCCACTCGGGGATGCCGGGGGCGAACTGCGAGTAGAAGCCGTCCTCGTCCGCGTGCCACAGTTCGACGGTGGCGCCGGGGATACCGTTGCCTTCGAGGTCGGTCACCTTGCCCTTGAAGATCAGCGGAGGCGCGACCTTGTCCTTCTCGCGCATCGGCATTGTGCACTTCGACGGCAGCTTCGGGGCGTTCGGCACGTAGTAGGGGCCTTCGATGGACCCCTTGGTGCCGGTGAAGTGCTTGCGGTTGTAGTGCACTTCCTCGATCTCGTGCTCGAGGAAGACGTCCAGCCACAGCGGCCACTCGCCGTACTCGCCGACGTCGATCATCCACTGCTTGAGCACCCGGTACTCGTCGTACGTCACCTCGTGCTTGTGGACGATGCCGGCGAGAGCCTCGAGCATGTCCTTGTAGATCGCGGCCGCACGCTCGACGGACGTGTCGGAGGTGGCCCGCTCGGACTTGAACTTGTCGGTGGCGGCGTTGCCGGAACCGTGAGCAGTGGGGTTCTCGGTGGTGGTCATGGACTCTCCTCGTCGGGGCTGAGAACGGTGTGGAAAGCGGCTGGCAAAAGCACTGGTCCGGTCGGATCCGGGGCTGCGGACTTACCGGAAGTACGCTGTGCGTACTTGTGGATCGCAGTGCGTACACCACATACTGTGCGTGTTGTCACATCGCTTGTCAACACCGGATGAGGCAACATCGACAAGTCCCGCAGGTAGGAGATGTGATGCCGAGCACCGGCCTAGGCAACAACCGGAGTAACGACCGCGACTTCGTTCAGAGCATCGAACGCGGTTTTGCGGTATTGCATGCCTTCGACGACAAGGATCCGAAACCGACGCTGGCCGAAGTTGCGACCAAGACCGACCTGTCGCGGCCGGCGGTGCGTCGAATCCTACTGACACTGCAGCGGCTCGGTTACGTTACATCGACGGGAACGCGCTGGTCACTGACTCCGCGAGTCCTGAGCATAGGGCAGCACTACACGGCCTCGCACACCCTGGTGGATTCTGCTCTGCCCAAATTGGTCGAGATCGCCGACCACACCCACGAATCGGCGTCGCTCGGCGTGCTCGACGGGACCGAGGTCGTGTACGCGGCCCGCGTACCGGTGCGACGGATCATGAGCATCAACGTCTCGGTCGGCACCCGCGTACCCGCGTACGCAACGTCGATGGGTCGCGCCTTGCTCGCCTGGTCACCACGCGAACAGGTCGACACCGTGATCGCGGAGACCCGGTTCGAGAAACTCACCCCCACCACTATCGACAACGCCGACGCCTTCCGCGTCGAACTTGCGGAGGTCCGCAGCCAGGGTTACGCGATGGCATCCGCCGAGCTCGAAGACGGATTGATCTCGCTCGCTGCACCCGTGTTCGACCCCGCCGGCCATGCGGTGGGCGTGCTCGCGTGTTCGACGTCGACGGGACGCCATACCCTCGATTCGTTCCGGGATCTATGTGCCAAACGCGTGGTGGACTGCGCTGAGACATTGAGCGCAGAACTCGGCTACCGCCACCGCTGACCAGTACCGATACCGAATCAGGCGCCCATCGCTTTCAGGAACGCAGCGTGGCCGAGGGCGCTACTCCGTACTTGCGCTTGTACGCCGCCGAGAACCGCCCGGTGTGTGTGATTCCCCATTTCAACGCCACATCCGTCACCGACAGATTCCTACCGGATCCCGCAGAGAGTTCCTCGTGGATGCGCGACAACCGCAGGTCCAGCAGGTAGTCGCGAGGGCAGACACCGAGATACTCCCGGAAGCCCTCCTGCAGACGACGCACGCTCACCCCGGCCACCTCGGCCATGTCCGCCGACGTCCAGGGCAACGACGGATCGTCGTGCACTCGGTCGAGGACCCGCTTGATGATCCGAGGCCGGGCGCCTCCCGTCGGATCGGCGTCGTCGGGCATCACCGCGAGAATGAACGACGAGGTCAGGGCACCGGAGAGCTGATCGGCAACCAGTGGGTTGTGCCAGAGGGATTCGTCGGATTTGAGCTGCTCGATGACCGAACGCAGTAACGCCATCCAGCTCTGCCCCGCGTCGGTCGACAGGTCGACCTGAGGGGGAAGGTGCAGGTCGGGGCGCCCGAGGATGCGGGCCATCTCCCGGTGCAGGTAATCACGTTCGAGCTTGACCCCGACGATCTCGCAGTCGCCACTCCACCGACGGATCGTCGCGTCGATGTCCGGCTCGAACACGGTTGCCTGTCCCACCCCGGACTCGGTCTCGACGCCACTGGCGATCGACTCGATCGTGCCCGACAAGGGAATGTTCACGGCATAGGCTCCCGGGTGCGAACTGTGCACCGACGCCTCGGCACCCCAACCGATCCGGGCCAACCGGATCGGCCCCAAAGGCAATGTGCGCAGGTTCAGGCGAGGTTCGACCTTCTCGAGGGGAGTGAGGTCATGCGAGAAGTACGCATGCGACACCACCTCTTCCACCTCGTCCCAGTCGGACGGGTGTCGAGTCGAATCCTCTGCCATTCTGTGATCCACCCTCGTCTTTTCGGATACCGGGGACCTTGATTCCAGTGTGATCAGGGACACGTCCCCTGGCAAACAAGGACTTTATACCTACCCGCCGCGCTAGGTGGATAGTGACCGCGCTCACTGGATCGCACATCTCTTCCGGTGTCCATATGGTCTGTGTCACACCAGATCGAACCGGACAGGGAGGACGCAGACATGGAACAGCGAGACCTGCGAAACATCTTCGGACAGTTCGCAAGTGGCGTTACCGTCATCACCTGCGCCAACCGGGACGGCGAACCGCACGGCGCCACCGTCACCGCGTTCACCGCAGTGTCGCTCGAACCGCGACTGTGCCAGGTCACCTTGACCCGCACCTCGAAGGCGTGCGGATTCCTGTCGGGCGCACCGTTCGCCGTGAACGTCCTCGCCTCCGACCAGGTCGACACAGCGATGCACTTCGCGGGCAGGCCGCAGTCGCCCGAGCCGACCTGGGAGGACGGCCCCACCGCCCCGGTCCTCGCCGGCACCGCCGCGACGATCTCGTGCATCCCGTGGCGCGAATACGACGGCGGTGACCACGTCATCTACATCGGCGAGATCGTCGATGCCTCGAGCCGTGAGGTGGATCCCCTCCTCTTCTTCCGCAGCACCTTCCACGACCTCGGCGCCCCCAGCGCGTCCGCGGCATGGAACGGCAGCTTGGACGATCCGCACAGCGGATGGTTCGACGCCCAGACCAAGTTCACCCCGCTTCACCTGGCCACATCCCCGGCCTGACAACCCCTGACACAGCGAATCCCTGCCCCACCGGACTAGGAGAAATTCCATGACCACCACCGAACCGCGCTCCGACACTCTCGACCGCTCCAAGGTCAACGTCGCCGCCGAGTGCGAAGCGAACCAGACGAAGAACTTCGCGACCCGCCCCATGACCGGCGACGAGTACATCGCCTCGATCGACGACGGCCGCGAGATCTTCCTGCACGGCGAGAAGGTCAAGGATTTCACGAACCACCCGGCGTTCCGCAATTCCATCCGGATGACCGCGCGCCTCTACGACGCGCTGCACACCGGTGAGCACGTCGACGCACTCACCACACCGACCGACACCGGCAACGGCGGCGTCACGATGCCGTTCTTCCGCACCCCGAAATCCTCGGCCGACCTGGTCAAGGACCGCGATGCCATCGCCACCTGGGCACGCCTGACCTACGGTTGGATGGGCCGCTCCCCCGACTACAAGGCCTCCTTCCTCGGCACCCTCGGCGCAAACGACGAGTTCTACAACCCGTTCCAGGACAACGCGAAGCGCTGGTACCGGGAATCGCAGGAGAAGGTCCTGTACTGGAACCACGCGATCATCAACCCGCCTGTCGACCGCCAGCTGCCCCCGGACCAGGTCGGCGACGTGTTCATGAAGGTGGAGAAAGAGACCGACGCCGGCCTCATCGTCTCCGGCGCGAAGGTCGTCGCGACCGGCTCGGCCATCACCAACTACAACTTCATCGCTCACTACGGCCTGCCGATCAAGAAGAAGGAATTCGCGCTGATCTGCACGGTGCCGATGGACGCACCCGGCATCAAGCTGATCTCCCGCGCCTCCTACTCGGAGAACGCCAACATCGTCGGCTCACCGTTCGACTACCCGCTGTCGAGCCGGATGGACGAGAACGACGCCATCTTCATCTTCGACAAGGTCCTCGTCCCGTGGGAGAACGTCTTCATGTACGGGGACGTCGACAAGATCAACCAGTTCCTGCCGGGTTCCGGTTTCCTGCAGCGCTTCACGTTGCAGGGCTGCACCCGCCTCGCCGTGAAGCTCGACTTCATCGCCGGCCTGCTCATGAAGGCCCTCGACGCCACCGGCGCCGGTGGATTCCGAGGAGTACAGACCCGCGTCGGTGAGGTCATCGGCTGGCGCAACCTGTTCTGGTCGCTGACCGACTCCATGGTCAACAATCCCGAACCGTGGATCGGCGACACCGTCATCCCGAAGCTCGAATACGGCCTGACGTACCGGATGTTCGCGATGCAGGGCTACCCACGCATCAAGGAGATCATCGAGCAGGACGTCGCCTCGGGCCTGATCTACCTGCCGTCGTCCGCCGCCGACTTCAAGAACCCCGAGGTACGCCCCTACCTGGACAAGTACGTTCGCGGATCCGACGGCATCCAGGCCGTCGACCGTGTCAAGGTCATGAAGGCACTGTGGGATTCGATCGGATCCGAATTCGGTGGCCGCCACGAGCTGTACGAGCGGAACTACGCCGGCAACCACGAGAACGTCAAGGCCGAACTGCTGTTCGCAGCCGAGACCCGCGGTGACGTGGCCTCCATGAAGGGCTTCGCCGAGCAGTTCATGAGCGAGTACGACCTCGACGGCTGGACGGTGCCCGACCTCATCGGCAACGCCGACGTGAGCGCCTTCTACAAGAAATAACACCTGCCACCGCGCGCGGGCGGACGACCCCCACCCTTACCCGCCCGCGCGCGGTTCCTGATCCACCCACCCGCGAAGGAGTACCCGAAATGTCTGCCGCGTCGAATTCTGGTGCCCCTGCCACCATCCCGGAGTTCGATGCCGTCGTTCTCGGGTGCTCCTTCGCTTCGAAGCGTGCAGCGACCCGGCTCCGCGACGACCTGCATCTGTCCGTCCTCGAGATGGTCGACGCAACGGCAGCCACGTACGACGACATCAACAATCGCTGGGAGATCCGCGTAGGTCGGATCGTCATCGCCCGGACGAAGTTCGTGATCGACGACGACGGGAAGATCCACCTGCAAGGTCGCGAAACGGGCGGTATCGATCCCACCTCCGTGACAGCGCACGGATTCCCCAACCTGTTCCGCCCGGCCGGCACCGATCGCACCGATTCCCTCGGCTACACGGTGTCGTGCATCGGGTACATGCGTGCGCACGGCCACGACTTCGTCGAGCGGCGGCTGCGAACAACGGTGGCCGACGACGACTATCCCGAGTTGTCTTTCGACCGTCCGATCCCGGCCATGTGGGTCGGGTAGCGGAGATACACACCTATTGGGCAGATGCACACCGTCAAACGGAAGTTGTCAAACGGTGTGCATCTGCCCAATTCTCTTGTCGCTGAAGCTCCGTATTCAATGCCGCAACATTCTCGAGGGCATCGTCCCATACCGCTTCTTGAACGCCGCCGCGAATCGGCCGGGGCTGCTGAAGCCCCACCGGAACGCGACCTCGGCCACCGTGAGACCGGAGTCGCCTGCCGCGAGTTCGGTGCGGGCGCGATCCAGCCTGATATCGAGAAGTACTGCGGAAGGACTGTTTCCGACGTAATCTGCAAACGTCTCCTGCATCCGTCGCACGCTGGTGCCTGCAATCTCGGCCATATCGGCCGCGGTCCACGGACGTGATGGATCGTCGTGCAACGCATCGAGGACGCGCCGGACCATCCCCGGTCTTGCCGCCGGGGCAGCATCTTCGCTCGGAGGTGCCACCGCCAACACGAACGCGGTCGTGACGGCACCCGCAAGCTGCTGCGACACGAGGGGGTTGGCAAGCGAACCCGCGCCTTCGGAGAGCTGATCCGACAATGAGGCAACCAGGCGGCGCCAATCACCGGCCGAGCCGGTCAGATCGATCTGATCAGGCAGCACGAGCCGGGACCGCAACGGGGCACCCAGAATGCGGTCGGCCTCTCGCTCGAGATGATCGCGATCGAACTTGACGCCCAGGACGGAACATTTTGCATCCCAACGCGTGATCCGATTCGGAGTGTCCGCACTGAACACGGTGGCCTGCCCCGGCCCGGAGACGACCTCACCGCCGTCGCCCCGGGATTCCAGGGTGCCCGTGAGCGGAATGTTGATCTCGTACGCTCCGGGATACTCGCACTCGATCGCCACATCGACGCCCCACGCGAGCCTGCCGATCATCACCGGGCCGAAATCCACCGACGACAACTGCAATTCGGGTCGCTCGGCACCGGACATGATGGTCAACTCGTGCGGGAAGTACACGTCGGCGACCACCCGGGAGGCGTCCTCCCAGTCCTCGAACTCTGCCACCTGCGCACCTCCCGGCTCCTGCTCGGCAACATTTCCGCGCGATGCGTATCGACTCCGCGCAATCGGCGTAGAACTCCGAGTGACCTGGATCATATGGTCCTCATCACAGCGTACGGAAGGCCCCGCGAGACAGGGCCCACGACCCACCCCGAGGAGCATCCCATGACGAGCACTCTCTCCTGGATCGACGAAGTCACCATGGCCGAACTCGAACGCAACCCGTACCCGGTCTACGAGCGACTGCGGACCGAAGCACCCATCGCATTCGTGCCTGTGCTGGGGGCATTCGTCGCGTCGACAACGGAAGCGTGCCGCACGATCGCGAACAGTGACGACTTCGAAGGGATCATCACCCCGGCCGGTGGCCGCACATTCGGGCATCCGGCGATCATCGGTGTCAACGGCGATATCCACAAGGATCTGCGGTCGATGGTCGAACCGGCGCTGCAGCCGAGCGAAGTGGACCGGTGGGTCGAGAAACTCGTCCGACCGATCGCCCGCCGCTACCTCGAAGCATTCGACGCCACCGGTAGGGCCGACCTGGTCACGCAGTACTGCGAGCCACTGAGCGTCCGGGCCCTCGGAGACCTCCTCGGCCTCGAGGACGTCGGCTCGGACACACTTCGCGAATGGTTCCACAAGCTGTCCGACTCGTTCACGAATGCCGCAGTCGATGCCGACGGCAACTTCACCGACCAGAAACGATTCGACGAGGGTGACGCCGCCAAGGCCGAGATCCAGTCGATCGTCGATCCGCTGATCGACCATTGGATCGAGCATCCGGACGACAGCGCCATCTCACATTGGCTGCACGACGGCATGCCCGAGGGGAAAACCCGCGACCGCGACTACATCTACCCGACGCTCTACGTGTTCCTCCTCGGCGCCATGCAGGAACCTGGGCACGCCATGTCGTCGACACTGGCCGGCCTGTTCACTCGCCCCGAGCAGTTCGAGGCCGTCGTCGACGAACCCGATCTGATCCCCCGTGCCATCGCCGAGGGAATGCGCTGGACCTCGCCGATCTGGTCGGGAACCGCCCGAATCGCCAAGCGCGACACCGTGGTCTCCGGAACAGAGGTCGCCGAAGGGTCGGTCGTCATCCTCTCCTACGGATCGGCCAACCACGACGCCGACACGTTCGAAGCCCCCACCGAGTACGACATGACGCGACCGCCGCTACCCCACCTCGCGTTCGGCACCGGCAACCACGCCTGCGCGGGCATCTACTTCGCGAACCATGTCTGCCGTATCGGGCTCGAAGAACTGCTCGAAACCATCCCCAATCTCGAACGTGACACGAGCGAGGACGTCGAGTTCTGGGGCTGGGGCTTCCGCGGTCCCACCTCGCTGCACGCAACCTGGGAGGTCTGACATGTCGTACACCGTCACTACCGGCGCCACATCGGTCGACTGCGGCCCCGATCAGCCCCTTCTGGACGCGTTCCTGCGCAGCGGCGTGTGGATGCCCAACTCGTGCAATCAGGGAACGTGCGGCACGTGCAAGATCGAGGTCCGCTCGGGTTCGATCGACCACCGGACTTCGCCCGAGAACACACTCCCTCAGCACGAACGCGTCGCAGGATTCGCACTGGCCTGCCAGGCCACGCCCTGCAGCGATATCACGATCGACCCACCGATCGCAGAGGAGCCCACGTCCACGCACGTGTTGCACGACTTCGTCGCCACGGTTTCCGAGGTGCGCGATATCGCCGCAGATACACGACGCGTGCTGCTGACCCTCGACGAACCCCTCACGTTCTCCGCGGGGCAGTACGTCGATGTCACCGTGCCGGGAACCTCGACCACACGCCAGTACTCCCTCGCCAACCCGCCCACGGAACCGAAACTGCTCGAACTGCATGTACGCCGGCAGCCCGGCGGGGTGGCTTCCGAATGGCTGTTCGGATCCATCGATGTGGGCGACCGTATCGAAATGACCGGCCCGTACGGCGATTTCACGTTCGACGAGGAGAACACGGGACCGATGGCGCTGCTCGGCGGCGGCACCGGTCTCGCACCGCTCAAGGGTATCGTCCGTCATGCGCTCGCGCTGGACCCGGATCGGGAAATCTTGCTGTACCACGGCGTGCGCACCTGCGCCGACGTGTACGACGCCGACTACTTCCGTGAACTCGAGAGCAGGAATTCCGGTTTCCGATACGTCACGTGCGTGAGCCGTGAGAACGGTGGCGATCGCGAAGGCTACGTCACCGATGCCTTCGTGGAGGACGTCGCCTCGGCGAAGGAGTTCACGGGCTACATCTGCGGGTCGGAGAAGTTCGTGGAAGCCTCGGTGAAGTCGTTCAAGCGGCGCCGGATGTCGCCGCGTCGGATCCGGCGCGAGAAGTTCACCGCCGCCGGGTAGGGTCCCGCTCGCCGAATGGCCGAATGTCACCTTCATGCAGCTCGAGCTCACGAAGGTGACATTCGGTCATTCCGCTCGTCCAGAGCACTTCGTCCCTCGAGCCTCGGGTCCTAGGTATCACTAGGCATTTACCCGGTGTGACCGTAGACACAGGATGTCAGGGTAGTAGTAACGCCGGACACAGCCCGTCCGAGCCGCACCGGACACAGCCAGTCCACAGAGTCCCGCGCGACAGCTATGTACGAGCCGGAATCGGACATCAGCCCTGTACGTCCCGGGAACTACGCCGACACTGGAGGACCCATGACCGACATCGTGGAACACGTGCGCACCCACATCGACGGAGCGCTCGTCGAAGATCCGGACACCGGACGGCACCAGATCCGCCGCGACGTCTTCACCGACGAAGAGATCTTCGAACTCGAGATGAAGTACATCTTCGAGGGCAACTGGGTGTACCTCGCGCACGAAAGCCAGATCCCGAATGTCGGCGACTACTTCACCACCAACATCGGTCGTCAGCCCATCGTCATCAGCCGCGACAAGGAAGGCGAACTGCACGCCCTGATCAACGCGTGCAGCCACCGCGGCGCGATGCTGTGCCGCCGCAAGACCGACAACCGCACGACCTTCACGTGCCCCTTCCACGGCTGGACGTTCCGCAACAACGGCAAGCTTCTCAAGGTCAAGGATCCGCGCGACGCCGGCTACCCGGAGCAGTTCAACACCGACGGCAGCCACGATCTGCGCAAGGTGGCGAAGTTCGAGAGCTACCGTGGGTTCCTCTTCGGTTCGCTCAACCCCGACGTCAAGCCACTCTCCGAGCACCTGGGCGACTCGACCAAGATGATCGACATGCTCGTCGATCAGTCCCCCGAGGGACTCGAGGTGCTTCGCGGTTCGTCCACCTATACCTACGACGGCAACTGGAAGCTCCAGGCGGAGAACGGCGCAGACGGCTACCACGTCTCGGCAACGCACTGGAACTACGCGGCCACCACCGCGCGTCGTACCGCCGGTGAGTCCGCCAACGAAACCAAGGCCATGGATGCCGGCACGTGGGGCAAGCAGGGCGGCGGCTACTACTCGTTCGAGCACGGCCACCTGCTGCTGTGGATGTGGTGGGGCAACCCGGAGGACCGCCCGCTGTATCCGCGCAAGGACGAGCTCGCCAAGGAATTCGGTGAGAAGAAGGCCGAGTTCATGGTCGGTGCGTCGCGCAACCTGTGCCTGTACCCGAACGTCTACATCATGGATCAGTTCTCGTCGCAGATCCGACATTTCCGCCCCATCTCGGTGGACAAGACCGAGGTGACGATCTACTGCATCGCGCCCAAGGGCGAGAGCGCCGAGTCCCGCGCCAACCGCATCCGCCAGTACGAGGACTTCTTCAACGCCACCGGCATGGCGACTCCCGACGATCTCGAAGAGTTCCGGTCCTGCCAGAAGACCTATCTCGCGACCGCCGCCCCGTGGAACGACATGAGCCGCGGCGCCACCCACGTCCTGAACGGCCCGGACGAGGTCGCGAAGGACCTCGGCATGGACAACATCCTGTCCAGCGGGGTGAAGACCGAAGACGAGGGTCTCTACCCGATCCAGCACGGCTACTGGCTCGACGCGATGCGCAAGGCCGTCGACGCCGAAGCCGCAGCAGCCGGCGAGCCCACCGCGCTCTGAGAGGAACCGAGATCATGACTACTGCAACAGAGTTGACGCAGACCGACATCGAACAGTTCCTCTACAAGGAAGCGCGCCTCCTCGACGACCGCGACTTCGAACAGTGGCTCGAGTGCTACCACCCCGAGGCCGAGTACTGGATGCCGGCGTGGGACGACAACGGGAAGACCACCGAGGATCCGCAGTCCGAGATCTCACTGATCTACTACCCTAACCGCGGCGGACTCGAGGACCGCGTGTTCCGCATCCGCACCGACCGCTCCTCCGCGACGTCGTTGCCCGAACCCCGCACCGGACACAACATCACCAACGTCGAGATCCTCGAGCGCCGCGGCACCGAGATCGACCTGCGCCACAACTGGTTCTCGCTGTACTTCCGCTACAACACGACGGACACCTACTTCGGCACGACGTTCATCACGCTCGATGTCTCGGGTGATCAGCCGGTGATCAAGAAGAAGAAGATCGTCCTGAAGAACGACTACATCCACCACATCGTCGACGTCTACGTCGTCTAGTACCCCCGATCGCGAAAGGAGGCTCGAGCACATGACGTACCAGGTGGCATTGAGCTTCGAGGACGGGGTCACCCGCTTCATCAAGGTCAAGCCGAACGAGACCGTCGCAGATGCGTCGTACAAGGCGCGCATCAACATTCCGCTCGACTGCCGCGACGGGGCGTGCGGCACCTGCAAGGCATTCTGCGAGTCGGGCACTTACGACGGCGGCGACTACATCGAGGATGCACTGACCGACGAGGAAGCCGAAGAGGGCTACTGTCTTCCGTGCCAGATGATGCCGGAGTCCGATCTGGTGGTGCAGATCGCCAGCACATCGGATGTCGCGAAGACGGCCGCGGCCTCGTACACGGCGACGATCACCGAACTCAACCGCTACTCCGAGAGCGTCGTCGGGTTCACCGTGGAGATCGACAACCGGGACGACCTGGTGTTCCTGCCCGGGCAGTACGTCAACATCGGGGTTCCCGGGAGCGACGACGGCACCGGCAAGCAGGCGACGCGGTCGTACTCGTTCAGCACCGGCCCGCACGACGACGCGCTGGCGTTCCTGGTGAAGATCACCGAGGGCGGTCTGATGTCGGAATACCTGCGCGACCGCGCTCAGGTGGGCGACACCCTCGAATTCACCGGCCCTTTCGGCAGCTTCTTCCTCCGCGAACGCAAACGCCCGTCACTGTTGCTGGCCGGTGGAACCGGACTCGCCCCGCTGCTGTCGATCCTGTCGAAGGTCCAGAGCGAGGGCACCGACCATCCGATACACCTCATCTACGGTGTCACGTTCGACCACGACCTCGTCGAACTGGAGAAGCTCCAGGCGTATACGGAGTCGCTGCCGGACTTCACGTTCGACTACTGCGTCGCCGACAAGGAGTCGTCGGCTCCGAACAAGGGCTACGTCACCGGTCTGTTCGAGCCGCAGCATCTGGGCGACGGCGACGTCGACATCTACCTCTGCGGCCCGCCGCCGATGGTGGAAGCAGTGCGTAACCACCTGTCGGAGAACAACATCACTCCTGCGAACTTCTACTTCGAGAAGTTCAACACCTCCGCCACCCCGGGCGGCGCGACCGCCCCGGCGCCCACCGAAGCGGAGAAGGCCGCCGCCGAGAAGGCAGCCGCGGAAACCGGACGGCCCGTCGCACTCGAGATCCCCGCATCGCCGGGCAACTACGAGATCGGCGAGGAACACCCGCCCGTCGCAGAGTCCGACGAGCAGTTCGATGCCCGCATGGCACTCGAGCTCGGTGTCCTCGAACTCACCATCGGCCGGCTCGCCCCGGAGCAGCTCATCGAGTTCCGGATTCTCGCGGAGGCATCCGGCGCGTCCGTCGAGGGCGACCACTTCACGGACGCTGCCGCGTTCACCGACACCACCGCCGCCTTCCACGAGTTCCTGTTCCGCTGCTGCACCAACCCGGTGCTGCTCGAGGCCTACAACCGCCTCGAAGTGACCCAGCTGATGTACCAGGTGCTGCGTGACGCGCAGTGGATCGAAGGGCACATCGTCGACGAGCACATGCAGCTCGTCGAGGCCTACGAGAAGGGCGACAAAGCTGCTGCCCGCGAGCTGATCATCGCCCACTCCGGCCACGCCAAGGAAACCATGCGGCGCGCGATCGCCGAAGGCGCGACAGCAGGTGCGCGATGAGCGAAGTGAAGATCTTCCCCGGCCGGTTCGACGGCAGATGCGTGACGATCACCGGTGCTGCGCAGGGCATCGGTCTCGCGGTCGCGACACGCGTCGCGGCCGAAGGCGGCGAGGTCGTCCTCGTCGACCGCGCCGAACTCGTCCACGAGGTCGCCGAGTCCCTGCGCGCCGAGGGCAACAAGGCGCATTCGGTGACTGCAGACCTCGAGACCTTCGAGGGCGCCGAGGAGGCACTCGCGTTCGCGGTGCAGGCGGCCGGGCGACTCGACGTGCTCATCAATGTGGTCGGTGGAACGATCTGGGCCAAGCCGTACGAGCACTATGCGCCCGACGAGATCGAGAAGGAAATCCGTCGGTCGCTGTTCCCCACGCTGTGGTCGTGCCGCGCGGCAGCGCCCTATCTGATCGATCAGCAGTCGGGGACGATCGTCAACGTGTCGTCGGTCGCGACCCACGGCGTCAACCGTGTCCCGTACGCAGCGGCAAAGGGTGGCGTCAATGCCATCACCTCGGCGCTCGCGCTCGAACTGTCGCAGTACGGGGTACGCGTGGTCGCGACCGCGCCGGGTGGCACCGTCGCACCGGAGCGGCGGGTCGCGCGGGGGCCGGCACCGCAGTCCGAGCAGGAAAAGGCCTGGTATCAGCAGATCGTGGACCAGACCGTCGACTCCTCGTTGCTGGGGCGCTACGGCACGCTCGACGAGCAGGCCGCAGCGATCACCTTCCTGGCCTCCGACGAGGCCTCGTACATCACCGGCTCGGTTCTCCCCGTGGCCGGAGGCGATCAAGGCTGACAGCCGCAATTCCGGGCCTCACCAGTGGTCCTTTTCCTGCTGGTGAGGCCCTTTTTTACCCGAATCTATTTGTGACCCCTCACACAAACCGGAGCCCGTCATGACCCAAACCACACAGACCTGGGCCAGTCCACAGCACAAGCGAAGCGTCATCTGGATCGTCGCTCTCGCCACACTCGCGATCATCTTCGACGGATACGACCTCGTCGTGTACGGAACGGTCGTCCCGACTCTCATGGCCGACCCCACCCAGCTCGGCGAGATCTCCGCGCAGCAGGCCGGAGCACTCGGCTCCTACGCCTTGATCGGCGTCATGGTCGGCGCTCTGGTCACCGGCGCGTTCGGCGACCGCGTCGGCCGACGCAAGATGATGCTCATCAACATCGTGTGGTTCTCGGTCGGTATGGGCGCCGCCGCCTTCTCCACGAGCATCGCGATGTTCGGTGGTCTCCGGTTCTTCACCGGCATCGGTGTCGGCGGGCTGGTCGCCACCGCGGGCGCCGTGGTCGCGGAGTTCGCCCCTCCGGGCAAGCGCAACCTGTTCAACGCCATCGTCTACAGCGGTGTCCCTGCCGGCGGCGTGCTCGCCTCACTCCTCGCGATCCTGCTGCGGGACGCCATCGGGTGGCGCGGACTGTTCATGATCGGCGCCCTGCCACTGGTCATCCTGCTGCCCGCCGCGCTGGTCAAACTCCCCGAATCCCCGGCCTGGCTGGTGTCTCGCGGCCACACCGACAAGGCGAAAACCATCTGCGACAAGTTCGGTTTCCCGATGCCGACCGCCGCACCCACCGCTCCCACCGAGAAGATCGGATTCGCTGCACTCGCCACCAGGAAGTACGCGCTCGGCACCGGTCTGCTGGGCATGATGAGCTTCGCCGGACTGCTCCTGACCTACGGCCTGAACACGTGGCTGCCGAAGATCATGGCCGATGCCGGCTACAACGCCGACGGCTCGCTCGCATTCCTGCTCGTCCTCAACGGCGGTGCGATCATCGGCGGCATCATCGCATCGAAGATCGCCGACGGCCGCGGTCCGCAGGCCGTCATCGTGACCACCTTCTTCCTCGCTGCCGTCGCCCTGGTGATGCTCACGCTCGGGTTCCCGCTGCCCGTGCTCCTCACCGCCGTCGCGATCGCCGGTGTCGGCACGATCGGCACCCAGGTGCTCGTCTACGGGTTCGTCTCCAACTACTACGACACCCCCGCTCGCGCAGCCGGTGTCGCATGGTGCGCCGGATTCGGTCGACTCGGCGGAATCTTCGGCCCGCTCATCGGTGGCCTGTTGATCGGCGCCGGCTTCGCGAACAACGTGAACTTCTACATCTTCGCGGTGATCGCGGTCGCCGGTGGCCTCGTCACGTTCTTCGTTCCCCGACCGCTGCAGCACAACACGCGGATCGACGTTCCCGGCACCTCGACCGGGACTACCGTGGATGCGTGACGGACAATTCGATGTTGGTTGGACGTGAAACCGAGCTTTCGCAGCTCGACCGACTCCTCGACGGGGCGCGCGCGGGATCTCCCGTGCTCGCCCTCGTCGAGGGTCCACCCGGCATCGGGAAGAGTGCTCTCGTACGGTCTTTCACGAGTAGGCACCGTGATATACACGCCCAGACCGCTTCCGGGGCACCGTGGGAGTCGAATCATCCGTGGGCAGTGCTCGAACAGTTGACACACGCCGCGGCGCCCGAGGCCGACCCCATCGATGCGGCCCATGCCTACCTGGACACGATCCACGGCACCACGATCATCATCGTCGATGACGCCCATTGGTCGGATATCGAGTCGTTGCAGTCGCTTTCGTCGATGATCCGCCGCGCACACCAACGCCCGATCCTGATGTTGTGGGTGATCCCCGATGTCCTGCCCGACGGCATCGACGACACCACCGCACGAATCCTGTCGTCGCATCGGGCCGACACCGTCCATGTCCGTGCCCTCACCTCCGGCGACGTCGCCCAGCTCGCGCTTCTCCGCGCGGGCGTGGACCTCTCGCCCTGGACGGCTCAACGCCTGCACGAGCACACACTCGGGAGTCCCCGACCGGTGTTGCAGCTCCTCGATGAGATCCCGCGCGCCCAATGGCATCGGTGGCAGGCACGGTTCCCCGCACCTGCACAACACGCCGCAGCGGTACGACGAGCCCTCACCGCCTGCTCACCCGAGACACGCGCCCTCATCGAAGCAGCGGCGATCCTGGGCACCGGATCGCCGCTCGCCCCGGCTGCTGCACTTGCCGAAGTCGACGACCCCACACCGTTGCTCGACGAGGCACACACGGCCGGTCTGCTGACGATGCGGGAACGACAGGGCATCGTCACCCTGTTGTTCCCCGACCCGATGACCAGCGCCGCCGTCACCGACGAGATCGGGCCGGCGCGGTGGCGTGAACTGCATGCGCGAGCGGCCACACTTGTCGACGACGAGGGCGACGCCCTGTTCCATCTGGTGTCGGCCACGCCCGCCGCCGACGGCACCCTCGCAGACAGGCTCGATCGGTTCGCTCGGCAACGCGCTGCAGACGGCGCATGGGCGCAGGCCGCCGAGGCACTCATCACGGCAGGCCGCATCACACCCGAACGAGACCTCCGCACACAGCGTTTGATCCGCGGGGTCGACGCACTCACCGGCGCGGCCGATCTCCCCCAGGCACAGACCTTCGTTCCCGAGATCGAAAGCGCCCCCGGAGGCCCGATGCGCAACGCGGTCCTCGGCTACCTCGCCATCCAGCGAGGGCGCGCCGCCGAGGCGCACTACCTGCTGTCGGAAGCCTGGACCATGGTCGACGAATCGGAGACCGACCCCGAACTGGCAGCGATGATCTGCCAGCGGATGGTCCTGCACTCACTGGCCAGGATGCGCGGCGACGAACTCGTGACCTGGGCCGATCGCGCTTCGTCGCTGGTCCCGGGCGATGCACCCGCCGTCGTGGAGTCCAACGCCATCCGAGGCCTCGGCCTGGGCATGACCGGACGCATCGACGAGGCCCGCGCTTCGTACGCCGGCCTTGCCGACCACGTCCGCCTCGGGGCACAGAGCCAGCGCATCCGCATGGCAGAAGGCTGGCTCGCGTTGGCGCTGGATGCGCCCGATCGCGCCCGTACCGAACTGGAAGCTTCCGAACCCACCACGTTCCGCGGTGGCTCCCTCCGGATCTCCCTGTGGGCGCAAGCGTGGCTCGCCCGCACACAGTTCACCCTGGGGGCGTGGAGCGATGCCCTGCGCACCGTGGATCGGGCAGCTGCACAACTCGATTCGACCGGGCTGGATCTACTGCGGCCACTCGTCCATTGGACCGGCGCCCAAGTGCATGCACTGCGCGGTAATTGGGATGCCGCGCGCGAACACCTGCGGCACGGCCGCGCCGGCAGCAACGACTACACGCTCATGCTCGTCCCCTCCTGCATCTCCGCAGCCCAGTGCGCAGAAGTAGCAGCAGACTACGACGGGGTGCTCCGCCAACTCGACCCCCTCGTGAACCTGCGGCACAGAGAAGCCCTCGACGAACCCGGATTCTGGCCCTGGCCCGACCTCTACGGCAACGCGCTGGTGATGACCGGCCGCGTCGACGACGCCGACGCCTTCCTGCGCCCCCACGAGGAGCGCGCCGCCGAGCGAGGTCACCGTTCCGCGAAGGCACGACTCGGGTACGTGCGCGGACGCATTCACGGCGCGCGCGGCGACATCGACGCGGCCCGCGACTCCTTCGAGAGTGCATTGTCCGAAATCGCCACCCTCCCATTGCCGTACGATCGCGCACGCATCAATTTCGCGTACGGACAGACGTTGCGCCGCGCCGGACGGCGACGCGACGCCGACAGCGTGATCCGCACCGCGCGCGAGCTGTATGCCGTGCTCGGTGCGGGCTCGATCGTCGCGCGCTGCGACCGCGAGCTCAAGGCAGGCGGGTTGAAGTCCGGTGACGCCGTGAGCACTCGGAATCACACCGACGTGTCCACGTTGACACCGCAGGAACGTGCGGTCGCCACGCTCGTCGCGTCGGGTCACACCAACAAAGAGGTGGCGGGAGAACTGTTCCTCTCGGTCAAGACCGTCCAGTACCACCTGACCCGCGTCTATGCGAAGTTCGGCATCCGCTCACGCAGCGAACTCGCAGCACGTTTCCGTCAAGAAGAGTAAGGAAGAAGCAGCCCGATGACAGCCGTCGACGACGCCACACGCCCCGACACCGACTTGTTCGAGCGCCCGTCCCGGCCATGGATCCGGCCCGCGGAGGTGCTACGCGACCTCGGACCCAGGTACGCGTCGAACGGACTCATCGGGCTGATCTTCTCGTGCACCGGCCCTGTTGCGGTGATCCTCGCCGCCGGCGCCACCGGCGGACTGTCACAGGCCGAGCTGGCGTCGTGGATCTTCGGGGTCTTCGTCCTGAACGGCATCCTCACGATCGCCATGAGCCTCGCCTACCGGCAGCCGCTGGGCTTCTTCTGGACCATCCCCGGCACGATCCTCGTCGGCGGTTCTCTCACCCACCTGAGCTGGGCCGAGGTGGTCGGGGCCTTCTTCGTCACGGCGGCACTGATCACCGTGCTGGGAGTGACAGGCCTCGTCCGCCGCGTGATGGAGGCGTTGCCCATGCCCATCGTCATGGCGATGGTCGCAGGTGTCTTCCTGTCGTTCGGCACGAACCTGGTACAAGCACTCGGCTCCGACTTCGCGATCGCCGTGCCCATGATCCTGGTGTTCCTGCTGCTCAGCGCTGTGGGGGCGCTCGGTCGGTGGATGCCACCGATCCTGGGCGCCCTCTTCGCCGGCGCGATCGCGGTCGCGCTGTCCGGCCGGTTCGAACCCGAACCCGGAAGCGGGAACGTCCTCGCCGCACCTGTGTTCACCGCACCGGTCTTCAGCTGGTCGGCGATCGTGGAACTGGTGCTTCCCCTGGCGATCACCGTCATCGTCGTGCAGAACGGGCAGGGCGTCGCCGTGCTGCGATCGGCCGGGCACAACCCGCCGATCAACGTCTCCACGATCATGTGTGGACTGTGGTCGCTCCCCGCCGCGTGCGTCGGAGCGGTGTCGACGTGCCTGACCGGACCGACGAACGCACTGCTCACCGCGTCGGGCGAGCGGTCCCGCCAGTACACCGCGGCGTTGACGTGCGGCGGGCTGGCAATCGTCTTCGGCATGTTCGCCCCACTGTTCGTGCGGTGGATGATCGCGGCACCCGCATCATTCGTCGCGGTGCTCGGTGGTCTCGCGATGCTCAAGGCACTGCAGGGCGCGTTCGTCGCCGGGTTCGGTCGCCGCTACACGATGGGGGCACTGATCGCGTTCATCGTCACTGCGTCCGACGTGATGTTCTTCAACATCGGTGCGGCGTTCTGGGGGATCGTCGGCGGTGTCGCGGTGTCGTGGCTGCTCGAACGCCACGATTGGACAGATCCCCACGGCGATTAGGCACACCCGCTCTGGCACCATGCCCGCATGACCTCGCGGGCACGTACCACAGCTCTTATCGTGTCGATCGTGACCCTGGTGCTGATCGTCGCCGCGTTCGCGACCTATCGCCTCATGGATTCGCGGACCACTCAACTGTTCGGCACGCTCGTCGACCGCGTGGACACCGACGACAAGGTGGTCGCGTTGACGCTCGACGACGGACCGAGCCCTCTCACACCCGAGGTGTTGCAGACACTCGCGGATGCCGACGTGCCGGCGACCTTCTACGTCACGGGAAACGAGATGGTCGAGCGACCCGAGCTCGGTCGCGCACTCGTCGCGGCCGGCCACGAACTCGGGAACCACACCGCGACACATCGCAGGATGGTGTTCGTCGGGAGCGACACCGTCGCGGAGGAGATCGAGAGCACCGACGCCGCGATCCGTGCCACCGGCTACGACGGCGAGATCACCTTCCGTCCGCCCTACGGTAAGAAACTGGTTGCGCTTCCCCGCTATCTCGACGAGCACGACCGGACCACCGTCATGTGGGACGTCGAGCCGGACTCGGCCTCGTCCGACACCGACGAGATCGTCCGGACAGCGCTCGAGGAGACGCGCCCCGGTTCGATCATCCTGCTGCACGTGATGTATCCGTCGCGTTCGTCGTCGCTCGAGGCGATCCCCGGGATCGTCGAGGGGCTCCGTGCGGAGGGCTACCGATTCGTGACGGTGTCGGAACTACTCGGCCGTTGACTCAGGAGAGTCCCAACACTGAGTTCCGTGTGGCATGGACCGCCCGGTCTGCCACGGCGACACCCTGCGCCGGCTCGATGAACGGCGCGTCGGGATCGGGCGGCGTGTGGTACCCGCCGACGACGATGTACCGGTCGTATCGCGCGGTCGTGTAACTGTCGGATCCGCCGTGCGCGAGGTAGTTGCCCGAATGGACCGAGAAGGCGTCACCGTCGGTGGGCTCCGCGGGAGAACCCCACAGTGTGTTGTTCGGCGACACGGACGGAACCACCAGACCGTCGACGGGCACATCACACCCGTAGGTCAGGTCCTTCACGATCTCGAATGCGGCATCTGCGGCCTCGGGCGTGGTATATTCGAACACTTCCGCGCCCGCGGTGCCGGCCGGACCGGTCAGATCGTGCGCAGCGAAACCGTCGACGACGTAGGTCCGGGCGCGGTGACCGATCGGGTCGCCGTACTGCGCGTACACCTCGTGCGGCGCGCACAGGCTCCCGTATCGGGTCGGTATGCCCACGAGTTCGCTGTCCGTCCGGGGCGTGAGGAATCCCGCGTAGCCGAGGAGGGCATCGGGCATGGACTCGGCGGGAATCGTTCCCGAACCACCGTCGTGCACCGGCGGTTCCTGTGCATTCGCAGGTGCCGCACCGAGGACAGCAGACATCGCGATGGCGCCCGCACCGAGCGCGATCCGGGTCGGGATTCGTTCACGTTGTGCTGTAGCCATGTTCGCTACGTCGAGCAACGAAGATGCGCTGTTACCGACCGAACTCGGCAAATACTGCTCGAAATGCGGCGCCAACTGGAGAGATAACGATCGGGATACAGGCACGAAGTCGGGCAAACAGCACGCGCGACGGCGCAGCGCCTGACAGTCTGGTTCATCGGATACCACCGACGGAAGGATTCGAATGGCACGTCCGGTTCGCGTCGTCGTTCTCGGCTCGGGATCGTGGGGAACCACGGTCGCCGGGCTCGCGGCCCACAACACCCCGACCCTGTTGTGGGCACGCAATCCCGACACTGCCGCGGAGATCAACGAGCAGCGGCGCAACAGCAGATACCTCGGCGACCGGGAACTCCCCGAGGGGCTGCGAGCGACGTCGGACATCGTCGAGGCCGCTCACGAGGCCGACGTACTGGTGGTGGGCGTGCCCTCGCACGCGGTGCGCGCGACTCTCGAACAGATCGCCGATCGGTTGCGGGCGTGGGTACCGATCCTGTCGCTGGCGAAGGGGCTGGAGCCGGGAACGCGCCTGCGTCCGACCCAGGTGGTGTCGGAATGCCTGCCGGGGCATCCCGTCGGCCTGTTGTCCGGACCGAACATCGCCGGGGAGATCGCCGACGGCATGGCTGCGGCGGCCGTCGTCGCGATTCAGGACGATTCGGTGGCGACTGCGCTGCAGCCGCTGTTCGCGTCCAAGGTGTTTCGCGTGTACCGCAACACCGATGTGCTCGGCTGCGAACTCGGTGGCGTACTCAAGAACATCGTGGCGATCGCCGCAGGTATGGCAGAAGGCCTCGGGGTCGGCGACAACACACGCGCGATGGTCCTCACCCGCGGTCTCGCCGAGATGACCCGGCTCGGGGAGGCGATGGGCGCCGACCCGCGTACCTTCGCGGGCCTGACCGGGATCGGTGATCTGATCGCCACCTGCACGAGCCCGGCGTCGCGGAACCGGCGCGTGGGTGAGGCGCTCGCACGCGGCCTCACCCTCGACGAAGCCCTCGCCGAACTCGGTCAGGTCGCAGAGGGAGTCAAGACGGCACCGACGGTGATGGAACTTGCGCGCGAATACGACGTCGAGATGCCGATCGCGGCGGAGGTCGAAGCCGTGGTCGCGGGGAGACGCACGCCCGCCGAGGCCTACCGAGGGTTGCGGAAGGTCGCGGCAGGACACGAACAGGACATCGTGTGATCTCCGCTGTCCGATCGGATCACTTCACGTACTCTTCCGTAGCCGCGTCACGACCGAGCTCAACGCGTCGATCTCCACCCGGTCCAGCACAATTCCGAGCTCGAGTACGGTGTCGACGACTTCGGTGACCGACAGTTCCGTGTGTTCGGTGGCCCTGCCGGGGGCGCGGACGGTACGTGCGCGTTCGGTGAGAGTCACGTGCGCGTGCGGCATGTGTCGCATGACCATGAGGTGATTCACGAACGGCGAATTCTCTTCCCTCGACGTGACGAAGTGTCCGGCCCGCACATCAGCGGGATGCACGGGCTGTTCGTCGACGAAGTGCTCCACGTTGCCGCCCCGTGTCAGCGCCCACACGGTCGCGCCCTGGTCGGTGAGTTGCCGCACCATGAACTCCCGGTCGCCCTCGGCCCGAACGCCTCCGTCCCGCAGTGGAACGGGTCCGGTGACACTGAAGCCGAATCCCGGGTCGCACAGCCATCTCTCACCGTCGATCTGCACGATGACGGTCATGTGCGTGCGGGTGTTGCTCAGCTCGTGTACCCGACCCAACGATCGGCGCACCGAGAACCCGAGGTGTTCGAGCGCCGCTGCGAAGATCTGCGAATGCTCGAAGCAGTAGCCGCCTCGACCTCGTCGCACCAATTGGTCCTGGACGGCATCGGGCGCAACACCGGGATGGGTGCCGAGCAGCACGTCCACGTTGCCGAAGGGGAAGGTGCGCACGTGTGCGCCGTGCAGTTCTTCCAGCAGATCCGGGGTCGGCGCAGTGGCTCGGACCCCGACAGCGTCGAGATAGGCCGGGACATCGAAGAGGTCAGTGCGCCACGACTGCCCCAGGAGCGGCTGCTCGGTCATTCCGGCCCTTTCGAGAAGATGCGATCGACAGATCCTTCTGCAGTGTCACACAGCCTGCAGTGTCACATAGCGACGCCAACGGCGATGCGGCGCAGAGTCGGCAGGGAAATATTCTGCTATCTCGGCTTCGCATCAGAAATACCTATAGATGACAATCTTCCAGGCCCCGAGCGAGCGCCCACGATCGGCGGTGACGTTCGGGGCCGGGCCGTCAGCTCCCGGGCGGTGAGACGATGCGCACCGACCGCGGCGGGTCGGCGACGATGAAGCCGCACCTCCGAGCAGCTGCCGTCAGAGGCTTGGGGCTCGGATCGGTCGGCCAGTCGGCCTCTCCTGCCTCCCCGAACAGACCGATCGCGTTCGGGTTCGGCCCGGTGGTGGACCGGGTCTGATACCGAATCCCAGCGAAATCGGCGTCGAACGCCGCGGCCCACTCCTGCGGCACCGCGTACGGAGTCATGGACGACAGCTCGCGGGTCAGGCCGAAATCCGCCGCCTCGTCTGCACAAGTGTCGGCGAGCCGATGAGCATGCGACACGGTCAGGGTCGACAGCGGGCGGTCGGCAGCGAAGTCCGCGCTGATCACCCCCGTCGTCGACAGCGCCTCACCGACGGTCTCCCGGATTGCGCTGAGTTCGTCGAAATGCGAGGTAGCAGGTGCCACGAGGAGGCGTCAGATCGAACCGGCCACCACCCGAGGAGGCAAACCACCACGGACCGTTCGCGACGTGGTGCCCTCGGATGAGCGACTGCGCCGCGGTGAGCGCACAACCAGGGAAATCGCGCAGCGATCGGAGAGGTGGGCGAAGTGCGACAGAGTCTCGGTTCACGCGGCCCACCGCTGCGCATCTGCACGGGCCAGCGCCAGAGCCGTGTCGTGCGGGTTGCCTTCGGCGATCCAGTCGGCAACACTGCGATCACCGAGCGCTGGTTGCGGGCTGCGCAACCATACCGCGCAGGTCCACGGGTCAGCAGCGGCACGCAGGATCGACCACAGGGTGATCAGATGCGGAGGCACCGTTCCTGAGTCCGTGAACTGCCAAGTTGGATAGACCCACTGGCCGTCGTCGAGCCGGCAGGCGAACGTCGGCGGCGGTGATGGCCTGCGACGGAGTCGGACGATGTGAACGGTCGTCGCGATCCACCGACCCTGAACGAGCGCTAACTCCTCGCTTGTGCCATCGTGGTCGGTATGACCAGCAACGCCGACACGTTGTCGATTCTCCTCGACTCCCGCTACAGCTGCCGCGGCTTCCTCGACAAGCAGGTCCCGCGCGAGGACATCGAACGCATGCTGCAGATGGGGCAGCGCACCGCGTCGTGGTGCAACTCCCAGCCGTGGCGCGTGCACCTGATCAGCGGAGATGCCATCGAACGCCTTCGTGAAGCTCTGTACGCCCAGGCATCGTCGGGTCAGCTCGAACCCGATATCCCGGGCCCGGTCGAGTACCGCGGCGAGTACGCCGAACGCCGCCGCGGGGCCGGATACGCGCTGTACAACGCGCTCGGCATCGCCCGCGACGACTACGCGCGCCGCACCGAGCAAATGCTCGAGAACTACCGGTTCTTCGGCGCACCGCACGTCGCGATCATCACCACCGACAAGGCGCTCGGTGTGTACGGTGCGGTCGACTGCGGTGGCTACGTCTCGACGCTGCTGCTCGCCGCCGAATCCCTCGGCATCGCTGCCGTCCCACAGGCCGCCGTGCCGATGGCCGGTTCCGCGTTGCGGCGCGAACTGAACATCGGCGACGACCGCGACGTCGTCTGCGCGATCGCGTTCGGGTACGCCGACGACGCTCATCCGGCCAACACGTGCCGCACCGATCGGGCATCGCTCGACGACACCGTGGAGTGGGTGGACGAATAACCCACCCGAGGGTCGGTATTGCGCGGCCACGACGCAGCGGAAGGTGGTGTGACATCCACACCACCCGAGAGGACCACCGCCGTGGCCGACAAGAACACCGAACTTCTGCTCCGCCACTGGGTGCCACGTGCCGTCGCCGGCGAGCCGCACGCCGTCGGCACCGTGGTGAGCTGTGTACGCCCGCACGTCCTGCAGTTCTGCACCGCCCGCATGGATGAGCAGACCCGGGCACACACACCCGCCGAAGACGTCGCGCAGGAGACCTGCCTGGCCCTGGTCCGTGCACTCCCCCGATACGACGATCGGGGCGGGTCGGTGTTGCGGTTCGCCTTCGCCATCGCAGCAAACAAGGTCGTCGACGCCCGGCGCAAAGCACCGCGCCCGGTTGCACCGGTCCACGAGGTACACGAACCCTCACCCGACGAGGATGTACTCGACAGCGAACTCGCCGCCGCTGCACGCCGTTTCGTCGATATGCTTCCGGAGCAACAGCGCCAGATCGTGATTCTGCGAATCTTCCGCGGCTACAGCACCGAACGCTCCGCACTCATGCTCGGCACCACACCCGGTGCCGTGCGAGTGGCCCAGCACCGTGCGTTGACGCGACTACGCGCACAGCTCAGTCTGTTTGAGCACGAAGATACTTCCCGAAATGCGGCACGGTGAAGCCGATGAATCCGCGTTCGGCGGAATAGATCAGGCCCTTCTTGATGAGTCCGTCGCGGGCCGGCGACAGCGACGCCGGTTTACGTCCGAGTTCCACCGCGATCTTCGATGTGGGCACGGGACCGTCGTCGCCGGAGAGTTCGGCCATTGCGCGCATGTATTCGCGTTCGGCGGGTGTTGCCCGCTCGTAGCGCGAGCCGAAGAAGCCGACGGCGAGCTCCTCCTCCGCGTCGGGGGACCCGACTCGCACATCGTCGGGGGTGATCGGACTGGCCGCGGCGACGTCCCACGTGGCCTTGCCGTAGGCCTGCACGAAATACGGGTAACCGTCGGCCATTTCGTACAGCACGTCGAGTGCTTCCTGCGTGAATTCGACGTCTTCGCGTTCCGCGGGGGCGATCAGTGCGTGGTCTGCGGCTTCGCGGTCGAGACGGTCGATGCGGTGATAGGTGAACAACCGCTCGGAGTACGACTTGGATGCCGACAGCACGGCGGGCAGGTGCGGCAGCCCGGCGCCGACGACGATGAGCGGCGCAGCGTCCTGACTCAATTCGTGGCACGCGCCGCAGATTGCAGAGACGTCGTCGGGGTCGAGGTCCTGCATTTCGTCGATGAACAGGGCGATGCCGACACCCACGTCGCGGGCGAGGCCGGCAGCGTCGACAAGCAATTCGACGAGGTCGATCTCGATGTCGCCGGAGTCGGCACGGCCCTTGACCGCGGGGGCATCGATGCCGGGTTGCCAACGTTCGCGCATGCCCTTGTCGGCGGTGGCGCGCAGCGCGAACGACTTGAGGACGCCGAGGAAGTAGTCGACCGATTCAGGATCCGGATGGCCCGCAGCTATCTCACGGACAGCCATGTGGAGCGCGGACGACAGTGGGCGACGCAGACCTTGATCGGGGCGGGCTTCGATCTTGCCTGTTCCCCAGCTCTTGGCGATCGCGAGCGAACGCAGGTGGTTGAGCAGGACGGTCTTGCCTACCCCGCGGAGGCCGGTGAGCACGACGCTGCGCTCGGGTCTTCCCCGCGCGATTCGTTCGAGCACCACGTCGAAGGCCGTGAGCTGTTTCTCGCGGCCGGCGAGTTCGGGCGGGCGCTGCCCTGCGCCGGGGGCGTACGGGTTGCGGACCGGGTCCATCGGTCGATGGTAACGACGAGTTCAGCGGTTTCTGGGTTCCTCTAGCGCGTGTCGTAGATATACGAATGCACAAGTACCCTGATCGCGCGTTCAGCAGACAGACACCCCGCGTCGACCCGCTGTTCGTGCCTTTTTGGTGCGCGGATGCAAGTTGTCCACAGGCACACACTTCATCCACAGAAGTGTCGCCCGGGCACGGAAACCACCAGAAGCCGCCGAACAGGGCTGCGACGCTGCCAACCATGGACGAACCGACACTGCTGCTCCGCTCCGAGCTCTTGGCTTCCGGAACAACCGTCGACGAGATCCGTCAGGCACTGCGCGTCGGGACGTTGCGGCGTGTCGCGCGGGGTATCTACATCGACGGCACGACAGATCCCGATCCTGTAGCCCTACATCGCGTTCGGGTGCTGGGCTTTCGTGGGAAACTGCGTGACGGCTCCGCTGTCAGCCATGTCTCGGCTGCGGCGATGCACGGATTGGCGCTTTGGGACGTCGACCTCTCCCGTGTTCATATCAGCCGCAACTGTGCGTCGGGTGGCCGACGCCTCGACACACTGCACGTCCACACGACTTCTCTCCCGCCTGACGAAGTCGGCCGTGTGTCCGGGGTGCCGGTGACATCCGTCGCGCGGACCGTCGTCGATCTGGCTCGAACGCTGCCGACGGATCACGCCGTGGTCGCCGGAGACTCCGCGCTGCGGATGTATCCCGACGCGCTACCGCTCCTACCCGATGCCGTGAGCACTGCCCGCACGAGGACGGGCATCGCGGCGGCGCGTCGAACGGTGGAGTTCCTCGACGGACAGAGCGAGAGCCCCGGCGAATCGCTGAGCCGCCTCCGCATCGCCTCCGCCGGGCTACCCGCCCCGGAGTTGCAGTACGAGTTACGCACCGATTCCGGAGCATTCGTCGCTCGGCCCGATTTCTACTGGAAGGACGTCGGTGTCGTCGGGGAGTTCGACGGCCGAAGCAAGTACGGGGCCGACGAACCCGGAGCGACCGCGGAGACCGTCCACAAGGAGAAGCTGAGAGAGGACGCTCTCCGCGCGTTGGGCCTCGAAGTCGTGCGTTGGACGTGGCAGGAACTGTTTCACTTCGACACTGTCCGAGCTCGCCTCTCCGCCGCAGCGGGGAGGGCACGTCGCCGATGACCGCGCAGTGGGCGGACAGGTACACGACGTCGACCGTCGGTATCTGTCCACGCACCGCGCGGCTGTGCGGCACAGGTGTCAGCTCAGGTGGTGCACTTCCTGAAGGCCGTAGACGGGGGTCGGGATTCCCTCGTACCGCGCCTTGAGCTGGAGGGCGAGATAGAGCGAATAGTGCCGCGACTGATGCAGATTTCCGCCGTGGAACCACAGCCCGTCCTGCTGCGTGGGCTTCCACATGTTGCGCTGCTCGCCCTCCCACGGACCGGGGTCCTTGGTGGTGTCCGAGCCCAGGCCCCAGCACTTTCCGACCTTGTCGGCGACGTCCGGACCGATCAGGTCGGCGACCCAGCCGTTCATCGAGCCGTAGCCCGTCGCGTACACGACGAGGTCGGCTCCGAGTTCGGTGCCGTCGTCGAGGATGACGGAGTTCTCGGTCAGCTCACGCACGTTGCCGTGGGCGAGCTTGATGTCGCCGTTCGCGACGAGTTCGGACGCACCGACGTCGATGTAGTAGCCGGACGCGCGTCGCAGGTACTTCATGAACAGACCCGACCCATCGTCACCCCAGTCATGGAGGAAACCGGCCTTTTCCAGTCGCTCGTAGAAGTCTGCGTCGCGTTCCGCGATCTTCTGATACACGGGGATCTGGAACTCGTGCATGATCCGGTACGGCAGCGACGCGAACGTCAGATCCGCCTTGTGCGTGGTCACGCCGTTGGCGAGTGCGCGTTCGGAGTAGAGGTCGCCGAGGCCGAGGTCCATGAGTGAATCGGATTTGACGATGTGCGTCGACGAGCGCTGCACCATCGTCACGTCGGCACCGACCTCCCACAGTGCGCCGCAGATGTCGTGCGCGGAGTTGTTGGCTCCGATCACCACGGCCTTCTTACCGGCGTAGGCATCCGGTCCGGGGTGCGCGCTCGAATGATGCTGATCGCCCTGGAATCGGTCCATGCCCGGGAAATTCGGCACGTTGGCCTTGCCCGACATTCCCGTCGCGATCACCAGCTGCTTGGGTCGCAGCACGAGCGGTTCTCCGTCGCGCTCGACGTTCACGGTCCATTCGCCGGCCGCATCGTCGTACGAGGCCGACGTGCACAACGTCTTCGACCAGTACGGCACTTCCATGATGCGGGTGTACATCTCGAGCCAGTCGCCGATCTTGTCCTTCGGCGCGAACACCGGCCAATTCTCGGGAAACGGCAGGTACGGAAGGTGGTCGTACCAGACGGGATCGTGCAGGCACAGCGACTTGTACCGGCCGCGCCACTGGTCGCCGGGGCGGTCGTACTTGTCGAGCACGAGCGCCGGGATCCCCAGCTGACGCATCCGCGCGCCGAGCGCGATACCGCCCTGGCCACCACCGACGATGACGACGTACGGCTGCGTCTCGTAGCCGAGTTCGCGTTCCTCTGCCTCGCGCTGCTCCGACCATGTGATGCGGTGGCGGTCGGCGCCGTGCTTCGTCCCGCGCGGGCGGCGCTCCTTCTTCCCCTCCTCGTGCCCCTTCAACTCCTGGAGCGTGGTGAGCAGCGTCCATGCGCCCTCGTCGTTCAGACGTAGGTGCCCTTCACCGCGACCGACGGCGGTCTCGAAAGCGATCCAGGCGCTGACCACGCCGTCGTCCTCGGTCGGCGCCTCCGTGGTGCGGAAGCCGCTCGGATCGGTGTCGGCGAGGCGTTCGTGCAGCATCCCGGCGACACCGTCGCGTCCCTCGACAGTCTTGAGGTTCCAGGTGAAGGAGACGAGATCACGCCAGAAGCTGTCGGTGGCGAACATACCTGCAGCTGCCTCGACGTCACGCGCAGCAAGCGCCGCTTCGAAATCTCGCAGCCACGCATCCACCCGCTGCTGCGGGTCGGTGACGTGATCGGAGGGGTGCTCGAGAATGTCGGTCATGGCCGATCCTTCCGCTCGTTGATGTGATCCAGCACACTCCTGATGCAACGTCGCGGCAAGCGTTGCATCACGTTGCGTGTGGCGCGCGACACAACGCGGGACCTATGCTGCGGAGACCAGCAGGGACTACGGAGGGCGGTGACACGGAGCGACAGTGAGCACCTTCAGCGCCATCACGCCCGGCACCGATCTGTCCCGATACGCCCGCGATCTGATGCGAATGCACGACACGGTCATCGGTGGCGGTACACCGACGATGCAACCGCGCAGCGTCGTCGCCCGGTCGTGGTCCCGAGTCCTGCGCACCGGCCTCGACCCGGTGGGCAGCAACACGCGCGTTCCGTACTCGCTCGAGGAGATCGAACAGCGGCGGCGGTCGTCGCCGCTCGCCGCGATCATCGGCGACCTCGAACAGGTGATCTCGCCGGTCGCCGACGCATCACAGATGCTGCTCGTCGTGACGGACGCGGACGGCGTCATCCTGTGGCGCAGCGGTTCGGCGCGCGTGCGGTCGCGGGCCGACACGCTGGGGTTCTGCGTGGGTTCCGTCTGGACGGAAGAGAAAGTGGGCACCAACGCGATCGGCACCGCGCTGGCCGAGACCGCGCCGGTGCAGTTGTTCTCCGGCGAACATTTCGAGCAGTCGCAACACCCCTGGTATTGCACGGCCGCGCCGATCCACGATCCGATCAGCGGTGATCTGCTGGGCATCGTCGACGTCAGCGGCCCGGCCATGACGCTGCATCCCGCAATCGGAGCGCTCGTCGACACCGCGGTGCGTCTCGCAGAATCGCAATTGTGGCGTCAGCACGAACACCGGCTCGATCGGCTGCGCACCGAGGCCGCACCACTACTCGCTTCGGTCAACGGCCCGGTGCTGCTGGTCGACGACCACGGATGGGTTGCGCACGCGTCCGGCGTCGCCGCGACCCGTCGCATCGGTGCTCCCCGCACAGATCGGGCTCTGACGGTTCCCGGCCTCGGCCTGTGCGTACCGGAACAGTTGCCGCACGGCTGGTTGATCCGGCCGTCCGAATCCGCGGCGACGATCCGCATGACGCTGCAACTGTCGTCGTCGCCGACGGTCGAGGTGACAGGAACCGGACGCCAGTGGCGCAGCGCGGTGACGGTTCGGCATGCCGAGATCCTGCTGCTGTTGCACCTGCGTGGCCGCGTCGGGATGTCGGTGACGGAGTTGAGTCACACGCTGTTCGGTGACGCCGATCATGCCGTCGCCGTACGTGCGGAGGTATCCCGGTTACGTCGTGCGTTGGGCTCGGTCGTGGAGAGCCGGCCGTATCGCCTGGCCGAATCGGTGGAGTTCTCGCTGGATCTCGGTGGTGCCGAACGCCTCAGCGAGTGCGCATTCGTGCTGCACGGTGCGGGTTCGGGCGTCCGAGCCACGATCTCAGAGAAATATTCAGCAGTCTAGCAATTTACCAATAGACCCGAATATTCATGGGACGAGCGCGTTCGATTCAATTCTCTACAGGGATCTACCGGTCATTCGAGAAAGCGATATAGACCGGATATACACCCGATCAGAAATACCCAAACGGGATAAACCGACCACTTTATGCGGAGGAAGGGTCCGGAGCGGGCTACGCCGTACAACGTTTGTGTAACGTGACGACGGGGTCGCCCCGACGGGATCCCGAAACGTCGTCGTCCCCCGGAGGTCTACCCCGTGCTGTTGTCCGAAGTCCGCGCAAGGCCCGTGCACTCCGCACTGATCGCCATCGGACTCCTGGTCACGGCGTACGCGGTGGCGGGATACGTCCAGGACGCGTTCACCGAATACCTCATGGACCTCGATGTCTTCCGCGACGCCGGATACGCCTTCCTGCACCACACCCCCTTGTACACAGAGGGTTTCTACAGCCACTCGGGCTTCCGGTTCATCTACCCACCGTTCGCCGCGTTCCTGTTCGCGCCGATGGCGTTGATCGGCAGCACGACACTGCAGGTGCTGTGGACGGCCGGTCTCATCGCCCTCGTGTGGTGGATCCTCAAGGTCGTCTACCAGCGTCTCGACGTCACCCGAGCGGGCCTCGTCGCCTCCGCGTCCCTCGGTGTGGTGCTGCTGCTCGAACCGTTCCGGTCGAACTTCGCGTTCGGCCAGATCAACATCATTCTCATGGCGCTCGTCGTCGCCGACGTGCTCGGTGTGATCCCCTCGCGCTTCCGCGGCATCGGCATTGCGGTGGCCGCAGCGATCAAGGTGACGCCCGCCGCGTTCGGTCTGTTGCTCCTGCTCCGCAAGGACATCCCGTCGGTGGTCCGGGCGTTCGGGGCGTTCTTCGCGACCGTCGCGTTCGGCTACTGGCTACGCCCCGACTCTTCGGTCTACTTCTGGACCGACGAGTTCTTCGCGACCGATCGCGCCGGCGACCAGGAGTACTTCCGCAACCAGGCGCTCACCGGCCTGATCGCTCGGTTCGGCTTGTCCGAGGGCACCAGCAAGATCCTGTGGATGATCGGTGCCGCGATCATCGTGGCCGCGACCGTGTGGGCCGCGCACCGCTTCCTCCGCGCCGGCGAAACTGTGCCCGCCCTCGCGCTGGTGGGTCTCGCGACGCTTCTCGCCGCACCGATCGCCGTCACCCACCACTGGGTGTATTCGCTGTTCCTGGTGCCGCTGCTCGTCGCCCCGCGCTACCGCCGCTGGTGGCCGGTACTCCTGCCCGCGACGTTGATCTTCCTGTTCGGGCCCAACAAGCTGCTCACCGATGCGTCGTCGCGCGGCTGGGTGGAACAGATGGTGCTCGAGACGCTCGGGAACTCGCAGGCCATTATCGCGGTCGTCGTGTTCGTCGCCGGGGTCTTCGCGGCACGCAGCCGTCGCGGAGAGACCATGACCCCGATCCCGCCGGTCACCACCCCGACGGTGGACGCTCAGCCCCAGAAGGCCGACGCCACCAAGTAGAGGCCGGTTCCCGCCACAGTGCTCAGCGCCGCATTGCGCCGCCACAGGTGCATCGCGATCGTGCCGCACAACCCGATCGTCGCGGGGAGCCACGTCGTCGCGCCCACGTCACGCAGCGTGTACATGACGAGGATGATCATGACGCCGACCGGCATCGTCCGGCCCAGGAAGTCGACGACGGCGGAATGCTTCAGGGCGGACAGCGCTACGAATGGCGCAGCGCGCAGCGCGACCGTCACGACGAACATCACCAGCAGCGCGCCGAGCACATATCCGGCGCCGGGTACCGATTCAGGCACTGGCAGCCCTGTTGCGATAGACGAACCGCGCGAGCAGACACGCGACGAACAATCCGAGTCCGACGACGAGCATCTGTTCCTTCGCGATCAACATCGCCACCAGCCCGCACACCACTGCGATCACCGTGGCCGGAACGTCGCGGTTGACACGGAACGCGTCGATCGCGAGCACCGTGAACAATGCGGTGAGCGCGAACTCGAGGCCCGTGAGGCCGGCGGGCAGCACCGCACCGATGAGTGCGCCAACAGTGCCCGACACCACCCACATGGCCTGGCACAACACCTGCACGGTCAGCACGCGGGTACCGGACAGCTCCTGACCCGCTTTCGGCGCGATGATCGCGTAGGCCTCGTCGGTGAGCGCGTAGACGGCGTAGAGGCGGCCGATCCTGCTGTAAATCGAGCCCAGGGGGATCGAGCGCAGAGGAAACGACAGTCCGTAGAACACGTGCCGGAAGTTGACGAGCAGCGTCGCCGCGGCGATCGACGCGAACGGTGTCACCGCGCTGATGAGACCGATCGCCAGGAATTCCATCGAGCCGGCATAGATCACGATCGAGAAGATCGGCGCCCACCACCAGTCGAAGCCGCCCTGGGTGAGCACCACCCCGAACGCGAGGCCGAGCGGAATCAGTCCGAGTCCGACGGCCCACGAGTCCGCGATACCCGCGCGGACAGCGGTGGCACGACTGTCAGGCATGCTCATGAGGTTATCGGGGCCGGCGACGTGTCGTGCCTCACCTGTACCCGACGAAAGGTGACCAGTGGCGTCGAGCGTCGACTCGTCCACGAACGCAGCCTCGTTCACGAATGCGGTGGAATCCGCGTGGCAGGCCGTCTCTGCCGTCGACGAACCCGCGTCGACAGTGCTGGTGGTGGTCACGGCAGCGATCGCACTGATCCTCGTGACGGTCCGGCCGCTGTGGCTGAAGACCCGCCACGTGATCACGCAGGCACACGAGGGTTCGCATGCGCTCGTCGCGGCGTTGGTGGGACGCAAACTGTCGGGCATCCGATTGCACAGCGACACGTCCGGGGTGACGGTGTCGTCGGGGAATCCGCGCGGTCCCGGCATGGTCGCGACGGCGTTCGCCGGGTACACCGGTCCGGCGGTGCTCGGCTTCGCCGCGGCCACACTGCTGACCCTGAACCGACCGGCGGCGGTGTTGTGGTCGATTCTCGCGGCGTTGGCGCTGCTGCTCCTGTTGATCCGCAACCTGTACGGATTCTTCTCCGTCGTGGTCGCGGGTGCGATCGTGGGTGCCGCGGCCTATCTCGGTGATCCGGTCGTGCGATATGCCGCCGCGTATCTCATCACCTGGGTGTTGCTGCTCGGCGCGACACGTCCGGTGTTCGAACTTGCCCGCACGCACATGCGAGGCCGTGGCCGAGGCTCCGACGCCGACCAGCTGAGGTGGCTGACGAAGATTCCGGCAGGTGTGTGGATCGTCGTGTTCGGTCTGATCACGGCAGGAACCGCGGTATACGGGACGGCGCGTGTGGTGGTGACGCATCTGCCCTAGAACGGCTCGATGTGCATCGCGACCGCGCGCACGGGTGCCCCGTCGGCGCCCACGAACGGGATCGGCAGCAGGTTCACCAACGGATCCGGGAAATCGATCGCCGCGAGGTTCGTCAGGTTCTCGCAGATCACGCCGCCCGCGACGGCGATCACGTGGTGCGCGGCGAGCTCCTCGTCGCCCGTGGGGTCGATGCTCGGCGCGTCGATACCGACGGTGCGCACTCCGTGGTCGAGCAGCCACCGGCACCCCTCCGCGCTCAGCGCCGGATGCCGGAAGTACTCATCGGTGCCGAAGTGCGCCGACCAACCGGTGTGCACGAGGGCGATGTCGCCCGAGCAGAGATCGGCTTCGTCCCACAGGCCCGGCCCGATCAGCTCGCCCGGGCCGACACGGCCGCGCACGTCGAGGACCACTCCCCTGCCCACGAATGCTGCGGGCGAAAGCCGGTCGACGGAGTCTCCGTCGTCGCGGATGTGTCGCGGCGCGTCGACGTGGGTGCCGGTCTGCGAACCCATTGCGACGTGCAGCAGGTTGTAGCCGTCGCCGGAGATGGTCGCATGCGGAGTGAACACGGGTGTCGGGTCTCCCGGATACACCTGTGTGGTCGGTGACACCGGGTGGCTGAGGTCGACGATCCGCACTACTCGCATGGCGCACATGCTAGTTCGGCATCATCGCCCTCAGCCGAAATCCACCTGCCGGTGCGGATCGGCCAGTGCGGTCACCGTTCCGGAACCGAACGGCCCGAGCCGATCGAACAGCACCGACGTGCCGACGGAGATGCCGTCGGAGCTGATGTGGTGGTCGGCCTCGACACCCACCTCCGGCCCGACGGGCAACCGCGACAGGGTCAGGGTGAGGTCGGCGTTGATGAAGCCGACGCCACGGTCGCTCCAGTTGGTCACCAGGCTGGTCGCTTCCCCGACCGTCGCGGTGCGCACGAACGGCGACATTTCTTCTCCGACGACGACGGGCAGCTGGCGCGCCCACAAGCGCTTGCGACTCGCGTTCTGGTGTTCGGATCGCGTGGTCGACCACCCGTCGGGGTGATCGTCGCTACCGAACCAGGTGGGGAAGACGAATCCGGTCTCCGGGTCGGCGGGGGTCTCCGCGGGCGGCTCCGGCCGGTCCTCGCGGACCCACACCGCACCCGGCGGCTGCTCCGACGGCCGCAGGAAGACGACGGTCGCGCGGGCGGAGACGTCGTCACCCTGCATCAGCAGCGCATCGGCGACACGGATCCGTTTACCGTCGCGGATGCGCGTCGTGGTGAATCGGACCTCGTCGTTGCGGACGGGCTTGAACAGGTCGACGGTCAGGCGTGCGGGCACCATCGCGTCGTCGCCGTGCCGATTCTCGAGTTCACGGGCGATCAGCCCGCACACGCACGGGCCCGCGAGCATCGTCGACGACCACGGGCTCACCGCGTACTTGGTGGGCCGGTACGTGCCGTCGACGTCCGTGAAATAACCCCAGGCCTTGTTCTGCATGGTCGAATGCTCTCAAGGGGAGGTGCGGCGGTCGATCGGGACCCCGTGATGCGCGCTGCAAACACGATGTCGCAAGATGTGTGCGTGGGCTCCCCCGACCTTCCGATCACTTCGACTCGACTCATCGTCGACGTGGACACCGGCATCGACGATGCGCTCGCGTTGCTGTACCTGCTCGCAAGTCCGGAGGCCGACATCGCCGCGGTGCTGTGCACGGCCGGCAATGTTCCAGTCGGCCAGGTGACCGCGAATACCCTTGCGGTGCTGGATATGTGTGGCCGTGCCGACATCGAGGTCGCGGCCGGAGCGCAAGTTCCGCTCGTCGCACCGTTGATGACCACCGAGGACACCCACGGACCGCTGGGTGTCGGATATGCCGAGTTTCCGGCGACGTCGAGAGCGCCGTCGTCTCGCTCCGCAGCCGAGGCATGGGTCGAGCTCACACGCGAGCACCCGGGCGAGTTGACCGGTCTGGTCACCGGGCCGATGACGAATCTCGCGCTGGCCGTGAGGATGGATCCGGAGCTGCCGCAGCGACTGCGGCGTCTGGTGATCATGGGCGGATGTTTCAACCATCCCGGCAACACGACACCGACGTCGGAGTGGAATGTGGCGGTCGATCCGGAGGCCGCGCGCGAAGTGTTCGACGCGTTCTCCGGTCTGCCCTCCCGGCAGCATCCGATCGTGTGCCCGCTGGACACCACCGAGACCATCGAGATGCATCCAGTGCACGTGGACCGCATCGCGGAGGCTTCGGAAAGCACTCCCGCCGAAGCATTGTCGCCCGACGACCCGCGAGGGCAGCGGTCGCGCGCATCGAATCAGGTGGTTCGGCACCTGTCCGATGCGCTGCGCTTCTACATGGAGTTCCATCGCGACCAGAATCTCGGTTATCTCGCCCACGTCCACGACCCGTTCGCGGCGGCCGTCGCACTGGGCACCGTTCCGTACACGACGACACCGGCGACGGTGGACGTCGAACTCGAGGGGCGGCTCACGCGGGGAACCACGATCGCAGACTGGACCGGGATCTGGCGGCGCGAACCGAATGCCGCTATCGTCACGGCGACCCATCCCGAGGTGTTTTTCGAACACCTCACTGCCCGGGTTGGTGCATTCGCCCGGAATTTGAAGCTACCCTCCAGTAACAACTAGCGTCTAGTTGGAAGTTCGGGGACAAGGAGACAATGTGGCACAGCAGGTGCGTGTCGAGTATTACGACGACATCGACGGCGAACCGATTACCGATGGTCTGGCGCAATCGTTCCGGATCACCGTCGACGATATCGAGTACGAAATCGATCTTCGTCCCTCCAACGCGGACAAGTTCTGGGCAGTTCTGCAGCCGTGGCTGAACGAGTCGAAGCGCAACCGGACACCGAAGCTGCCGAGCATTCCTCCGACAGCACATGCAGCCACTCCCACCCCCGCTCCCACGCGGACGCGAAAGCCACGTACCCGCAAGGTGATTCCCGGACGCTCTCCCGAGCAGCTGGCCGCAGTGCGCCACTGGGCGCGGGGTCAGGGATTCGACGTCAGCTCACGCGGACGCATTCCGTCGCACATTCTCGAGAGTTTCGAGGCAGCTCACGCGTGACCTCGGTCAGGTGAGCACGGTCGCCGCGCTGGAGGGTCAGCGCGGCGACGATCACACCGACCACCACCCCGACGAGAGTGTCGAGGACACGGCTGAGTGCCACATCCGCACCGAGACCGGTGCCCAGACCGGTCAGCATCAATGCCATCGCAGTGACGAAGACGGACGCAAGAGCGTAATTGCGCGTGACCACCATTTCCGTGACGGTCTGTAGCACCACGATCACGACGACCAGCGGCCAATAACCCAGGTCGAGAACCAGCAGGACCACCGCGAGCACCGCACCGAGCGCGTTGCCCATCAGGCGCTGGATCGCACGCTGAACCGTCTGCCGATAGTTCGCACCCTGTAGCGCGGCCATCGCCCCCATCGTGGCCCAGAGCGGATGTGCCATACCGAGTGCCGCCGCGATCCATCCCGCGACCAATGACGCCACCACGACCCGCGCGACGCCGATCACGATCACCCCGTCGCCCAGCCGCCGCACACCTTCGCCGAAGAATCCGAAGAACCTGTCGACCCCGCGCACACTCGGAATTGCGTGGACAGACGCTCCGGAGCGGGGAATGTCGATGTCGCGACGTACCTTGCGCAGTTCCACTTCGAAGCGATGGAAGTCGGCGCGACGCGCTGCCGCGGTGTCGTGCGAACCACCGTCGACGACCTTCTCCGCTGCGTCGAGCAGTGCGAGCAGTTCGTGACTGTGGGACCGCATCCTGGGATCACCACCGAGCGCGATCACCTCGCGAGCGCGGGCGATGTGCTGACGGGCCGTCTCAACGTCCGCGGCACCCGGGGATTCGAGCGCGGCGACCGATGCCAGCGCCCGGGCGACCGCGATACGTGCGGGGCTGTGCGGATGAGACAGCGCGGGGAGCATGGCAACGATCCAGCCGATGACAGACCCGACGGCGGCTGCGGAGGCGGCGAGACCCACGTCGGCGGCATTCTCGGCGAAACCGGCCGCACCGGCTGCGGCGAAGATGAGGATGACGGGGCCCGGTCCGGTGATCCGGAAGGCAGTGAGCAGCCAGAACGATACGCCGGCGGCCACCGAAAGAAGCAGAATCTGCAACCACATCGTCAGCCCCACTGCGCCGAGTGTGGCACCGAATGCGGCGAACGCGACGAGACCGACGCCGACGCACGCCAGCTTCGTGGCGAGTCGCGGAAACGGTTCGTAGCGCAGAAACGCCGAGGACAACGCACCGAGCGCGGCGAATCCGGCGACTTCCTGATGGCCGAGGAGACCGCCTCCGACCAGCGCGATCAGTGTGGCCACGCCGACGCGCACAGCCACGGCGATCGTGGGATCGGCGCGATGCATCTCGAGGGACTCCCGCCACGCGGTGGCCGACAACGAATGCGCCAACGCGCCGCCCGAGTAGCGGAGACGGTTGCGATCAGTGCGGTGAGGCGTTCGTTGCATCCTCCGATGATAATACTTCGTATGTAAATTATCTATGAAATTGTTTGTCGCGGGCCGTTAGAATGCACACATGCCCACGCCCTCCGCAAGCACCGACTACGTCGAACGCATCCGCCACGCGTGGGCGGCCCGCTATCCCGAACTCGATCTCCGGCCGATCGACGTGATCGGTCGCATCACCCGCATCAGCTCGCTCGCCCTCAACCGGCTCGACAGGGAACTCGAATCGAGCGGGATCGGCCGCACCGAATTCGAGGTGCTCAGCGCCCTCGCGCGCAGCGACTTCCCGCTACGCGCGAGCGAGGTCACCTCTGTCACCGGCATCTCGGGGGCGTCCACCACCAAGCACACCGAGCGACTCGTGAAGATCGGCCTGGTCGAGCGACAGCGTCTCGAACGCGACGGGCGCGTGGTGCTGCTCTCCCTCACCGACACCGGGCGTGAACTCGTCGAGCGGGCACTTCCGCGGCGCATCGAGAGTGAGAAACAGATGCTCGACGGACTCAGCGACGACGAGCTCGACGTGCTCACCGGACTGCTGCAACGCATCGCGTACAACGTCGAGGACCAGTCACTACCCTGACCTTCGGCGCGATGACTTTCCCCATCTCTACGGGTTTCCGTTGGTCGTCGATCCACGGAAACCCGCAGGAGCCGAGGAAGGTTCAGTGCGCTACCTCAGGGCATCTCGACCGTTTCGGTCCGCTCGATCTCGGCGACAGCACGTCGCAGATACCGACCGGGAGCGGCTTTGCGCGCAGCAAGCAGCTCGGCCAGCACCAGCAGTCCCGCGGTCACGTAGTCGCCCGGTCGTACCTTCGGAGCCTCGTCATCGTGCACTCCCAGAGTGCCGGTGAGCACGACAACCACTGCGTCGGGCTGCAGCGACGGCAGCCAGCGCATCCCGTTCCGAAGGGCGTTCTCGAGCACGCTCTGCACATCTTCACCCGTCAATCCCTCGGGGTGTAATTCCTCGAGCAGCTCGCGCACCATCCCCGCATGCACCGCGGTGACCTGCTCGTACGGCAGAGTGTTCAGCTCCGCGAGTGCTTCGTCGAACACCGGCACCGTCTCGCTCCGGACCGCCGTCAACGCGGTGTCGGTGTGGGTGGCGATCTGCCGGGTGATCGTCGGCCAGTGTTCGGGCCACACGGAAAGCTCCTCGTGGTTCTCGGTACAGCAGTAGTTCTCGGGCACAGCGGTCACAAGCGACGCTGCAACTCCAGAGCGTCGTGCGGTGCGAATCCTTTCATGTCGTTGTCGAAATACACGTAGACGTCCAGCCCGTCGCCCAGCCAACCCTCGATGCGTTCGGACCAACGATCGAGCGCTGCAGATGTATAGCCACTCGCATACAGTTCCTTGTCTCCGTGCATCCGCACATACACGAAGCCCCCGGTGACCTCGGTCAGGAACGGATACCGCCCCGCGGTGTCGGCGACGACGAGAGCGATGTCGTGCTTCCGGAACAGGTCGATCGCCGCGGACGTCGCGAAGTCGGAGTGGCGCACTTCCACCGCGTGCCGCAGCGGCCGGTCGGCATCGGTGTCCACCCAGGCCCGGTCGTCGGGCACCTTGTCGGTACGACCGCGAGCCAGCTCGACGGCCTTCGTCGTCGTCCGCGGCAACAGGTCGAAGAACCCGGAGAGTCGGGGCTCGTCGAATCCCAATGTGGGCGGCAACTGCCACAGCAGCGGCCCCAATTTCGACCCGAGAGCCAGAATGCCCGACGCGAAGAAGTTGGCGAGCGCCTCGTCGACGTCGAGCAGTCGTTTCATGTGGGTGACGAACCGCCCGCCCTTGACCGCGAAGACGAAATCGTCGGGTGTCGCGTCGAACCACGCCCGATAACTGCTCGGTCGCTGCAGTGAATAGAACGAACCGTTGATCTCGATCGTGCCGAGCCGCTCGGACGCATACTCGAGTTCACGACGTTGGGCCAGGCCCTTCGGGTAGAAGTCGCCCCGCCAACCCGGATACCGCCAACCGGAGATACCGATCCGTGCCGATGCCACGTTCCGAGCGTACGACTCATCCACTGGCGAGTGACATCGATTCCCGCGCGAATCAACGTAACCGGCCCTATCCTGTGAAGGCCGTCAAGATCGCGAAGTCATACGCAAGGAGCCGCTATGTCCGCGAACCGAGAGCCTTCGGTCGACCCGTTCCGCTCGTTGTTCAAGACAGTCTGGTGGGTGGTGCTGATCCGCGGCATCCTCGCAGTCCTCTTCGGCATCATCGCCCTGGTGTGGCCCGGAATCACGGTGTGGGCGCTCGTCATCGTGTTCGCGGTGTATGCCATCGTCGACGGCGCCGTGCTCGTCTGGCATTCCATCCGAGATCGCGCAACCCTGGACGGCTGGGGGCTATGGCTGGCGATGGGTATCGTCTCCGTGCTCGCCGGCCTGGTCGCACTCTTCTGGCCCGGAATCACCGCACTGGTGCTGCTGTACCTGATCGCGTTCTACGCCATCCTGTTCGGCGTCATCGGTATCGTCGGCGCCCTCCGGTTCCGGAAGGTCCCGGATTCAGGATGGGTGTGGTCGCTGGTCGCCGGTGTCGTCGCAGTGATCTTCGGCGTGATCCTGCTGATCTTCCCCGGCTCGGGCATCCTCGGTCTGATCGTCCTGCTCGGCATCTACGCGATCCTGTTCGGCGTCCTGCTGATCGTGATGTCGTTCCAGGTGCGTAGCGCCGCGAAGAAGGCCGGCATCCTCTGAGCCGGCCGTTCTCCGCAGTGGGACGTCAGACGGCGTTCTTCAACCGTCCCCAGGCGTGCCAGCGGTCGATCTCGATCCACGCGCTCACACGCTTGCGGTCGCGGACGCCGTAAGGCTGCCCGGTGTAATGCCGGGCGATCCGGTCGATGTCGGCCAGGTCGGGGTCGTCGACGAATTCGACGACCCTGCCCTGGATGCTCACGTGGGTGACCCAGTCTTCCGGGTCCATCGCGCTCAGGGCCACGCGCGGATCGTTCCGGAGGTACTCGAGACGCTTGCGGCCCTCGTCCATGTTCACGAGGATCCGGCCGTTCTCGTACAGGTACCAGGTGGGCACCGACACGGGTTGGCCACTGGCACGCAACGAGGTGATCGTGGCGTGGTTGGGGCGGGCCAGCATTTCGGCGACGGCATCGGGCAGCGGGGGCTTCGGCACGGTGTGGTCCTTCCTGTTCGACACAACTGTGTTCGACCTTATTCCCGTTTGCCCGAAAGCACCGCGCGTCACGCGCGCGGTGTCCGACCATGGAAGGCGACAGCAACACCGGTCGAGGAAAGCAGGAACCATGCCGAAATACCTGTGGCAGGTCACCTACACCGCAGAGGGCGCGAAAGGACTCCTGAGCGACGGCGGCAGTGCCCGTCGGGACGCGATCGTCGCGATGGTCGAAAGTGTCGGCGGCACCGTCGAGTCCGTGCACTTCGCCCTGGGCGGGCACGACCTGTATGTGCTCGGTGACGTGCCCGACGAGATCGCCGCCGCCACCCTCGAACTCCGCACCATCGCGTCGGGCGCCGCGCGGTCGAAACCGATCGCGTTGCTCACTCCCGAACAGGTCGACGAAGCCGCGCGGCGAGATGCGTCCTATCGAGCGCCGGGCAGCTGATCTACTCCGAGAATCTCGTCGGTGTGCTGCCCGTGCCGAGGCGCGGGCCGCGCGTCGGTGTAGCGACCGTTCCAGCGCAGTGGCGACCGTGCGGTCAGCACAGACCCGATTCCGGGTTGGTCGACGTACTGGACCACCGAGTCGGGGCGTGCCGCGAGGTCGGCCGCGACCTCGTCCATCGTCCGATACGGCGCCCACAGCACTCGCGTGCCCGCGAGATCCGCTTCGACCTGCTCGAAGGTCCGCGCAGAGAACCACGGTGCGAGGATCGCCGTGATCGCATCGCGCGCCGCATAGCGGTCACCATCGTTCTCGAAATCGAGACCGCGTTGCACGGCGAGCGCGGTGAACACGTCAGCAGTGCCGGTAACCTCGACGAGCGCCCGCCACTGCCCGCGCGTCAGACCGACGATCATGACGTAGCGTCCGTCGGCGGTTGCGAATTCGGAACCGTAGCTGCCGTACAGCGCGTTGCCCTGCAACTCACGACCCGATCCTCGCGCCTGCGCCTCGGCAAGCCAGCCCATGCTCGCAACCGCGGAGTTCGCGACGTCGTCGAGTGCGAGTTCGAGATACGCTCCCTCACCGGTCTGTTCGCGGCGGCGGAGCGCGGCGACGATGCCGAGCGCCGCATGCACACCAGTGAGCAGATCCCACGCGGGCAACACATGGTTGACCGGCGTACCGAGTCCGGTCGGGCCGGTCATCAGCGGGACCCCTGCGGCAGCGTTGACGGTGTAGTCGACCGCGGGGCTCCCGTCGGCGTTGCCCGCGATGTGCAGGTGGATCAGATCAGCGCGGTGCTCGGCGAGCGTGTCGTGCGCAAGCCACGGCGCGTGCGCGGCATTCTCGAGGACAATCCCGGCATCGGCGATCAACTCGACGACCCGGGCACGGTCCTCGTCGCTGCGCAGGTCCACCGCGACCGAGCGTTTGGCCTGGTTGAGCCCGGTCCAGTACAGGCTCGCACCCTCGTCGGTGAGCGGCCAGCGGCCGCCGTCGACCGCGCCGCCGATCGGGTCGACGCGGATCACATCCGCTCCGAGTTCGGCGAGCATCCGGCCTGCGGTGGGGCCGGCGACGAAGCTGGACAGGTCGACCACTCGCACACCGTCCAGCGGACGGGCGGTCACGCGACCTTCTCGAAGATCGCGGTCAGGCCCTGGCCACCGCCGATGCACATCGTCTCGAGGCCGTAGCGCGCGCCGCGACGATCGAGTTCACGCAGCATCGTCGCGAGGATCCGCACACCGGTCGCGCCGACAGGATGACCGAGGGAGATACCGGACCCGTTGACGTTGGTGCGCTCGAAATCCGCTGCGGTGAACTTCCATTCACGCGTCACGGCGAGGGCCTGTGCAGCGAATGCCTCGTTGAGTTCGATGAGGTCGATGTCCGACAGGTTCAGTCCCGCACGATCGAGTGCCTTCGCGGTGGACGGCACCGGGCCGATACCCATCTCCGCGGGCGCCACTCCGGCGGCGGCCCACGTGACCAGTTTTCCGAGCGGACGCAGGCCTAGCCTGTCCGCGGTCGCGCGGCTGGTCACGATGCAGGCTGCGGCACCGTCGTTCTGCCCGCTGGCGTTGCCCGCGGTGACGGTGGCCTCGGGATCCTGCTTGCCCATGATCGGGCGGAGCTTCGCGAGCGTCTCGACGGTGGCGTCGGCGCGCGGGTGCTCGTCGCGGTCGATCGTCTTCGGATCGCCCTTGCGCTGCGGCACCTGCACGGACACGATCTCGTCGGCGAACTTGCCCGATTCGATTGCGGCGACCGCGCGCCGGTGCGACTCGACGGCGAGTTCATCCTGCTCCAGGCGAGGGATGTCGTACTTCCGCCGCAAATTCTCAGCGGTTTCGAGCATGCCACCGGGCACCGGATAATTGCGGCCACCGGCGGTGACGCGGCCGCGGGCGAGGCGGTCGTGCAACGCGGCGGGCGCACCCTTGGCTCCCCAGCGCATCGATTCGGTGTAGTACTCGGAGCGGCTCATCGATTCGACACCGCCGGCGATGACGAGGTCGGCGACACCGGTCTGCACGCGCATCGCGGCATCGAGCACCGCCTGCAGACCCGAACCGCAGCGACGGTCGAGTTGCAGACCGGGGACGGTGACGGGCAGGCCCGCGTCCAGCGCCGCGACACGACCGATCGCGGGTGCCTCACCGTTCGGGTAGCACTGGCCGAAGATGACGTCGTCGATGTTCGAAGGGTCGATTGCGGTGCGCGACAGCAGCTCGGAGATGACCCGCGCGGCGAGATCGGTGGCAGGTACGTCGATGTACATGCCGCCGTAGCGACCCACAGGGGTGCGCAGCGGCTCGCAGATGACCACATCGGTGGCGGCTGCGGGAGAAGCAACGGAATCAGTCACGACGGAAATCCCTTTCACGGTCGGTCCAGTTCTGCGCCCATTCGCGCAGTTCCACGGCCCGGATCTTCGAACCATTACCACCCACGGTGGTCGGCATACGGTCGATGATATGAATGGCGGACGGCACCTTGAACGCCGCGAGTTCTTCCTTGCACCAAGACTTCAGGGTTTCGGGGTCGGTATCGGCGGGTGCCTCGTCGGTGGGGACCACGAACCCTACGGCCTGCGTGTAGCCGCCGTCGCCGGTGATGCCGACGACCTTCACGATTCCCACGCCCGGATGCTGAGCGAGGCGTCGTTCGATTTCGGCGGGGTCGACGAGGAACCCGCGCAGACGCAGCACGTCGCCCATGCGGCACACATACCGATAGCCTCCGTCACCGAGCGCGACGGCCAGGTCGCCGCTGCGGAACCAGCCGTCCTTCGTGAAGGCGCGAGCTGCGGCCTCCGGGTTGCCGAGGTAGGCGTCGACCACGTTGGGTCCACGGAACTGCAGTTCGCCCTGTTCACCGTCGGCGACCGGGGTGTCCTCGAGCGGGTCCGCTACACGTAGCTCGATCGCCGGGTCCACCGCACGGCCGCCACCGTTCCAGCGCACCGATTCCGGGTCGTCCGCGTTCCAGAGCAACGCGAGGGCGAACACCTCGGACGATCCGAACACCCCGGAGGTGTGGGTCCCGAACTCGTCGCGGGCCCACCGCGCGATCTCCTCGGACCGGCCGAGGAAGTCGGCGATGCCCAGCCAGCGCAGCGACGACAGGTCGATGCGCTCGGTTGCGCCCCGCGAATCAGCAAGGTGCCACTCGTCGTACAGCCGGCCGAACAGGTCGTCGGCACCCACGCCGTGCGTGACCTTCACCTGCTGCATGCGGCGCAGTACAGCCGCGGGATCGAACACCGTCTCCATGAGCAGCGCGCCACCACCGGCGATCATCGCCATCGCAGCGCTGAACCCGAACACACCCGAGACGGGAAGGACGCACAGTCCCACATCGCCGCCGCGCACCTGCATGATCGCGGCGTCGGCACGGCCGTGTCGCACGATGGCACTGTGGCGGTGCGCGGCAAGTTTCGGTACACCGGTCGAGCCGGAGGTCGTGAACGCGACGGCGAGGAGATCCTGCGGGTCGTCGTCGATTCCGGCTGCGGTGAGCGTGACGCGGTCGGGCGTCTCGGGAGCCTCGACAGCTCCGGTGTCGCCGCTTCCTGCGATCCAGGCTCCGCTACCGAGGTCGAATTCGCTTGCCTTCGATTCGGTTTCGTCGGGTCCGCGAACCACTGCGACGGCCGGCGACGCGACATCGGGAACCGAGGCGGCAGCTTCGGTGAGGCGGCCGAACAGATCCAGGCCGTGAAAGGAGGCCGGGACGGCGACCACTGCGGGTCGTGCGGCGGTGAGGATGTGCGCGACCTCCCCGGTGTTGTAGCGGGTATTGACGCCGATGACGTGAGCACCCACCGCAGCCGCGGCGAACTGCCAGACCAGGGCGTCGGACCAGTTCGGCAGCATCACAGCGAGGCACTGACCGGGACGGACTCCGACCGCCTCGAGTTCTGCGCGCACTGCCTTGGCGCGGTCGCGGATGTCGGACCTACTGCTCACGACGAGGTCGCCCGCGACCACGTCGTACGTGAGCGGAGCTGCGGGGTCGTCGTCGACGAGAGTGTCCAGCATTGCAGACAGGGTTTCGGTTCGTGTCGTCACAGGGCTACCTCCTCGGTCTGCACCGATGCCTTCAGTTCGCCGATCCATGTGTCGACGAGCGTGGCGAAATCGTCGATCTCCTCCATCGGATAGTGTCCGATGCCGTCGAGGGCGGTGAATCGTGCACGCCCGGGCGCGATCTCGTTGACCATCTCGGCCACGCGAGCGATCTCGTCGACGACGATCCACGGATCGTCGCGCCCCGCGACCACATGCAATGGGGCGGTGACCTGGTCGAGACGATCGCGGACATCGTGGGTCCCCCAGCCGATCAGGTCGGACGACGAGATCTCCGGGTCTTCCCGCTTGTGCATGAGTGCCACGACGTGTGCCTTCGCTTCGGGCACGGAGCGCCCCACCGAAGCGAGAGTGCCCAGATAGGTCCGCTCGGCACGGGCCGGGCCCGCGACATCTTCGAGTTCGCGACGAAGTCCGTTCACGTTGACCCGGCCGGGTCCGGCTTCGGCTTCCATGGCAATTGCGCCGGACAGCGGCCGCTCGGGACGGGTCGCGAGTTCGAGAGTGAGCTTGCCTCCGATCGAGCACCCGATCACGTAGGGGCGCTCGATGCCGAGGACGTCGAGGACGCTGCACAGCCAGTCGCCGTAGTCGACGATGCTGGTCACCGGGCCGCAGGGAGCAGGTTCGGAGCGTCCGTGCCCAGGGAGGTCGGGCACGATCACCCGATAACCCAGGTTCGCGAGACTGCGTGCGACGTGCCGCCACTGCACGCCGCTCTGGCCTGCGGTATGGATACACAGGATCGCGGGCAATGCGGCGGGGTCTGTGCCGCGGTGGTCATTGTCATGACGGTCGGGAGTGACGATCTCGACGAATCCGAGTGCTCCCCCGATGTCGAGATACCGGGCCTCGATCATGAGTTGGCCTTCCGGGCGATGAGTCGCGCGTGCGCGATGATCGTATTGAGCGGCTTGGTCAGTCTCAGGTACTCGTATCCGTCTCCACTGGAAGAGAACTCGCCGCTGATGGCGCGGCGCATGAAGTCGTCGGTATCCGACAGGACGAGGTCGACCCAGGTGTGGGCGGGTGCAACGAACGTGAACGTGGCGCCGTGCGGGACACGTCGCGTCACATCGACGATGGTGCCCTTGTAGATGCGCAGGTGCAGTTCTCGATCGCCGCAGCGCAGTCCGATGGTGCCGTCCCACGTCGACAGCGAGGAGGTGAAACCGCGGTCGTCTTCGAGGCTGTCGCTCAGGAGGTTACCCCATTCGATACTGCAGAAATCGAGCTCCGGAGCGGGCTCCACGGCCGCCGGATCGTCGAGGAGCCATGTCTCGGTGCCGCTCTCACGGAGTGCACCGTTGACGTCACGCAAGGCGACGTGTCGCTCGACACGGTCGCCGGTGATGCGAGTGATCACCGTCTCGACGGACACGCTCTCGCTTCGTTCGACGAATCTCTCTGCATTCCATCGGGATCCGATGCGACGCGCTCCCGGAACCGCGGGTGCGGTCGCGTCTGCGACGGCAGCACCGACCAGTGCAGAACCGGCGGGCAGGGACACATCTGCTGCGGCGAGGGCCTCGGCGACGACCTTCAGCGGGGTCGCTGTTCGGCTGCCGACAGCGACAAGGACGCAAGTAGCATTGGTACTCATCACTTTTCCGGCCTTCCGAGCAGCTCATCGGAAATGATGCGCATCTGGATCTCGCTGGTGCCCTCGAAGATCTTCGTCAGACGAGCATCACGCCAGTGACGCTCGACCTGAAAATCGGTGGTGTACCCCGCGCCGCCGTGTATCTGCACGGCCTCGCTGGTGACCTGTTCTGCCATTTCGGTAGCGACGAGCTTGCACATCGACGCCTCGAGCGAGCAGCGACGCCCGGTGTCGATATCGGTGGCCACCGAATACATCAACTGGCGTGCAGCCTCGATGTCGGCGGCCATCTTCGCGACCTTGAAGCGCAGATGCTGGAAATCGCCGATCGGCCGGCCGAACTGGCGGCGGGTGTGCATGTACTCGATGGAGTCCTCGAGCGCGGCGCGGGCCAGGCCGATCGCACGGGCAGCGGTGTGGGCGCGCCCCACTTCGAGACCGGATACTGCGAGATAGAAGCCCTTGCCTTCTTCGCCGAGCATCTTGCCGGCGGGGATGCGGAAGTTGTCGAACGACAATTCCCAGGTGCTCCAGCCGAAGTAGCCGATCTTGCGGACCTTCGTGCCCGAGATACCTTCGGGGAATCCCCCACGGTCCTTCTCGATGAGGAATGCGCTGATGCCGCGGTGCGGCTTGGCCGGGTCCTTGTTCGGATCGGTGCGGGCGAACAACACCATGTAGTCGGCTTCGTCGGCATAGGTGCACCACATCTTCGTGCCGTTCACCACCCATTCGTCGCCATCGCGCACCGCACGGCAGGAGATGTTGGCGACGTCGGAGCCGGCTTCGGCCTCGGACAGCGCGTAGGCGCCGAGGTATTCACCGCGGGCGACCCGCGGGAGCAAGGCCTGCTCCTGCTCGGGCGTGAAACCGCCGCCCATGCCGTTGCCCCGGGCAAGGAGGCCCGACACGCTCATCCAGGCCCGGGAGAGTTCCTCGGCGACGAGGCAGTATTCGAAAACACCGAGCCCGAGACCACCGTATTCCTCGGGGATCATGATGCCGAAGAACCCGATCTCGGCCATTTCCTTCTTGAGCGAGTCGGGGATGGTGCCCTGGACCGGGTCGAGTTCGTTCGCCACGGGCAGGACCCGGGTCATCGCGAAGTCGCGGGCCAGATCGCGGATCTCGAGCCGTTCCTCGGTGAGGTAGCGCGGCGAGTCGGTGCGGGGCTGAGACGGGCGGTGAGTCATGGGGGGTACTCCCTCTATGGACCGGAGTAGGTCATTAACGCTTGTTCACCCAGTAGACCATGGCGCCCATCACTCGTCAACGCCCGACCTCAGACTTTCCGGTATCCCACCAGGTTGAGCGCGTAGCGACCGTAGTCGTCGGCGACCTCCTGCGCCGTCAGTGGCCCGTCCGGGCGGAACCACAGCGGAATCCCCGAGCACATCGTCAACACCGCCGTGACCGCCTGATGCACCCTCGGGAGATCGAATAATCCCTGTTCGACGCCTTTTTCCGCGATCTCGACGAACAGGTGTTCCTGCGCATCGCGCGACCCCACCACGCGCCTGCGATTCAGATCGTCGAGGTATCGCAACTCGGTGTTCGCGACGAGGCAGGCGCGCGGATTACGCGCAGTGAACAGCGCATGTGCAACGACTGCCACCCGCCATTGCTCGGCCGGGTCCGCGCCCGCCTTCCGTAGCGCATTCCGCGTCGCAGTGAACTGCTCGTCGCTCGCGCGTCGCAGGATCTCGACCAGCAGCTCGGACTTGTTCTCGAAATGGTTGTAGACGTTCGCAGCGCTACAACCTGCACTGTTCGCGATGTTTCGCATGGTTGCCCCGTGAAATCCGGATGCATAGAACTCGTCGAGAGCGGTCTCGAGAATCCGCTCACGAACGGACGGCAGGGCCGCAGTTGACCGCGTGTTCATCTTTCGAAGGGTAGAGGCACATGCCACTACCAGCAACAACGTCCGCCTTGACCACGTAATTCGCGCTTGTTATGGTTCCCGTCACATGAACATGCGTTAACCACAGCGTTCTCGGAGGCTCTCCCGTGACCAACCCCGTATCCGATCGCTCACTCCTCGAGCGCATCGCACGCCTCGAAGACCTCGAGGCGATCCGCACGCTCGACGCCCGGTACTGCCGCCACCTCGACGACGGGAACTGGGATGCCCTGATGGATCTGTTCACCGACGACGGTGAATTCGACGGGCTGTCGCACCCCAAGGGCAAGGACGCGATGAAGAAGTTCTTCGCCGGTCTCGCCGACGGCGGCCTCACCGCCTTCTGGCACTTCATCACGAATCTCGAGATCGACCTCGACGGGGACCGCGCCACGGTGCGCTCGTTCCTGTGGCAACCGTGCGTCACCGACGGCACCGCGAGCATCGCGGCCGGCAGGTACACCGACGAGGTCGTCAAGGTCGGCGGCCGCTGGCTCTACCGGGTCAAGCAGGTGCGCTTCCACTTCTTCGGCCCCCTCGAAGCCGGCTGGGACGAGAACCTCTTCGCGCTCGACACGGCACGCCGGGCGGCGGTGCGGGCATGAACGACACCGTTTCCGGCAGTAACCCAGTCTCCGACAAGGGCACCTTCGCTGCGGACGATCTGATCTGGTCGCGGATGCTGCAGCTACCCGAGGTCGCCGAACTGCGGCATCGACGCAAGATGGTCACCAACACCCTCGGCGGCATCACCATCGCGTTGTTCACGAGCTTCCTCGTTGCCTGGATCGGATTCCCCGACCAGCTCGGTTCCACATCCGTCCTGGGAATCCCGCTCTCACTCTGGGTGGTGCTGAGCCAGTTCGCTGGAACCTGGGTTCTGGTATGGGCGTATTTCCGACTGTCCCGCACATACATTCAGCCCGCCGCCGACGCCGCGATCCGCGCTGTCGCCGATAACCGGCCCGACTCCGAGGAGGTCGTCGCATGACCGGCGACGCCGATTACCTGGCCATCGCAATCTGCAGCGCCGTCATCTCACTGACCCTCTGGGTGACGTTCGCGGCGTCCCGTCGCGCCAAGAGCGCCGATGGCTTCTTCGCAGCAGGTCGCTCGATCTCTAGCTGGCAGAACGGATTTGCCATTGCCGGTGAGTTCATCTCTGCCGGTAGCTTCCTCGGCACGACGGGCCTGATCTTCTCCAAGGGCGTCGACGGCACCGTCATCCTGTTCACGTCCGTCATCTCCTTCCTGCCGGTGCTGTTCCTGCTCGCAGAGAAAATGCGCAATCTCGGCAAGTACACCCTCGCCGACGTGCTCGTCTTCCGCACCGAATCCCGCAATGTGCGTGTCGTGGTGGCGCTCAGCACCATCGCGACCGGCACATTCGTGTTGCTCGCCCAACTCGTCGCCGCCGGCGTGCTGCTCGAATCGGTGTCCGGCATTCCGTTCTGGCTGTCGGTGATCGTGGCGGGTTCGCTCATGGGCATCTACGTGTTCGTCGGCGGCATGCTCGCCACGACCTGGGTTCAGGTCATCAAGTCGTCGATCCTGTCGGTCCTCGCGCTCATCGTGTGCTTCGGTATTCTCGCGCAGTTCGGCTTCAGCTTCCCCAAGGTTCTCGGCGACGCCACCGACAACGCCGTTGCGGGCGAAGCGATCCTGTCGCCCGGTCTGATCTTCGGCGAGACCAGCGCGATCAATCTCGTCTCGTACGCCTTGGCGTTCGCACTCGGCACCGCCGGTATGGCGCACATCCTCATCCGGTTCTTCACCGTCCCCGAGGCACAGACCGCACGACGCTCGCTCGGCTGGACCGTCGCGCTGTGCAGCATGTTCTACCTCATCGTCATCGTGATGGGCTTCGGCGCCGCAGCACTGCTCGGCCCGAACGGCACCGATCTCGTCGGTCCCGGTGGAAACCTCGCCGCTCCGGTCCTCGTCACCGAACTCGGTGGCGGCATCGGCACCACCGGCGGTTCGATCGCGCTCGCGCTCGTCGCAGCGGTTGCCTTCGCGTCCATCATCGCGGTCGTCGCAGGTGTGGTCATCTCCGCGGCAGGCACATTCGCTCGCGATGTGTGGCCGGCCCTGACTCGCAAGGAACCCGTCGAGCACCTCGACGTCGCGGACCGACACCGCGAGGAGAACGCGCAGGCCCGAATCGCACGCTACGGCGCGGTCGCATTCAGCATCATCGCCATCGGCCTGACCATGCTGATCGGCGACGACACCAACATCACGTTCTTCATGGGCATGGCCTTCATGGTCGCAGGCAGCGCCCATCTCCCCGCCCTGGTCCTGAGCCTGAACTGGCGACGATTCAACAGCACGGGCGCGGTGTGGGGCGTACTCACGGGCCTGGTCTCGACCGTTGTGAGCCTCATGTTCACCGAGGCACTGTGGATGGGCAGCGGACCCGCGCCCCTGACCATTCAGCTGCCGGTGATCTTCACGATGCCGCTCGGCCTCGCCGCCTGCGTCATCGGCTCGCTCGTCGCCGAGAAGCGCCGAGGTCGCGGTGTCCACGACGACGAGAAGTTCGCCGAGATGCTGGTGCGCGCAGAGACCGGTATCGGCGCGGAGGTCGCCGGCGCTCACTGACGCCGACACACCCGCTTCCCCCATCCCGAGCAAGTGAAGATCAGTCGAAGGTCATGCCGGCATCAGCGCCGCGTTGCATGGTGGTGTTCGCACCGTCGAGCGACTCGCGAATGATGTCGGCATGACCACTGTGGTGGGCTGTTTCGCGGATGATGTGCAGCAACACCTTTCGCGCACTCCACCACTCCCGCTCCGGCGCCCACGGCGCGGTCGGGAGCGGAACCTGCAGGTCGAGGTCGAGACCTGCGACGAACTCCTCGGTCGCAGCCGTCACCTTCGCGTACTCGTCCAGCAAGCCGGCGAGGGTCTCGTCGTCGCTCATGTAGTACGACACCATCGCCGAGTCCATATCGAAGACGGCGTTCTCGTCCAGTTCACGAATCCTGTCGATCCAGCCGCTCTTGGTGGCCGATACGTGCTTGATGAGTCCACCCAGGGTGAGGTCGCTGGCGGTGCTTCGGGCGCGAGCGCCCGCGTCGTCGAGTCCGCGCACGGTGATGAGGAGCATGTCTCGTTGTTCCGCGAGCATGGCCAGAATATCGGCGGCTTCGACGGTCATGTTTTCGGTCATGCAGACAATGTAAGAACAATCGAGGTCAGTTTCGGTCCGCAATGACGGATCTGACGAAATTTACGCCGCGAACCCGACCGCGCCGATCACCGGGATGACCGTCATGAACACGATCGCAACAACGAACAGAGTGATCGTCACTTTCCTGTTCCACTTTGCCCGCGCCCCACTCGCGGCGGCGAGGAAGAACACGAAGCCCACACAGATGGACGCGATACCGACGATCACGGATGTTTCGAGCATGCACCCATCATTCCGCATATCCTCCGAACCGACGTCACCGGTTGAGCTGTGCTATCCGCGCGCTGAGTACTGTCGCGAACGATGTCCACACCGGGTAGGGCACCAAGACCGCACCGCCGCGGGATGAGCCGCAGCGGTTCGCCGGGCTAGATCTGCACTGCTGGCGGTGAGCAGTGCCGACACGACGGTTGCAGAAACGGGCCGGTGTCCCTTGAAGAACACCCACGACCACGCCCCGTTGAGCATGAGGTTCACGATGAGCGCAGCGATGTAGCGACGCCGCTCCTCGGGGTCACCTCGATCGGTCAACTCGTCGATTGCAGCCGCCGACGTAGCCGCAATGTCGGCGTACAACGTGGTCCACACGACCGGAAACACCGACGCGGGCGGTTGAAAGCGCGGTTGGCGCAGTTTCCGGTACCACCGCGAATCGACGTCTCTCGACGCGATCGAGCCCACGAGCGCAGTCGCCGTCGTCGCCGCCGCGGTTCCCAGCACGGTCGTGAGTTTCATCCGGTACGCCTCTCTTCGAATTCAACGACAGGTTCGACTACCCGCGGCCCAACTACCCGAAACTGACGTGTGCAACCAACAGGTTGCAGTAATCTCCACATAATGCAACCATGGAGTTGCACTCGGTTCAGCAGGAATCCACGAGGAGGAATCTAATGACGAGCGAACTCGATCGCATCGAGCGACAGATCACCATCGACGCCCCCGCCACACGAGTGTGGGAACTCGTGGCCGAACCCGGGTGGTACATCAACGAAAAGCAGCTCACCGAGCATCGGCTCGAACGCGACGGCGACCTCACCGTCGTCCACGACCCCGTGCACGGCGCCTTCACATTCCGCACCGTAGCACTGGACGAACCGAACTATGCGGCGTTCCGGTGGCTGTCCGACCACACAGACCCCGACAGCCCGTCCACGCTCGTCGAGTTCCGACTCGACGCCGTCTCCGATACCTCCACCGTCCTGAGCGTGACGGAAACCGGATTCGATTCGCTCCCCGGTGACTCCGCGGAGCGTCGTGCGCAGTACGAGGGGAATGTCGAAGGCTGGGCCATCGAACTGGACCTCGCCAAGGCTCACCTCGAGAAGGGGAAAACGGTTGCAGCACACTGAGTCGGATCAGGCATCCGAGACCACACGCGTGTTCGCGGCTCTGGCCGACGAGACGCGGTGGCGGATCCTTCAGCGCCTCGGGCGATCGCCCGCGTCCGCGTCGGGCCTCGCGTCCGAGTTCACGGTGTCGCGCCAGGCCATCGCCAAACACCTGGCGGTACTCGAAGCATGCGAGCTCGTGACATCCGAACGCGTCGGCCGTGAACTCCGGTTCTCCGCTGCCGGTTCCAGACTGAGCGCGGTGGGCCGGGCATTGGACGCTGTCGGCTCGGGCTGGGATCGGAGGCTCGCTGCCATCAAGGAGGCCGCGGAACGCCCTCGTTGAGTTCGGAGTAGCGTGAGAAAACCGAACTTGTCGAGGGGGAGCGCATGTCGGAGTCGGGACTGACACAACTGGGCGACGGGGTGTGGGCGTTCCTGCGCCCGTCGGGCGGCTGGGGCGAGGCCAACACCGGGCTCGTCGTCGCAAAGGGCACCGCATCGCTCGTGGTGGATACCGTGTGGGACGTCGCGTGGGCAAAACGTGTCGCCGAAGTGCAGCAACCTCTCGTGGCCGACGCACCGATCACCGAGGCCGTCAATACTCACTCCGACGGCGACCACTGGTGGGGCAACGACACACTTCCCGCCGGGACACGCATCACGACCAGTGCGGCGGCACTGGACGGAATGCACGAGGATCTGCCTCCGGCGGCGCTGACCGCGATGGCCTCGGCCGGCGAGCTGATCGGGTGGATGCCCGGACCGGTCGGCGCGGCCGGGTCCTACATGGCCCGGGTACGGGCCGGTGCCCGGTTTCCGCGCCGGACCCCCCGCTTCCCCGACCACACCTTCGACGAGACCCACCGGCTCACGATCGGCGACCGAACCGTGGACCTCGAACGGCTCGGACCGTGCCACACCGCGGGCGACCTCGTGGCGCACGTGCCCGACGCGGGCGTGGTCTTCGCCGGCGACATGCTGTTCATCGGGACGACGCCCATCCTGTGGCACGGCCCGCTCGAGAACTGGATCGCGGCGCTCGATCGTCTGCTCGCATGGGACGCCGACGTCTACGTTCCGGGTCACGGACCACTGTGCGGCGCCGACGGGATCCGTGAACTACGCACGTACTGGATGTGGCTGAGCGAGGCCGCTCGCGCACGATACGACCGCGGAATCGCAGCCCGGCAGGCAGCACGAGAACTGGCTCGCAGCACAGAATTCGAACGATGGAACCACTGGAGCTCACCGGAGCGGATGGTGCTGAGTCTGAGCACCCTGTTCGACCAGTGGCACGGCAACCCGCCCGGACCACCCACAGTGCTGCGCCGCGCTCGGGCTTTCGCCGACGCCGAAGCTCTTCTGCGCGAAGGTGTGTTCTAGGACAGATGTTCCGGCGCCGGATGCGACTTGTGCGTCCAGTCCGACCCCACGGACTGCTGGCTCTGCACGTCCGGGCACGTGTGGTCTCGGGTTCCCGCGGCCGCCAGCGAGATGACGACCGACTTGTATGTCGGACAATTGCTGTGGAGCGCAGTCGAATCCAGCGGCACAAGGGTGTTGGTCTCGGGGTAGTAGGCAGCGGCCGATCCCCGCGGGACGTCGTATTCGACGATGCGGAAGTTCAGCGCGCATCGCACCCGCTCGTCGCCGCCCCAGAGAGTGAACAGATCGACCATGTCGCCGTCGTCGAACCCGAGCGCGGCGATGTCGTCGCGGTGCAGGAACACCACCCGTCGCCCGCCCTCGATTCCCCGGTACCGATCGCTCAGCCCGTAGATCGTGGTGTTGAACTGGTCGTGACTGCGCAGGGTCTGCAACAACAGGTGCCCCTCGGGCACGTGCAGGATCTCGATGGGAGAGAGCGCGAATTCCCCTCGCCCCCACTCTGTCTGGAAGGTTCTGCTGTCGCGCGGCGGGTGCGGAAGGATGAACCCGCCGGGCCGTCGAACGTTGACCTCGTATCCTTCGCAACCGGCGACCACACGGGAAATGTGGGTACGGATATTCGCATAGTCCTTGCGCATTGCGGTCCAGTCGATCCCGTGCCTCTCGCCCAGAGTCGCCTCCGCAATGCCCGTGAGGATCGCGACCTCCGACCGCAGATACTTGCTCGCCGGCTTCAGCGGTCCGCGCGACGCATGCACGGCGCACGCTGTGTCCTCCACACTGACGAACTGCTCCCCCGACGCCTGGACGTCATTCTCCGTACGACCGAGCGTGGGCAGGATCAATGCGGTGTCGCCGCACACGAGGTGCGACCGGTTGATCTTCGTCGAGATGTGCACCGTCATGGACATATCCGCCAGCGCTTCTGCGGTGACCGCCGTGTCCGGTGCGGACTGCACGAAGTTGCCTCCGAGCCCCAGGAAGAACCGCGCCTTGCCGTCACGCATCGCCCGAATGGAATCGACGGTATCCCAGCCGTTCTCACGTGGCGGGTCGAATCCGAACTCCCGCTCGATGGCGTCGAGGAAGTGCTGTGGCGCCCGTTCCCAGACGCCCATCGTGCGGTCGCCCTGGACATTGGAATGTCCGCGTACCGGCATCACACCGGCGCCGCGTTTCCCGATGTTCCCCTGCGCCAGCGCGAGGTTGACCACTTCCTTGATGGTGGCCACCGCGTTGCGATGCTGTGTCAGGCCCATCGCCCAGCAGAACACCGTGGCGTTCGACCGCCGCAGCATCTGCGCTGCTTCAGTGATCTGCTCGCGTGACAGGCCGGTCACCGAGGTCACGACGTCCCAATCGAGGGCCGCGACATGTTGCTTCCAGTCGTCGAAACCGTGAGCGTAACGATCGATGAAGTCGTGGTCGAGCGCGTCCCATTCGACCAGCAGTGCTCCGAATGCCTGCAGCAACGCCAGATCACCGTTGATCGCGATCGGAAGGTGGAGATCTGACAGTTCGGTGCCGCGGCCCACCACGCCCCGAGGTGCCTGCGGGTTGTGGAAGTTCATCAGCCCGGCTTCTCGTAGCGGGTTGATCGTGAGGATCTTCGCGCCGCGACGTTTCGCCGTCTCGAGTTCGGTGAGCATGCGTGGATGATTGGTGCCGGGATTCTGGCCCTGCAGAATGATGAGTTCGGCGTTGTGGATGTCGTCGAGGGTGACGCTCGCCTTGCCGATGCCGATGGATTCCTGCAGCGCGATGCTCGTCGATTCGTGGCACATGTTGGAACAGTCGGGCAGGTTGTTCGTGCCGAATGCGCGGGCGAACAACTGATAGACGAATGCGGCCTCGTTCGATGCGCGACCCGACGTGTAGAAGATCGCTTCGTGCGGGCTGCCGAGCGAGGCCAGTTGCTCACCGATCAATGTGAATGCGTCGCCCCAGTCAATGGGCGTGTAGTGCGCCGCGCCGGGATGTTTGACCATCGGATGCGTGATGCGGCCCTGCTGCCCCAGCCACATCTCGCTGTGACCTGCGAGATCGGCGATCCTGTGCCGTGCGAAGAATTCGGGAGTGGCCCGGTCGCGGGTTGCTTCCTCGGCGACTGCTTTGGCGCCGTTCTCGCAGAATTCCGCGATCTTGCGGTGGCCCGGGTCCGGGTCGGGCCACGCGCAGCTCATGCAGTCGAAGCCCTCGGCCTGATTCAGTTCACGCAGAGTCTCGGCGGTCCGCACAAGCCCCATGTGTTCATAGGAACGCTTCAGCGCGACGGCGACACCGGGAACTCCGGCCGCCCACTCCTTCGGCTCCCCGACTTTCACGTCGCGTTCGTCGTAGTCGTCGCGCATCGATTGCTCCTCACCGGCCCGGCACACAGTCCACAGACTGCGTACCCATGTGGCCGGTGAGGAAACATCAGTCGGTTCCTACCTACTGCCGGCTTTCCACTACGCATTGATGAGCACCCTCGTCCTGACGATCGGCACCCGGCGCGTGAAGCGTCGGGTGGCCGGTAGGAACTCCCGTCCGGGGAGTGCCGACAGCCACGGACAGACCATTCGGGGAATCATCATTCTCGTATCTCGACGTCTCCGTGGTGCCGCAATCGCGGTGGCGCATCTTCCGACGTAGGCCCAGGTACTTCACGGTGTCATCACGCAGGAAGTAAAACTCCTGCGCTTCGTTGTAAGGCTGGCCGACAACGTGACGCACATGCCGTCGATCCGTCGGTACATGTGCGGTGTCACGAGGGGACCGCGTTTGCTCATGCCGGGAGATTCGACCATGTCCCTGGCACGTCTGCCAGATATTATCAGTTATCTAGCAAATGTCGGTCATGAGTTGCACAATACGCGAACCCGTGACACCCACCGGTGTGGGACGCGACGGGCCCTCCATATCGGTCACTCATATGGACGCTGAACTGTGGGTTCACTGCCAAAAGCGGTATGGGCGGCCGCGGCGTTGAGTCCGGGGTTACGGCGAGTTTTCCGCAAGCGGCCCGTACGCGGAGGTCCTCACCGCGCGGCGTGCACACGCAACTCGTTATCCGTACGGACACACTATGATCGCATGTGCGCGACCGAATCACCCGGCGGCGATCATACTCCGGCCTCCACGCCGCCACGTGACTCCCCGGATCCCTTCCTGCATACGATTTTGATGGATAACCACGATTATCCATGATAGAGGGTCACGAGTCGTAGAACATGCGAATTCATGAACTCCACCATTTTGGGCCACGACGATCCGTCTGAATTGACCACTCATATAGACGCTGAGCTGCGAATTTAATGGCCGGGTTGTTCTACAGGA